>NZ_JASGCA010000015.1:0-93794 GCF_030449715.1 Bacillus sp. LB7
CCGGGGGAGTTTTCTTAATACAACGCTGAAAGCTTTTTGGAACCCTAGGCCTAGCCTAGGGTTTTCTTTTTCACAAATGAAAAGGCATGACCCGGTACAATACCGGAATCATGCCAGTCAAACTGCTTCATGAGATTTTATTTGTCTAACTTTTTAGGGTCGCTTCATTTCCGGCGGTTTTTTTAATGATGTTGCTCAATGACCGCGCAGACGATGCGGTCTTTTCCATTAAGATCCTTCTTCACCCGTACGTCAGCATCAGGAAAGAACCGGTGAAACATGTCTTTGACGGCATTCCCCTGAGTCCAGCCGATTTCAAACACCACCAGTGCCTGATCTGCGATGACAAATGGAATTTCCTTCATGAAACGCTTATAAAACTGCAATCCGTCAGCACCGTCCGTCAAAGCCCCGGCGGGTTCATGAAGACGGACAACATCTGACAGCGTCTTCATGTCTTCCTCAGATATATAAGGTGGATTCGAAACGATGACATCAGCTTTCTTCTCTCGCGTGATAAGCGGTTCAAGCAAATCGCCGCCGATGAAATCCACTTTCGCCCCAAGCCGGTCAGCGTTGTGTCTTGCCGTACTTAAAGCTTGTTCCGAAATATCCGTCGCCGTGACGGAAAAACGCGGGCTCTCAAGCGCAAGAGTCACCGCAATCGCCCCGCTTCCTGTACCGATATCGACGGCTTTAAGACGATCTGGTCCGGGAAAAACTCTTTCCGCTTCGGAAAGAACAGCTTCAACGACTTCCTCTGTTTCAGGACGCGGAATCAGAACGTGTTCATTTACGGAAAATTCCCGTCCGTAAAAGGACTCTTTTCCGGTGATATATTGAACAGGCACTCCTTGATGATGAAGCTCGACAGATTTTTTAAACCTCGAAAAATCAGACTCTGATATGACATCATGGAAGCTTGCCAACAGTTTGCTGCGGTCGATGTTCAGCTGATCTGTCAGCAAAATTTCCGCGGCATTCCGGTCTCTTCCCGCTTCCGTCAAATAAGAAGAAGCCCACCTGAGGGCTTCGAAAATTGTTTTCATGTTTAGCTCTCCGCCTGCTGAAGCTTGCTTGCCTGGTCTTCGACGATCAGCGCGTCGATGACTTCGTCAAGCTTGCCTTCAAGGATCTGGTCGAGCTTTTGAATCGTCAAGCCGATCCGGTGATCGGTGACGCGGTTTTGCGGAAAGTTATACGTGCGGATGCGCTCAGAACGGTCCCCTGTTCCGACGGCGGATTTCCGGTTTTGATCATATTCAGCCTGAGCTTCCTGCTGAAATTTATCGTAAATTCGCGCGCGCAGAACTTTCATCGCTTTTTCTTTGTTTTTGATCTGAGATTTCTCATCCTGGCAAGACACGACAACACCTGTCGGAAGGTGGGTCAGACGGACGGCTGACATCGTCGTATTGACGCTTTGCCCTCCCGGACCGCTCGACGCGAAGGTGTCGACGCGAATGTCTTTTTCATGAATATCGACTTCTACCTCTTCAGCCTCAGGCAGGCAGGCTACCGTTGCCGTGGATGTATGGATGCGCCCGCCGGATTCGGTCTCTGGAACGCGCTGTACACGGTGTGCGCCGTTCTCATACTTCAGCCTTGAGTATGCGCCGTTCCCATTGATCATAAAAATGATTTCTTTATATCCGCCTGTACCTGTCGTATTCGCTTCCATCACTTCTGTTTTCCAGCCTTGGAGCTCTGCATAGCGGCTGTACATGCGGTAAAGGTTGCCGGCAAATAAAGCAGCCTCTTCTCCGCCCGCTGCGCCGCGGATTTCGATGATAACGTTTTTGTCATCGTTCGGATCTTTCGGGATCAGCAATACCTTCAGCTGGTCTGTGAGCGACTCGATTTCTTCCTGCAGTTCGGAAATTTCCTCTTTAACCATCTCACGCATGTCGGAGTCCAGCTTTTCTTCAAGCATCGCTTTGGCATCGCTGAGCTGTTCCGACGCGCTCCGATAACGTCTGTATACTTCAACTGTTTCCTGTAAATCAGATTGTTCTTTCGAATATTCTCTAAGCTTCTTCGGATCGTTGACAACTTCCGGATCGCTTAATAATTCATTTAATTTTTCGTACCGGTCCTCTATCGATTTTAAACGGTCTAACACGCTATTCACCTCTGTTTGCTGTGCGTAACATTCTAATTATAGTACAGGGACTCCTCCCCGTCAAAACAACTTCGCCGTTATCGGCAGCTGCCGCGTCTTTTTGCTATACTTTTAAGAAAAAAGGAGCTTAACTCAATGCTGGAATCGATTCATCACATCGCAATCATATGCTCGGATTATGAAGCATCCAAAACATTCTATGTCGACAAGCTCGGACTTGAGATTCTGAGCGAAACGTACAGAAAGGATCGGGATTCATATAAACTGGATCTCTCATTAAACGGCTGCTATGCCATCGAGCTGTTTTCTTTTCCAGATCCGCCCGAGCGCCTTACCAGACCGGAAGCTGCCGGACTCCGCCATTTGGCTTTCACAGTGGCCGATCTAGATCAGACCGTCAAGGAGCTCAAGCAAAAAGGCATCACTGCTGAACCGATCCGCACCGATCCCGGAACAGGCAAGCGCTATACGTTCTTCTCCGACCCGGACGGCCTGCCTTTAGAGCTTTACGAGGCATAGCGACGCCTTCGCCATCTGTGGAAAAACCGCTTTCTTTGCCGAATCCCTTCTTCTTTTGTCTAACAGGAAGGAAGCTTTTCATTCAGGTCGAATACCCTTTTTAATGAACAGTTACAGGTTAAAAGGAGGTATCATATGAATACTGCTGATGCGGCAAATGAACTCGGGGTATCAACCAAAACGGTGCAGCGCTGGGTCAAGCAGCTGCAACTGCCCGCTTCCCGAAATGAGCTTGGCCACTACTTTTTCACGAAAGACGATATCGCCATCTTAAAAGAAGTAAAAGAGCAGTTAAAAAACGGTACGCCTATGCAGGATGTCACGGTCAAACGCCCGAAAAAAACCTTCTTCATCAAGAAAAACGAAATGATTCAAACGGAAGAGCCTGCACTGCAACTGAATGAGCGGCTCGAAGAAAGGCTGCAGCGTTTTTTAGAACATGAACAGCTTGAACGCGAGCTGCTCCAAAAGAAAATCGCTGAGCTGGAAAGAAAGCTTGAACAAAAAGCGGACGATGTCGTCTCCTATCAGCTTCTGCAGCAAAGGCGCGAACTGGAAGAAGAACGGCAGCAGATCAAACATCTCGAACAGAAAATCAGCGAATTGGAAAACATGAACCGCCAGGAAAAAGATACAGCCGGCAGGAGAGAAGAAAAAAAACCGAAAAGCAAATTGAAATCGATTTTCTCTTTTTAAAGCGCAAAAAAGCTTGCAAGGCCATAAAACGGCTTCTTGCAAGCTTTTTCCTTATGCTGTAATGGCAATTAATATCGGCAGTGAAATAATCGACAGCACCGCACTGATCACAAACGCGGATGCCGTTTCTGCTTCCTGGCTTTCAAAGTTTGTAGCAATCATAGCCGCCACGGCAGAACCAGGGAATGCCACAAGCAGAACCGCTTTTGTCATGTCAGCGGAAGAAAGGCCGACGACCATCGCGATCACAAACATTAAAGCAGGCTGAGCAGCGACTTTTAATAAAGCGATGCTCAAAGCAGGCATGCTGAATTTGATTTTACGGATTCCGACAGTCACCCCGACTGCGAAAAGGGCGATACCTGAAGTCGTATTTCCGATCATATCAAGCATTTTCTGCGGCAATTCAGGAATTTGCAGACCGAATAATACAAGAATGATACTTGCAAGCGGTGCAAAAGCGAGCGGTTCAGACAAACCGTGTAAAATTGATTTTCCTGTTACCTTCCAAATGCTGTCTGTCGTTTCCGTTTGTTTTTTAGAAGAACGGCCGACAGTTCCGACGATGATCGCAAGAGGATCAAGCATCGCATTCACGACAATTCCCGTAATCGCGATCGGAATCGCAACTTCCTGCATACCGAACAGGCTGCCCAATACCGGAATTCCCATAAAAGCAAATGTCGGCTGAGCTGAGTTTAATGAGAACATTGAAGCATCTGTTAAATCGTATTTAAACAAAAATCGTAAAAGAAGCAAAATAATAACGTAAAATCCAACGATACCGATAACCAATGAAATCATCAGCGGAATCTGGCTGTAAAACTTATCTTTTGGCGTTGACAAAATGCTTGATACAAAGTGGGCCGGAAGCGCGTATTTCGTAACGAGCGTGCTTACCCCTTTTGCAGATTTAGCATCATAGCTTCCAAAGTGACCCGCGAACCATCCCAGCGCAATAACAAAAAATATTGGCGCAAGGAGGATTAAAATATTTAAAAAGTCCAAGACTGTTTCCTCCTCTATGTTGTCCCTTTCAGGGGACGAATTAACGGCGGCTGATAAATGCGGGAAGCCCTGTTACCAGCCGCCGATCCCGTTTTTTCATCTTTGATTGGTGCAGCCCGGTGACAAAACATCCGGACCCGGGCTGCCGTTTCTTTTTATCGTTTCCTCAGTAATGAATATTAGTCGCGCTTTGCAACAATTGTTTGGTATTCCGGACGCCACATGGCTTCGCGAACGGCCTTTTCGACATCTTCAGGCTGAACTTGGGCCACGCCGTCTTTAATGGCAGCTTTCACAACATCAATTGCCACTTGAACAGATACGTCTTGCAGGTCGTCAATTTTCGGCAGAAGGCCTGCACCCGGTTTTTCATGGTCAACCATGTTCGCGACCGCGTTTGCAGATGCGGCAAACATGCCGTTTGTGATGACTTTCGCTTTCGAAACGATTGTTCCCAGGCCTAATCCAGGGAAGACGAAAGCATTATTGGATTGTCCGATTTCGTGTTTCACGCCATTGTACTCAACAGCTTCAAACGGGCTTCCCGTCGCCACAAGCACTTTTCCGTCCGTCCATTTGAACAAGTCTTCAGGAACAGCTTCAGCCAGATGTGTCGGATTGGACATCGGCAGAATCACCGGACGCTCAGTATGAGCCGCCATCTCTTTGATAATTTCTTCAGTGAAGGCACCGGCGACACCTGATGTACCAATCAGAATGGTAGGCTTCACTTGACGGATGACTTCCTCAAAGGAAATCTCTCCCTTTTCATTGCGTTTCCATTCTTTCACTTCTTCCGTATCACGCAAATACGGTTCTTGGAAATCCAAAATTTGATCCATGCCTGTCGTTAATAATCCTCTGTAGTCGACTGTCCAGAATGCGCGGCTGGCTTCTTCTTCTGAAAGCCCTTCAAGCACCATGGTGTCGCGAATTTGGTCAGCAATTCCGATACCCGCAGAACCAGGTCCGAAGATGACGACGCGGTGGTCTTTCAAAGACGTGCCAGTCTTTTGGACAGCTGCTAAAATGGCTGCCAGCGTGATAGCCCCTGTTCCTTGGATATCATCATTAAATGTTGAAATTTTATGGTTATATTTACTCATAATGTTGCGGGCATTTTTATTTCCGAAATCTTCCCAGTGAAGAAGCGCATCAGGGAAAAACTTCAATGCTGTTTCAACATAAGCATCGATAAATTGTTCGTAACGCTCGCCTTCTACACGCGGATGACGGTTTCCGATGTAAAGCGGATCGTTTAGCAGTTTTTCGTTATTCGTTCCGACATCCAGTACGACCGGGATGACGCGGCTCGGATCGATTCCCGCTGCCGCCGTATATACTGCAAGCTTACCAATTGCAATGTTGATACCTCCGACGCCCCAGTCGCCGATACCCAAGATGCTTTCGGAATCGGTCGCAACGATCAAATCGATGTCATCAGCAGATGCCTGCAGGTTTTTAAATGCCGTCTCGATTCCGTCTATATCATCGATTGACAAGTAAACACCGTGCGGTCTGCGGTATTCGTGGCTGTATTCCTGAATCGCTTCCCCGACAGTTGGCGTATAGACAACCGGAAGCATTTCACGCAGATGGTTTTGCAATAATTTATAGAAAAGCACTTCGTTTCTGTTTTGCAGATCGTTCAAATATACATTTTGACGAAGTCTGTCAGGTTGACGGGAAAATTGTTCATAAGCCCGGTCCGCCTGCTGATCAAGGCTGAGAACAGTCGGCGGCAGAAGCCCTTCAAGACCAAGGTTTTTTCTTTCTTCAAGCGAAAATGCAACACCTTTATTAAGCGTCGGAATGGAAAGAACGTCTTTTCCCCGCAAAGAAGTCTCCAAATATCCTTCCTTCGTTCTTCTCATGTTGTTCACACTAATTACCTTCTTTCTTAAAATGTTAATGAAGTGAAATAAATACGGTAAACAATATAGAACATTTGCCTTTTTACACATGTAGATTGTCAAATATGTAACGCGCGTTTTTGACAAAAAACTGAACATTTCCTAAAACCTATTTACTTTTTACTGACTACAGTAAGTCATTTTATGCCTGACTTTGTCAAAATTCAAGCGATGAAAATTAGTTAATTTTTTCGTATTCTTAATTAAGTTTTTTAATTACATTAATTACCATAAAAAGGATTCAATAAAAAAAACACTTGTTTTTACCAAGTGTTTTTGCGTGAAAATCTATATGTTTTTCCGATTTCATTTTGGCTTTCCAGGCACTTCATGATGGTGGCGGCAGCGTGCTTCATATGCTTCGGAAGCCCCCACCAAAATGACCGGATCGTCATAAGAAGCAGGTTTTCCATTGATCAGCCTCTGCGTACGGCTGGCCGGAGATCCGCAGACAGAGCACACCGCTTGCAGCTTCGTCACCGTTTCCGCTAAAGCCATAAGATCAGGCACGACACCGAAAGGCTCGCCCCGGAAGTCCAAATCAAGACCTGCTGCAATCACACGGTAGCCCTGATCAGCCAGAGAAGTTAACGTGCCGACAATCGTTTCGTCAAAAAACTGGACTTCATCGACGCCGATGACATCCGTTTCTTTGCTTATGTATTGAAAAATGTCTTCCGGAGATGCGATGGCATGGCAAACAATGGATGTCCCATTATGCGAAACAACCGATTCGCTGCTGTAGCGATTATCAATGGCCGGTTTAAACACTTTGACTTCCTGTCTCGCAAACGTTGCCCTTTTGATCCGGCGGATCAGCTCCTCTGACTTGCCCGAAAACATGCTTCCGCATATGAGCTCAAGCCATCCGCTTTGCTTCATGATGTACATCCGACTAACTCCTCTCCAGCAATAATTGCAAGTAAAAAAACAGGCAAGAAAAATCCTGCCTGTTTATCATATCTATTATTACTTAAGACCGTATTTTTTGTTAAAGCGATCAACACGACCATCAGCAGAAGCGAATTTTTGGCGGCCAGTGTAGAACGGATGGCATTCAGAACAAATCTCAACGCGTACCTCTTCTTTTACTGAACCTGTTTCAAATTCGTTTCCACAAGCGCATTTGACTGTTGCTTTTTTGAACTCAGGATGAATTCCTGCTTTCATGTCTGTCATCTCCTTCCGCCCTGAATCCAATTCGGAAACAGAGTTATTATTCCGGGACAAAACCTCCGGAACGCATATGATAGAATTATAACAGCGATTCGGACGTTTTGCAAACTAAAGTTTTAAATCAGCGCCTTGCCGCTGACATATTCGCTTGCTTCCATTCCTGGATCAGAATATCGAAAAACTCCTGATTCGTTTTCGTCTTTTTCATTTTTCTCATGAATTTTTCGACGAAATCAGGCGTGTCAGACATCGTTTTCCGGATGGACCACAGACGGTCAAGGTGCTCTTTCGGAACGAGAAGCTCTTCTTTACGCGTACCCGAACGGCGAATATCAATGGCAGGAAAGATTCTTCTTTCCGCAAGAGAACGGTCAAGATGAAGCTCCATGTTCCCTGTCCCTTTAAATTCTTCATAGATGACGTCATCCATCCGCGAGCCCGTGTCGACAAGAGCGGTCGCCAAGATCGTTAAACTGCCGCCCTCTTCGATGTTGCGGGCTGCTCCAAAGAAACGCTTTGGACGGTGGAAAGCGCCGGGATCGATTCCCCCTGACAACGTTCGGCCGCTCGGCGGAATGACTAGGTTATAAGCGCGGGCAAGCCTTGTAATGCTGTCCATTAAAATGATAACGTCCTTTTTATGCTCAACAAGCCTCATCGCACGTTCCAATACAAGCTCGGCCACCTTGATGTGGTTTTCAGGAACTTCGTCAAACGTTGAGCTGACAACATCTCCTGCAACCGAACGTTCGATGTCGGTCACTTCCTCAGGTCTTTCATCGATAAGAAGCACGATCAGCTCCGCTTCCGGATGATTGGTTGTGATGCTGTTCGCGATCTCTTTCAAGAGCATGGTTTTACCTGCTTTAGGCGGAGCGACGATCAGACCGCGCTGCCCGAAGCCGACCGGCGCCATCATGTCCATGATCCGTGTTGACAGGTGATTCGGTTTCGTTTCAAGCACCATCTGGCGGTCTGGATAAAGCGGCGTTAACGCTGGAAAGTGGACGCGTTCTTTTGCCGATTCAGGATCGTCTCCGTTAACCGCTTCAACATGCAGAAGGCCGTAATACCGTTCGTTTTCTTTTGGAGGACGGACCTTTCCGGACACTTTGTCACCGTTTCTCAAATCAAAACGACGGATTTGCGAAGCGGAAATATAGATATCCTCTGAACTAGGGGAATAATTGATCGGTCTGAGAAAGCCGAACCCTTCGGACTGGATGATTTCCAATACGCCTTCCATGAACAGCAGATCTTCCTGTTCGGCGTTTGCTTTCAGAATGGCAAAAATCAGTTCCTTTTTTGTCAGTTTGCTGTAATAAGAGACTTTATAATGCCTTGCAAGCTCATACAGCTCTTTTAATTTCATATTTTCCAAAGATGAAATGGATACATCTTTCACTAAGAACACCACTCTTTTCTAATCGAATAATTTACTTTGTTTCATCAATTTCACGTAAGACGCTTATTTATACTGCCGATTCGTTTACCGGCAACGCTTCTACCCATATATATCGACGTATTGAAAAGGATTATAAGTATGAGTCGAGAAAGAAGCGAGGACTTAACAAGAGAAGATAATCGCATATCTGATAGATGCGGCAGGATTTTGGCTCTCTAAGAACCAACATGTGCAGAAAATTTCGCAGCACTCTTTAGTTTTACCTCATTTGTCGTACATATTCAACTTCATTTACGATTTGACATGAAATTGATAGAGATGACCCTGTTTTGAAAATGCTTTGACATGAAGAAGAAAAGCCGTTAGCTATTGTATCAGAGTATGAACCTTGATTCAATTCGTGAAGTGAAATACAAGGGAAAAGCGGGTCGTCTATATCCCCGCTTTTCTCTTCCTTATGGCCGGATGACCAGGTTAGGTTTTTTCTTGAGACTGTGTCTTCCGTCCACAAACCGCACCGTACCGGATTTCGCTCTCATGACTATACTGTGGGTCGTTCCAACAGATCCTTTGAATTGCACGCCTTTCAAAAGCTCTCCGTCTGTGACACCGGTTGCGGCGAAAATCGCGTCGTCTCCTTTGACGAGGTCTTCCATGCGGAGCACTTTGCCCGTATCAAGCCCCATCTTTTCACAGCGTCTCAGTTCTTCTTCGTTTTGAGGAAGAAGCTTTCCGTGAATTTCTCCTCCGAGAGCTTTGAGTGCGACAGCAGACAGGACGCCTTCCGGAGCGCCTCCTGAGCCGAATAAAATATCGACGCCTGTATGATCAAAAGCGGTGTTAATGGCACCGGCCACGTCCCCGTCATTGATCAGCTTGATTCGGGCGCCCGCTTCGCGAAGCTCATGGATGATTTTCTCGTGCCGCGGACGGTTCAAAATCGTGGCTACGACATCTTCTACATCTTTATTTTTTGCTTTTGCCACAGCTTTCAAGTTATCAATCACAGGCGCTTCAATATCGATGCAGCCGACAGCTTCAGGACCTACAGCGATTTTATCCATATACATGTCAGGCGCATTCAGCAGGTTTCCGTGATCAGCCACAGCAATGACTGCGAGCGCGTTCCATCCGCCGCTTGCGACGATGTTCGTCCCTTCGAGAGGATCTACTGCTACGTCTACGCGAGGGCCGTAGCCGTTGCCGAGCTTTTCTCCAATATAAAGCATCGGCGCTTCGTCCATTTCCCCTTCCCCGATTACGACCGTTCCCTTCATAGGAATGGTGTCAAACACATCCCTCATGGCGCTTGTCGCGGCGTCGTCGGCCTCGTCCTTTTTACCTCTACCCATCCAGCGCGCTGACTTAAGCGCAGCCGCTTCTGTCACACGCACCAGCTCCATCGATAAGCTTCTTTCCATCCCTATCTAATCTCCTCTCCCCCATATGAAATCGTTTTATGTTTGATCTATCACAGCATTTGTCCATCAGGAATTTTGCAGCTGTTCAATTTCCTGGTCTGTCAATTTTTCGCGCCAGACAGTGGCCCCGAGCTTTGCCAGCTTTTCTTCAAGCTGGCTGTAGCCTCTGTCAAGGTGCTCCAAACCGGTGATTTCAGTGACTCCTTCCGCCATTAGACCCGCTACAACGAGACACGCTCCCGCCCGCAGATCGCTCGCTTTCACCTTGGCGCCCTGCAGCGGAACGGGACCGGTAATAATCGCCGATCTGCCTTCGACCTTCATCGACGCGCCCATGCGCCTCAGCTCGTCAATATGTTTGAAGCGGGCGGAATAAATGGTGTCAGTGACGACGCTCGTCCCGTTTGCCTTCGTTAAGAGCGATGTCATCGGCTGCTGCAGATCGGTCGGAAAACCGGGGTATACGAGCGTTTTCAAATCGACCGGTTTCAGCTCTTTCTGCCCGCCGACCATTAAAATCTGCTCGCTGCTTTCTTCGATTCGAACCCCCATTTCGCGGAGCTTGGCGATTAACGATTCCAAATGCGTCGGAATCACATTATCAATCAGCACTTCTTGTCCCATGGAAGCGGCTGCGATCATGAAAGTGCCGGCTTCGATCCGGTCCGGAATAATCGAGTGTCTGCACCCGTGAAGCGACTCAACGCCTTCGATGCGGATGACATCCGTACCGGCACCTTTTATTTTTGCTCCCATGCTCGTTAAAAGGGTGGCAACATCGATAATCTCAGGTTCTTTCGCAGCGTTTTCAATTACGGTTCTGCCTTTGGCAAGCACGGCGGCAAGCATGATGTTGATCGTTGCTCCAACACTGACGACATCAAGATAAATGCGCGCGCCTTTTAATTCCTCTGCACGCAGATAGATCGCACCCTGTTCGTTCGTCACTTCGGCTCCGAGCGCCTCAAAACCTTTGATATGCTGATCAATCGGTCTCGGACCGAGGTGGCAGCCGCCTGGAAGGCCGATGACCGCTTTCTTAAAGCGTCCGAGCATCGCGCCCATTAAGTAATAAGAAGCCCGAAGCTGTTTCACTTTTCCATTCGGCAAAGGCATGCTGATCATCGGCGCAGGATCAACGACCATTTCTCCCTTTTCAAAGTGAACGTTTCCGCCGATCTCTCTCAGCAGATCGCGCAGCGTCAAAATGTCTGAAATATGGGGAAGGCCTTCAAGCGTAACCGTCGAATCAGCCAAAATCGTCGCGGGTATGAGAGCGACAGCGCTGTTTTTCGCTCCGCTTATATGTACTGTGCCATTGAGAGGATCGCCGCCGGCTATATTTAACTTTTCCATGATCGTCTCCTTCCTTAAAGAAGATAGCTAATGGAGCGCTTCATAATGAGATTTCCAAAATAAATGGTTCATTTCAAAATCTATCCAATTAGAAGAGAAAGAATACAACACATTTTAAATTTATCGGGAAGAAAAGTAGCGAAGCAGACTGCGGCAAGGTTCTCTTCTGAAAACATTCATTTCTCTTTGTAAGACAAAATGGTGACAAACGGAGGGAGCCCCTCCACTTGCCACCCACATGAAGCAATTATTTATTCCAGTCAGCTAAAAACTGTTCAATCCCTTTATCAGTAAGCGGGTGCTTTGTAAGCTGATGAATGACTTTGAGAGGCATCGTGCCGATATGCGCTCCCCTTAGCGCGGCTTCAGTCACATGCTGCGCATGGCGGATGGACGCGGCGATGATTTGCGTGTCCAAACCGTGCACATCGAAAATTTGTTTAATTTCACTGATCAAATCGAGGCCGTTGTGGCCGATATCGTCAAGGCGTCCCAGGAACGGGGAAACATACGTAGCTCCTGCTCTTGCGGCAAGAAGCGCCTGGTTTGCGCTGAAGATCAGCGTGACGTTCGTTTTAATCCCGAGATCGGTTAATGCTTTAACAGCTTTCAGGCCGTCAGACGTCATCGGAATTTTCACCGTAATATTCGGCGCGATTTTCGCAAGCTCTTTTCCTTCTTCAATCATCTCTTCAGCCTTCAGAGAAATAACCTCAGCGCTGACTGACCCAGAAACCACTTCGGTAATTTCACGCAGACGGTCATGAAACGAAATGTTTTCTTTTGCTACTAAACTAGGATTTGTCGTAACTCCCGCAAGCACGCCGAGAGCGTGCGCCTCTTTAATTTCGTCTAAATTTGCAGTATCAATAAAAAACAGCATATTGATAAAACCTCCTGTCATGAAAATGTCTGAACTGTGGAACTTGTTTGCGCTTTCCGGATGATATGGATAAAACCGCCTGTCGCTATCAGGCGGCTTTTTTGACTGAACGGGAAGCAAAAGAGCCTCATGCCGTCAAAGGCATGTGTTAACAGCACTTCCCTAAAACATCAGAAAAACATCCTGTTTCCCCGGCTTTGCGGGAAAACAGATGCTTTTCCAATCGTCATTATGCTTTGTTTGAAGAACCAAATTCACGCATTTTGCCGATCACTGTTTCTTTGATAGCTTCGCGTGCAGGTCCGAGGTATTTGCGCGGATCATACTCTTCAGGCTTCGCAGCAAGCGTTTCGCGAACAGCTTTCGCAGAAGCGATTTGATTTTCAGTGTTGACGTTGATTTTTGCCGTACCTAAAGAAATAGATTTCTTAATGTCGGCAGTCGGAATGCCTGTACCGCCATGAAGTACGAGCGGAAGACCAGTCGCGTTTCCGATTTCTTCCATTTCTTCGAATCCAAGGTTTGGTTCGCCTTTGTAAGGGCCGTGAACAGAACCTAATGCAGGTGCAAGGCAGTCGATTCCTGTGCGCTCAACAAGTTCTTGGCACTCTTTAGGATCCGCGTAGATGACGCCTTCTGCAATGACGTCGTCTTCCTGTCCGCCTACAGTTCCAAGCTCAGCTTCAACTGATACGCCGTGGAAATGAGCGAGCTCAACAACTTTTGAAGTCGTCGCAACGTTCTCCTCGAAAGGATGGTGGGAAGCGTCGATCATAACGGAAGTGAATCCCGCATGAATCGCTTTTGCACAAGATTCAAAGCTTGAGCCGTGGTCTAAATGAATCGCAACAGGTACTGTTACGTTGTATTCTTCCATCAGCGCTTTAACCATTGCCACAACGGTTTTAAATCCGCCCATATAGCGTCCTGCACCTTCTGATACACCGAGGATAACAGGAGATTTCTCTTCTTCAGCGGCTTGTAAAATCGCTTGAGTGAACTCAAGGTTATTTAAGTTAAATTGTCCGACAGCATATCCGTTTTCTTTTGCTTTATTCAACATTTCCGTCATTGATACTAAAGGCATGTCGAAAGTCCTCCTTATGTAGCCTGATTTGCTTTTGCGAAAAAAGCCTCCACACCTACCTAGCATGACCAGAAAAAACCGCCATATGTAAAATGTTTTGGTTTTTTAAATACGTTAGATAGCTTTTCTCTACTTATATAGAATAACAATTAATCAACAAAACGGCAACATTGTGACTGTGACAACATCAAAAACTTTTCCGCTATCCGTTGGATTTTATGGGCAGATAGGTTTTAACGGCATCGCGAATTTCGTCGATGTCAAAAGGCTTCGCAAAGTGCGTCAGGGCTCCAAGCTCTTTCGATTCCTGGATCATGTCGAGCTCTCCGTAGGCCGTCATAATGATGACGCGGATCCCCTCGTCAATGACCTTCATCCTTTTCAAAATTTCAATTCCGTCCATGCCGGGGATTTTCATATCGAGCAAAACGAGGTCGGGGCGCTGGTTTTTCACAATGTCAAGCGCTTGAATCCCGTTCGCAGCCTGGAAGGTTTTGTATCCTTCTTTATTGAAAACTTCATTCAGCAGAACCCGAATCCCGTACTGGTCGTCTACGATTAAAATCTTCTCATTCATGATTTACACCTCTATATTTATAATTTTCGCCAAAATTAAGCAGTAGTTTATCTATTCTGTTTTGTTTTTCTCTTTTCCTTTAATTAAAATATTTAAGTTTGCGACATATTTAGAGGATTTTTCCCATTATTCTCTTTTGTTATATAATGAAAGTCAGTAAAAAAGGAGGAGTCAGCTTGCTTAAAATTTTCACCACTCAATTGACGGGAATCTTCAACCGGATTCAAGAGGGCGAGGCCCAATCGATAGAGGACGGCGCCCGCTTGTTGGCCCAGGCGGTCATCAGTGATCATTCGGTTTATGTATACGGAAAAAATGAATTGGAAGGCATTTCGAAAGAAGCGATGTACAGTTCTGAACCGTTCCCCTCAGTCAAAGCGCTGCCGAAGGACGAAGAACACTGGCCCGATTTTGAAATGACGGACAAAGTGCTGATGTTCTGCGCCGGTTCAGCGGATGACGAAGAGCTGAAAATGGCGGAAAAACTGTATGAAAAAGGAATCGGACTTGTTGTCGTCTCCCCTTCGGGAAAAGACGGCGCCCCGATCGCATCATTCGCCGATGTCCATATCGATTCAAAACTGAAAATGCCGCTTCTTCCTGATGAAGACGGAACAAGGTTCGGATTTCCGTCCCTGATGGTCAGCCTCTACATTTATCATGCCCTATCCTTTACATTAAAGGAAATTCTTCAGGAATACCAATAAAACAGGGTTGCCTAAAGGAAATTAATGACGGTGAGGCCGGCCTTAATGAATATAGTACCAGTTCAGGCCGCCATGATCACCAGAAAAATCCAAAAAAAGGCCTGCCGGCGTGATTTGCCGGCAGGCCTTTTTCTTTTTTACAGCTTTTCCGAAGTCTTCAGCGAAGCATGTACGAAGTCTCTGAACAGAGCCTGAGGTCTTGTCGGTCTTGACGTGAATTCAGGGTGGAACTGAGACGCGACAAACCATGGATGGTCTTTAAGCTCGATAATTTCCACGAGGCGGCCGTCAGGGCTTGTCCCGGAAAATACGAATCCGGCTTCTTCCATCTGCTGTCTGAACTCATTGTTGAATTCGTAGCGGTGGCGATGGCGTTCATAGACCACTTCATTTTCATACGCCTGATACGCTTTCGACCCTTCTTGAAGCTTGCACGGATAAAGTCCGAGGCGCAGTGTTCCGCCGAGGTCTTCAATATCCTTTTGTTCAGGGAGAAGGTCGATAATCGGATACGGTGTGGAAGGATCGATTTCGGCTGAGTGCGCCCCTTCAAGACCGAGCACGTTTCTCGCGTATTCAATCGATGCCACCTGCATTCCAAGGCAAATGCCGAAGAACGGAATCTTTTGTTCGCGGGCATATTTGACTGTCGTGATTTTCCCTTCAACACCGCGGTCTCCAAATCCGCCCGGCACAAGAATACCATCCGCATTCTGAACAAGATCGGCAACGTTGTCTTCCGTCACTTCTTCCGCATTGATCCATTTAACCTGAATGTCTGCGTCAAACGCATAACCTGCATGGCGAAGCGATTCCACAACTGAAATGTAAGCATCAGGGAGCTCGACGTATTTACCGACCAAAGCGATGGTCACCGTTTTGGACAGACTTTTCACCTTTTTAACAAGTTCTTTCCATTCTTCCATATCGGCTTCTCTGCAATCCAGCTTCAAGTGGCTGCAGACCAGGCTGTCCAGCCCTTGTTTTTGCAGGTCGAGAGGAATGGAGTAGAGCGTATCCGCATCGCCGGCCTCGATGACGGCTTTAGGATCGATGTCGCAGAACAGCGCGATTTTATCTTTCATGTCCTGAGAAATCGGCATTTCCGTTCTCACGACGATGACATTTGGCTGGATGCCGAGGCTGCGCAGTTCTTTTACGCTGTGCTGAGTCGGCTTTGTTTTCATTTCTCCCGCCGCTTTAAGATATGGAACGAGCGTACAGTGAATGTACATCACATTGTCGCGGCCGACATCGCTCTTGATCTGGCGGATCGCTTCAAGAAACGGCAGCGATTCGATATCACCGACGGTTCCGCCGATTTCGGTGATCACGACATCAGCGCCCGTTTCTTTTCCGGCGCGGAATACGCGGTCTTTAATTTCATTTGTGATATGAGGTATAACCTGTACGGTACCGCCTAAATAATCGCCTCTGCGCTCTTTTTTCAGTACCGTGGAATAGATTTTTCCTGTTGTCACGTTGCTGTATTTATTTAAATTGATGTCGATGAAGCGCTCATAGTGGCCGAGGTCAAGATCCGTTTCCGCACCGTCGTCGGTTACGAACACTTCACCGTGCTGATATGGGCTCATCGTCCCCGGGTCTACGTTGATATACGGGTCAAATTTTTGAATGGTGACATTCAAACCTCTGTTCTTCAGCAGGCGTCCGAGCGAAGACGCCGTAATTCCTTTTCCAAGCGAGGATACAACTCCTCCGGTTACAAAGATATATTTTGTCATTTCTGTACCCCTCTCTTCGATTAACGCTTATTCCTTAAAATGCTCTTTTTATGAAAAATCATTTAGATCTTTTCTAAATGATTTAAATGATAAGGAGGCGGAAAAACAAGAAAGCTCCCTTTCAATTTCTTGAAAGGGAGCTGATAGTCCGTATCACTCGAATCTCTTCGTTTTGAAGAGCCCAAAATACATACTACATAGTTCGCCTGCGAAAGTCAAGATCGATTTAAACATGAATTCCGTTCAGACGGCAAAATTACTCTTCGTCTTCCTCTTCTTCAAAATCTTCATCATCATCATCCAGGATCTCGTCTTCAAGGTCATCCAGCTCATCATCGTCAGCTTCATCGATTTCTTCGAATTCATCGGCGTCAATGTCCAAATCTTCTTCGACATCGTCAAGAAGAATATCATCCTCGTCGATTTCTTCGAATTCGTCAAGATCAAGATCTTCTTCAACCACTTTTTTCGCTTTTTTCTTTTTCGCTTTTACAGTCGGCTGTGTTTCTTCATCAAGCTGATCATACGGATACCAGCTGCGCAGGCCCCACGTTTGGTCTGACAGCGCCAAAAAGCGTCCGTCGATATTTAAATCTGTGTAGAACTGGGCGATGCGGTCTTCCAGCTCTTCTTTCCCCATTCCAAGCAAGGAAGCCACTTGATCTGTTAGCTCCTGGAATGTAATCGGTTTTTTGTGTTCCGAGAAAATTTCGTATGCGATTTCAACTAAAGCCATTTCCTTTAGCTGTTCCTCTGAGTATTGTTTCAAACTCATCGCCAGACACTCCCTTTCTATCTTCATGTATGTATCTACTATCTCTGTCATAGAAAATAAGCATGTAATCCCTGTCTTTACGACAAACCATACCTCTCATTATAAACAAAAGAAATCACTTTATGCCACCTTTATTCCCGTTAATTCAATAATTTTTACCTGTTGCATTGGAAATCGGCGGCAAGCGGGATTGAAACATAGAACAGCCGGGAGCGTCCGGCCCCTTGAAAACGAAAAAAACTGCGTCGGCGGCCTGTCCGCCGGCAGCAGCCCAAACCGTGCCAGACGGCTGTTTTCCACCCTTATTTCATCAGCATTCTCGAAATGACGAGCTTTTGAATTTCCTGCGTTCCTTCATAGATTTGTGTGATTTTTGCATCGCGCATAAAGCGCTCGACCGGATAATCCTTTGTGTAGCCGTATCCGCCGAATATTTGCACGGCCTCCGTCGTCACTTTCATAGCCGTATCCCCTGCGTATAGCTTTGACATGGCGGAAGCTTTTCCATAAGGCAGCCCCTCTGATTCCAGCCATGCCGCCTGGTAGGTTAAAAGCCTTGAAGCTTCAATCTCCGTCGCCATATCAGCCAGTTTAAAAGCGATGCCCTGCTGCTCGGCGATCGGCCTGCCGAATTGCTTCCGCTCTTTCGCATACGCCTTCGCCGCCTCAAATGCACCCTGGGCAATCCCGACGGCTTGAGCGGCAATTCCGTTTCTGCCTCCATCAAGCGTCTGCATTGCGATTTTAAAGCCTTCACCTTCCCCGCCAAGGCGGTTTTTTAAAGGCACGCGGCAGTCCTGAAAGATAATTTCGGTTGTCGGCGATGAACGGATGCCCAGTTTCCTTTCTTTTTTCCCGACAGAAAAACCGGGAAAATCCTTTTCAACGATAAAAGCGGTTGTGCCTTTGTGCTTCTGTTCCGGCGCAAGGTTGGCAAACACGATGTAGATGTCTGCAATTCCGCCGTTTGTGATAAAGATCTTCGTTCCGTTTAAAATATACTCATCACCATTTCTGACCGCGGTCGTTTTCATGCCGCCGGCATCAGAGCCTGAACCGGGCTCCGTCAATCCGTAGGCGCCTATCTTTTCACCGCGGGCCATCGGCTTTAAGTATTCCTGCTTCTGTTCTTCCGTTCCGAATGCATAAATCGGCCAGCCCGCAAGCGAAGTATGGGCTGACAAGGTGACGCCCGTTGAGGCGCAGACTTTGGAAAGCTCTTCAACCGCGATGACATAGGCGAGATAGTCGCTGCCGATCCCCCCGTATTCTTCAGGCCACGGTATTCCCGTCAGCCCCAATTCCGCCATTTTGGAATATAGTTCTATGTCAAACCGCTCTTCCTCATCCCGCTCCTTTGCAGTCGGCTCCACCTCTTGACGGGCAAAGTCGCGCACCATCTTCTGTATCATTTGGTGCTCTTCACTCAGCTTAAAGATCATTCTTTTCCCCCCTTATAAATGCTTACCGATGACGATCCGCTGGATCTCGCTCGTGCCCTCATAAATTTCACACACTTTCGCATCCCTGAAATATCGTTCAGCGCTGAAATCCTTTGTATATCCGAAGTCTCCGAGCAGCTGCACGGCCTCTCCGGCGACATACATCGCCGTTTCCGAAGCGAACAGTTTTGCCATTGAAGCAGCCTTTCCCGTCTGAACGCCTTGCTGTTTCAATGAAGCGGCCTGATAGACGAGAAGCCTGGCCGCCTCTGTCCTCGCCGCCATGTCGGCCAGCTTAAAGGCAAGCCCTTGCCCGTTCTTATACAGCTCTCCGTCCGGATACCGTTTTTTCAGGAATTGGACGGCTTCAGAAAGCGCTCCTTCGGCGATGCCCAGAGCCTGCGCCGCAATTCCGATCCGCCCGGTATCCAGATTGGAAAGGGCCATTTTGAATCCTTTTCCTTCCTTCCCCAGCAGCTGCCGGGCGGGAATGACAGCGTTATCAAAATTTAAAGTGTCCGTCAGCGAACCGTGAAGCCCCATTTTCTCTTCATTTTTCCCGATAAAAAAGCCCGGCGTGCCCTTCTCCACGATAAAAGCCGAAATGCCTCCCGTTCCCGCTTTCGGATCGGTTGAAGCAAAAACAAGATAAATGTCCGCGGCACCGCCGTTTGTGATAAAAACTTTCGTTCCGTTCAGCACATAGGTATCGCCGCGCTTTTCGGCCCTGGTTTTTAGACTGCCCGCATCGGAACCGGCACTCGGTTCGGTTAAACAAAAAGCTCCCAAGTACTGCCCTGCTGCCAGCTTTTTAACATAGTGCTCTTTTTGCCGCTCATTTCCGTATAAAAGAATGGGAATGGTGACAATTGACGTGTGTACAGATAGAACCGCGCCAAGAACGGCGCTTTTCTTTGACAGCTCATGGATGGTCATCATATAGGTGATAAAGTCATGACCGGCTCCGCTGTACTTAGCCGGTATCGGAATCCCCATCCAGCCGCGCTCCGCCATTTTCTTCAAAAGAGAGGTTGGAAAACGCCCTTTCTCCATTTCAGGTACAAAAGGAGCGACCTCCTGTTTAACAAATTGCCTGACAATCTTCTGCATGCGGGTCTGCTCTTCTGTAAACTGAAAATTCAAGGTCACCCCTCCTTATGTCGGCTGCTTTTCGTACGTGTAAAACCCTCTGCCCGTTTTCTTTCCGAGACGTCCTGCGCTGACATATTGTTTAAGGAGCGGACATGGCCGGTATTTATCATCGCCAAAGCCTTCATGCAGCGTCTCCATAATATACAGACACGTATCCAGACCGATCAGATCAGCGAGAGCCAGCGGGCCCATCGGATGGTTCATGCCTAGCTTCATGATTCCGTCTATGCTTTCTTTCTCGGCGACGCCTTCATAAAGCGCAAAAACTGCCTCATTAATCATCGGCATTAAAATGCGGTTGGAGATAAATCCCGGAAAATCCCGCACCTCGATCGGAACCTTGTTCATCCGCTCCGCCGCAGCCACGACAGTTTTATATGTTTCACCGCTCGTCTCAAGCCCCCTGATGACCTCGACAAGCTGCATGACCGGAACCGGGTTCATAAAATGCATGCCGATGACATTCTGAGGTTTTTTCGTGACGGAAGCGAGTTCCGTAATCGACAATGACGATGTATTTGATGCCAATATGGCTGAGTCTTCGGTCACTTCATCAAGCCGTTTGAAAATTTCTTTTTTTACATCCATTTGCTCAACAGCCGCTTCAATGATGAGAAAAGCTTCTCGCGCTTCGTCGAGCGAAGCCGAAGGGGAAAGACGCTGGTAGATTTGCTGCACGTCACCATGCGGAAGCTTGCCTTTTTCCGCCTGTCTGACTAGCTGGCCGGAAATGCGCTTCATTCCTTTTTCAATTTGGTCAGGTGATACGTCATGCATGTAAACATTGTATCCGGCCTGGGCAGAGACCTGGGCGATCCCGGCTCCCATCTGGCCGGCTCCGATGACCATGATCGTGTCTTTTTTCATTTAAAATCCCCCTTTTTATACCTCGATCATCACGGCGTCTCCCTGACCGCCGCCGCTGCAAATGGCAGCAATACCTGTACCGCCGCCGCGCCGTTTTAATTCGTACATAAGCGTCAAAATGATTCTTGCCCCGCTCGCGCCGATCGGATGGCCAAGCGCAATGGCGCCGCCGTTGACATTGACCTTCTCCATGTCAAGGCCCGCGATCTTTCCGCTTGCCAAAGCTACCGCGGCGAAAGCTTCATTGATTTCAAACAGTTTGATATCAGAAAGCTCAGCTCCGGTTTTGTTAAGCAGTTCTCTGATGACAAGCCCTGAGGTTTTCGGGAAGTCTTTGGCTTCAACTGCAATGGATGTGTGCGCTTTAATGACGGCGGACGCCTTCACATTGAGTTCCTTTGCCCTGTCTTCATTCATCACGATAAGCGAACATGCCCCGTCATTTACACCCGGCGCGTTTCCCGCAGTAATTGTCCCGTCATAGTCAAAAACCGGAGCAAGCTGTGACAGCCTTTCCAATGACGTGTCGCGCCGCGGAGCTTCATCTTGATCGACCGTTAATTCGCCGCCCCGCTTTTGCGGTATACGAACCGGGACGATCTCTTCTCCGAGCGCACCTGAAGCCGCAGCCTGTACGGCCCGCATGTGGCTCCTGAGCGCCCATCGATCCTGCTCTTCCCTGGCAATCTCCAACTCTTTCGCAGCGGCATTTCCGTAGGAGCCCATATGAACGCCCGTAAATGAGCATGTCAGCCCGTCTGTGATCATCAAATCTTTAACCGCTCCGTCTCCCATTCTCAGCCCCCATCTCGCTTTTTGAAGCAAATAAGGGGCATTTGACATCGATTCCATACCTCCTGCGGCAATGACCTCCGCATCACCGGCCCGGATGATCTGATCCGCCATTGTGACGCTTCTTAAACCTGAAGCGCACACTTTATTAATCGTTTCCGTTTTGACGTCCCATGGCAGTCCCGCAAAACGCGCGGCCTGCCTCGACGGCAGCTGCCCCTGTCCGCCTTGAAGAACGGAACCCATGATGACTTCATCGACATCCTCAGGATGTACACCGGAACGTTTTAATGCTTCTTTTACGGCGATTCCGCCGAGCTCCGCTGCCGTCTTTGAGTGAAGCGCGCCCCCGAGTTTTCCAAAAGGTGTGCGCGCGCCGCCTGCAATAACCGATCTCGCCACCTGACATCCTCTCCCCTTATCATGATTTGTGATACCGATGATAAAAGAAGGCGGAGATCCGGCTCACACCTTCTTTATTCAAAACATGAAATCCGTCTATGAAGCATGTTCTTTTTGTTCTGAGCCGAATACGGCGCGTTCAAGCAGTTCCGCCACATCGTAGGTGCCGATCTGATCCTCCATTTCCTTGGCTTTTGTTCCGTCGCCGAGCATCGTCAAACAATACGGACAGCCCGAACTGATGACAGAAGGTGATGTGCTGAGCGCCTGCTCCGTTCTGGCAACGTTGATCCTTGTGCCCGTCTCTTCCTCCATCCACATGAGACCGCCCCCCGCTCCGCAGCACATTCCGTTTTCACGGCTGCGTTCCATTTCTGCTAAACGGATGCCCGGAATGGAGCGCAGAATAGCGCGCGGCGGATCGTAAACCTCATTGTAGCGGCCCAAATAGCATGAATCATGAAAGGTGACGGTTTCGTGAACCGGAAACTCAGGTTTCAGCCTTCCTTCTTCAATAAGGGCAGCGAGCATTTCTGTATGATGATACACCTCCGCTTTCAGACCAAAGTCAGGATATTCATTTTTAAAAATATTGTATGCATGCGGATCGATGGTTACAATTTTTCGAACATCATTTTTTTCGAATTCCTCAATGTTTTTTGCGGCAAGCTCCTGGAATAAAAACTCGTTGCCAAGCCGCCTCGGCGTATCGCCTGAATTTTTTTCTTTATTGCCTAAAATCGCGAACGTGACCCCGGCTTGATTGAGGAGACGCGCGAAAGCCATGGCGATCTTCTGGCTTCTCCGGTCATACGATCCCATCGACCCGACCCAAAACAGGTATTCAAAGGACTCGCCTTTTTTCTTCATTTCTTTCACTGTCGGCACCTTAACGTCGTCTCTCATGTCACGCCAGTTTTCGCGTTCTTTTCTGTTTAATCCCCAAGGGTTGCCCTGTCTTTCAATGCTCGTCATGGCGCGCTGGGCATCTGCATCCATTTTTCCTTCTGTGAGCACGAGATAGCGGCGGAGATCGATGATCTTGTCGACGTGCTCATTCATGACCGGGCACTGATCTTCACAATTCCGGCACGTTGTGCATGCCCAAATTTCCTCTTCGGTGATGATGTCGCCGATTAAGCTCGGATTGTACAGCTCTGAAGCAGCCGCTTCTCTTGATCCTTCTCCCCCCGCCGCCATGGCCAGCTGGTTGCCTTTCGTATGCTGAAAGAGCGGCGCGGGAACCCAAGGCGTTTTCGATGTTACTGCTGCTCCCTTTTCTGTCAAATGGTCTCTGAGCCGCAAAATCAGATCCATTGGCGAAAGCATCTTGCCTGTTCCGGTAGCCGGGCACATATTGGTACAGCGCCCGCATTCCACGCACGCGTAAAGGTCGATCAGCTGGGATTGCCTGAATTCCTCGATCCGTCCGACGCCGAACGTTTCTTTTGTTTCATCTTCAAAATCGATTTTTTGAAGCTTTCCCGGGTTTGTCAGCCGGCTGAAAAATACGTTTGCCGGTCCAGCAATTAAGTGGGCGTGCTTTGACTGCGGCACATAGACTAAAAATGTCAGTAAGATGAGAAGATGCGCCCACCATGCCGCATAGAACACTGCCGCTGAGGCGGTTTCTCCCATGAAGCCGAGGACAAAAGCGATGCCTGATGCCATCGGTTCGTGCCATGATAATGAATGTTCATGCCAGATCATGTTCATACCGTTTCCGAGTAAAACGGTAAACATCAAGCCGCCGATCAGCATGAGTACGATCCCCGACTTAAAATTACGCTTCAGTCTGACGAGTTTTTCAATATAGCGCCTGTGAAAGGCCCAGACTACCGCAATTAAAATCATCAGCGTGACGATTTCCTGAAAAAACGTAAACGCCGGGTAGACGCCGCCAAGCGGAAGTCCTTGATCGGGAACGAGCCCTTTCAAAATAAAATCGATCGCTCCGAACTGAACGAGAATAAAGCCGTAAAAAAACATGACGTGGATAATGCCGCTTTTTTTATCTTTAAGCAGTTTCTTTTGGCCGAACACGTTCTCCCATATCTTTTGAAGGCGCTCCTTCATCCGCTTATCAAAATCCTCTTTTTGTCCGAGCCTGATGTAACTGATTCTCGTTCGGATCAAGTAGACAAACAGATAAACGGCGTAAGCGGTTACACCTAAAAACGCAATGAAATTCAACCACAATAAGACATTCATCAGCTGCTCCCCCTTTCATTTTCCCAACCTTAAATCCCCTTGAACTACCTTTATCTTAAATAATGAATGAGTGTTCAGTCAATATATTTTCATAAATGCAGGAAATTAGGGGGACACTATTCTTTACACGAAAAAAGGGAGTGTCTTCATTGGTGCCGCTTATGATTATGGTATGTTTTCTCATCCTGCTTCTTGCGCTCGATTTCCGTTTCGGCCGCAAAGCCTTTGAGAAGAAAGCCTACGAACCCGTTTTTTCAGAGAAGAAAAGCGATATTGAACTGATTCATAATGGAGAAGACTTGTGTGAGCGGCTGATGGATGACATCCGCCAGGCCGAATCGTCGGTGCATGTCATGTTTTATATTGTAAAGAACGATGACATCAGTCTTGAATTTTTGAAGGTGCTGAAGGATAGAGCGAAAGCCGGCGTATGCGTCCGCTTGCTGATCGACCGGATCGGCGCGATGAAGGTAAAGAAAAAAACGCTGTCAGGCTTGAAACAAAGCGGAGCACACGTTTTTTTTGTCAACAAGCCGGGCTTCCCTTATTTCTTTTATCGGCTGAATGCAAGAAATCACCGGAAAATCGCCGTCATAGACGGAAAGATCGGCTATGTGGGCGGATTTAACATTGCGAAAGAATACCTTGGTAAAAAAGCGGAATTCGGACCGTGGAAGGATTACCATTTGCGAATGACGGGGGAAGGTGTTGCCGACTTGCAGCACATTTTTTTATCGGACTTCAAAAGAGAAGCGCCGCAGGCACAGCCGGACAGCGGCGTGTTTCCGCCGCTCCATCAAGGAGCTGTCACCCATTCGATGCATGCGACAAAGGGATTTTCTCTGGAGGAAAAATATATTTCATTTATTGAACAGGCAAAAGAAAGAATCATGATTTGCACGCCGTACTATATTCCGAGTCCGGCTTTGCAGCAAGCTGTTCTTTCAGCCAGGGAAAGAGGCGTGATCGTCTCGGTTCTCGTGCCGATGAAAGCCGACCATCCGCTTGTCAAAGAGGCCGCCTACACGAACTTTCCCGCACTTTTGGAAGCGGGTTGCTATATTTACCGGTACTACAGAGGCTTTTATCATGCAAAAGCATTGATCGTCGACGACCGGCATGTGATGATCGGAACATCGAATTTTGACAACCGAAGCTTGTTTTTCAATGATGAAGTGAATGTCGTCATCCATGATAAAGACTGGGCAAAACAATTCTTTGACGTCGTCAAGGAAAGCATTGAACACGCCGAGCTTCTGACAAAGGAGCGGTATGCGAAGCGGCCGGTGATGCAGCGGCCCGTCGAATGGCTGGCGAAATCGATTTCATACTTTTTATGATTTATCCTGTATAACATGCGGGTAACATTTCAACAAAGTGATGATTACATACGGAGGGATATATGATGAACCAAGCAGAGTCTATTAAGCTCCGCGCACAATCGATGACGTTAAAAAACTTGATTGAGCTGTACAGACTTTGCCGCTCAGCCAGACATCAGCTTTATATATGCTCAAGAAAAACGATGTGCAAAATTAAAGATTTAATTGAGCTGGAAATGTTCAGAATGGCCAATCGCGAAAATGAGTGCCTGATTGTCATCGAAGGAAAGATGGCGCAGGAGTTAGTAAGAAAAGCACAATCGATTCTTTCTGACGCTCAAGTTCAATAAGGGAAGGCGGCGAGCCTTCCTTTGTGTGAGGCGCCTCCTCACCAAATCAAGAAAAAATCCCCCGTTCAAAGGACGGGGGATTCGTTTTACATTTTTTCAGGAGCTGATACGCCGATCAGCTTGAGTGCATTATTTAATGTGATTTGTGTTGCCTTCATCAATGATAAACGCGCCCGGCTTTTTTCTTCATCGGCGGGATCGAGAACTTTCTCAGCATTGTAAAAGCTGTGGAGCACAGATGCCAATTCAAAAATATAGTTTGTAATGCGGTGCGGAATCCGCTTCTCTGCGGCATCGGCAACAGCCTCAGGGAACGAGCCGATCACTTTAAGCAGATCATACTCTTTTTCAGAAGCGATTTTCGTCAGATCAAGGTTCCCTTCAAATGAAATACCTTTTTCTTCGCCTTGTCGCAGCATGCTGCAAATTCTCGCATGAGCGTACTGCGCGTAGTAAACCGGGTTTTCATTCGATGTGGAGACAGCCAGATCCAGGTCAAAGTCCATGTGCGTATCGGCGCTGCGCATTGCAAAGAAGTAACGCACCGCGTCAAGGCCGACCTCATCAATGAGATCGCGCATCGTCACAGCTTTTCCGGTTCTTTTGCTCATTTTCATTTTTTCGCCGTTCTTGTAGAGGTGGACGAGCTGGATGATCTCGACCTCAAGCGTTTCTTTGTCATAACCGAGCGCTTCAATGGCCGCTTTCATGCGCGGGATATAGCCGTGATGGTCCGCTCCCCATACGTTGATCAGCTTTTGGAAGCCGCGGTCAAGCTTGTCTTTGTGATAAGCGATGTCAGGCAGAAGATACGTGTAGGACCCGTCTTTTTTAATCAGGACGCGGTCTTTGTCATCGCCGAACGCTGTCGAGCGGAACCATGTCGCTCCGTCTTCTTCATAGATGTGCCCTTTTTCGCGAAGGGCTGCGAGCGCCTGATCGATCTTTCCGTTTTGGTAAAGCGATGTCTCTGAGTACCAGACATCAAATGGGACACGGAAATTCTCGAGGTCTTCACGAAGTTTGCCCAATTCGTACTTTAAGCCGTATTCGCGGAAAAACGCGAGGCGTTCGCTCTCTTCTTCATGAACAAAACGGTCGCCGAATTCATCGGCGAGCTTTCGGCCGATTTCCTTAATATCTTCGCCGTGATATCCGTCTTCAGGCATCGGCTTGTCGTTTCCAAGCGCCTGAAAGTAACGGGTCTCGACGGATAATGCGAGGTTGTTGATTTGATTGCCGGCATCGTTGATATAATATTCGCGGCTCACTTCATACCCCGCTTTTTCAAGTACATTGCAGAGGGAATCTCCGACAGCGGCTCCGCGGGCATGTCCAAGATGCAGGTTGCCCGTCGGGTTTGCTGAGACGAATTCCACCTGAACGCGTTCTCCGCCTCCGATATTTGTTTCACCGTAGGCCTCTCCTGCTTCAAGTACAGCCGGAATGAGCTTCGTTAAATATTGATTGTTCATGTAGAAATTGATAAACCCCGGTCCTGCGATATCAAGTTTGTCGATCGAAGCTTTTCCTTTGTCAAAGGATGCGACGATTTCCTCGGCAATATTCCGCGGCGCTTTTTTGGCGATTCTTGCCATCTGCATCGCCATGTTAGTGGAATAGTCGCCATGCGCCTTGTCTTTCGGGACTTCCAATACGACTTCGGGAATCTCGCTTTCTGCGGCGAGGCCGGCTTTCATGACAGCTTCTTTAATTTCCTGCTTCAGCACATCTTTCATTTGTTCGACTATGTTCATGACTCGTGTCCTCCTCTATACGAAATCGACATCATATGTAAATGCTTTTGTTCATCGCTTACAATCATATCGTACTCAACGCTGATCTTTCCGTCTGGCGGCTGCCGGGTGACTGATACGGATTTTGTATCCACGCCAAGCTCGAGCCTGCCGAAAGGCATTTTATAATGTGTGACGGTTCGGCTGCCCGGCCTGAAACGCTGTTTCATTTCAATGGCGCCGGAACGCATCACCAGAACTTCGTTTTCGCTTGCTTTGACGATCGTCTTCACCTTTCCAGCATCATGCTCTTCATGATAAGAAAGATATATTTTATCTTTTTTCATATAATAAAACCCAGTTGTCCGGAACTCGATCGTTTCTGTGTCCGATCCTTCCCGGATGACAGATTTCACATGGATATTAACGGGTGTCTCCTGATCCATTCCGACACTTCCTTTTTTGATCCGATTTGACTTGATTAGTATAATCATTCGGGAAAAAAAGTTCAACCGCTGCTCCTTTATACCATCTTAACAGAACGGACGGGAAGATAAACTATTTTCTAAGAAAAAAGCCATCCCGAAAAAGGACAGCCTGTTTATTTCACCCAGCCGAGCAGCATTTCACGAATCAGCTTGCTTGCCGTATTTGCGGTTTGTTCCGAATGGTCGTAGACCGGAGCGACCTCAACAAGGTCTCCTCCAACGACGTTGACGTCTGAGCGGGCGATTTCGTGAATCGAAGCGAGCAGCTCTTTTGATGTGATGCCTCCAGCGTCAACCGTACCGGTTCCCGGCGCATGGGCGGGATCTAAGACATCGATGTCAATCGTGACATAAACCGGACGCCCGGCGAGTTTCGGCAGGACGGCTTTAAGCGGCTCAAGCACTTCAAATTTGGAAATGTGCATGCCGTTTTCGTTTGCCCATTCAAACTCTTCTTTCATACCGGAGCGGATGCCGAATGAATAGACATTGCCGGGACCGATCAGTTCCGCTGCTTTGCGGATCGGCGTCGAATGCGAGAGCGGTTCTCCTTCATAGTCGACGCGGAGATCTGTGTGTGCATCCATATGGATGATGGCAAGATCGGGATATTTTTTGTACATCGCTTTAATGACCGGCCATGAAACGAGGTGTTCTCCCCCCATTCCGAGCGGGAATTTTCCTTTTTCTAAAATGCTGTCAACATATTCTTCAATCATGTCGAGGCTCTTCTGCGGGTTCCCGAAAGGCAGCGGGATGTCGCCGGCGTCAAAGAAATGAACCTCGTCCAGCTCCCTGTCCAAATAAGGGCTGTATTCTTCAAGCCCGATGGACACCTCGCGGATTCTCGCCGGACCGAAGCGCGATCCGGGACGGTAGCTGACCGTCCAATCCATCGGCATGCCGTAAAGGATGGCGTCCGCCTCTTCCCAATCGGGGCGGCTTGCAATAAACACCTTGCCGGAATATGCTTCATCAAATCTCATCTTCAAAAACCTCCCTGAAAAAAAGCGCAGAATGCCATCCTGCGCCAAACTGTTTTATTTGATTAAATCGCTGACGAATTTCGGAAGGACGAATGCCGCTTTATGAATGTCTTTTGTATAGTATTTCGTCTCAATATCAAAGAAGCGGCTGTCCTCCACTTCAAGAGGATCGTATTTTTTCGAACCGATCGTAAACGTCCACAATCCGCTTGGATATGTCGGAATGTTGGCCAAGTACAGCTTTGTGATCGGGAAGATCTCTTTTACATCGCGCTGCACGTTAGTGATCAGTTCAGGTGTAAACCAAGGGTTGTCCGTCTGAGCAACGAAAATGCCGTCTTCCTTTAGCGCATTTGCTATGCCGGCGTAAAAGCCTTTTGTAAACAAGTTGACAGCCGGCCCTACAGGCTCGGTTGAATCGACCATGATGACATCGTACTCATTTTCAGATTGTGCAATGTGCATGAAGCCGTCATCGACCTTTACTTCGACGCGCGGATCGTCAAGTTTGCCTGCAATGGAAGGCAAAAATTTCTTAGAGTATTC
This sequence comes from Bacillus sp. LB7, assembly GCF_030449715.1. Classification (NCBI taxonomy): domain Bacteria; kingdom Bacillati; phylum Bacillota; class Bacilli; order Caryophanales; family Bacillaceae; genus Bacillus; species Bacillus sp. LB7. The sequence goes on from NZ_JASGCA010000015.1 coordinate 29,685, forward strand.
GATCACCTTGCCGTCGATATCGACAAGCGTCGCTTTTTTGACGCTCGGATGCTTCAAAATTTCACGGATGACGCCGCCGTCTCCGCCGCCGACCACAAGAACATGCTCAGGGTTCGGATGCGTAAACAGGGGCACATGCGCCACCATTTCGTGGTAGACAAATTCATCTTTTTCAGATGTCATGACCATGCCGTCAAGAAACAGCATGTTGCCGAATTCTTCCGTCTCGGCCATTTCGAGCTTTTGAAAGTCCGTCTGTTCTGTATGTAAAGTCTTGTTGATTTTCATCGTAATGCCGAAGTTTTTCGTTTGCTTCTCTGTATACCAAAGTCCGCTCAAAGCGTCATCTTCCTTTCATGATAAGCTGTATTTCCATCTATTTTTCTCGCCTGCGGCGGCGATTATTCTGCACTGAATCATCGGCTTTTGCCTAAGGAAAAAGTATAGAGGAATTGCAGGTGATTGTAAAGACGGATCGATTCATTTTCAGGAGTCATTCCATTCCCGGCGGCCGTTTTGGCTGAGCTTGCCACAGATGGGCGCTTCTGCCGCGGCGACCGCCAAAACTTAGGATTCCTCCGGTTGCTCTGTTAATCGGCTGCTCGAGGGTCTGCTGTTTTTTCCTTCCCGCTTGTTTAAATCCTCCTCTTTTTCCTCATAATGATAAGAACATTTATTTATGCGGGAGGAGATTTGAACATGGACATGATGACGGACAAGCGGGTCCGTTTAACCATCAAGACGATACGCGCATTTTTGTTCATGGGAGCATTGATGCTGATCTTCCTTTCAATCGTTGTCATGACGGTGGTCCTGGCGGCCAAATGGCAAGGCGCTCCTTCGATTCAGGTGCCGAGGTCTACCGTGTTGTATGACGGAAGCGGAAAGCAAATGGGGGAGACGCATTACGGGCAAAAGCGGTACTGGGTTTCGCTGAAGAACATCAATCCCGCCGTCATCGATGCCACGCTTGCCGTTGAAGACCGGAACTTCTTCCGCCACCACGGCTTCGACTATATGAGGATGGGCGGCGCCCTCATCGCCGATCTAAAGGCGATGTCCAAGGTTCAGGGAGCCAGCACCATTACACAGCAATATGCGAGAAACCTCTACCTCGGCCACGATAAAACATGGAAAAGAAAGTGGAATGAAGCTTTTTATACGATACGGCTCGAACAAAACTACACAAAGAAAGATATTTTGGAAGGCTATTTAAATACGATTTATTACGGGCATGGAGCCTACGGGATCGAAGCGGCTTCCCGGCTGTATTTTGGCAAACGGGCCAAGGATATCAATGCGGCGGAGGCCGCGATGCTTGCCGGCATTCCAAAAGGTCCTTCCGTTTATTCGCCTTTTGTTAATGAAAAAAAAGCGAAAGAACGCCAGGAAATGATCCTGACAATGATGGAGAAAGAAAACAAGCTGACGAAAAAGCAGGCGGCAGATCTGAAAAAACTGCCGCTCCGCTTTGAAAAGCAGGATAAGCAAACAACCGCTAAAACCGCTCCGTACTTTTATGACGAAGCTGTTAAAGAAATCGCGCGCTTGCTGCATTTGACACCGGAGCAAGCGGAAACCGGCGGCTACAATGTATTCACCACGCTCAACCCGCGTCTCCAAAAAATTGCCGAGGACACGATTGAACGCACGATCGATTCGTCATCAGACATTCAGGCGGGGTTTGCAGCGATCAACCCGTCCGACGGCAGCGTTCTTGCGCTTGTCGGAGGACGCGACTACGAAAAAAGCCCGTTTAACCGCGTAACCCAGGCTATGCGGCAGCCCGGCTCCACCATGAAGCCTTTCCTTTATTATTCGGCTGTTCAAAACGGTTTTACGCCGGCCACCCGGATGAGGAGCGCGGAAACGACATTTGAGCTTCGGCAAGGCAGCGCTTATTCCCCGAGCAACTATCACGGCTATTACGCAAACGGCCCAATCACTCTTCTTCAGGCCCTGGCTTTGTCTGATAATATTTACGCCGTGAAAACGCACCTTTTCCTCGGCATGGACAAACTGATTGATGCCGCAAAACAATTCGGCATCACGAGCCCGCTGCAAAAAGTGCCGTCGCTTGCGCTCGGAACATCCCCAGTGAAGCCGATTGAAATGGTGAACGGATACGCCATGTTTGCCAATGGCGGAAAAAAAATCGAACCCTCCTTTATTACGAAAATTACCGATTCGAACGGGGAGGTTCTTTACGAAAAACCGAAGCGAAGCAAACAAATCCTTGACCCAAGAGCGGCTTTTATCACGGCCGACATGATGAGCGGAATGTTCGACAAATCACTCAACGGCTATACATCTGTTACCGGGCGGACGATCGCAGATCAGCTGACGCGCCCATACGCCGGAAAATCGGGAACGACCAGCACCGACAGCTGGATGGTCGGCTTTTATCCCGGCCTTGCTTCAGGTGTGTGGACAGGATATGACAAAGAGCGCACAATCGATGCCGTCGCAGAAAAAAACTATGCCAAACAAATTTGGGCAGAATTTATGGAAAAAGCACTTAAAGACGCGCCCGCCGCAGTTTTAAAGCCGCCTGAAGGCGTAAAAGGGATGTATATTGACCCGGCTACAGGCTATGCGGCGGCGCCCAGCTGCCCGTCCAAATATTTCGCTTATTTTATCGAAGGTACTGAACCTGAGCAGGTTTGCTACGGAAAAGAAATCTATAAGGAGCAAAAAGCCGGGCGCGAAAAGCCCGCCGCTCCCCACAAGCGGAAAAAGTGGTGGGAAAAATGGTTTAAAAAAGGAGAATGAACTTTTTTAGCGGGATAGACGAACCCCCCGGACTTCACGGCGGTCCGGGGGGTTTTTTCCTATTGCTGGAGCAATCCCTTTTTCAGCTCGTCTGATGAACGGTCCCAAAGCCCTTGATCATGATTTTTCAGAAAATCGGCAAGAACACGCTTGGAACTTTCATCCATGTGCTCGACAATAATCTTCCGCTTCATCGACTTATCCATTAAATTCACGTGCTCTGGAAGCGATTTGTAGCCGCGGCGGATGCTTCTGTCCACCGTCATTTCGCAAGCCGTCACGCCCGCATAATAAGGGCCTTCTTCCCTGCGGTCGATCGTAACCCACACAAGCCAGTAAGGTTTTCCGTTCGGCACCTCTTCCTTGTTCGGCAAAAATTTGATTCCTTTTTCAACCGTGCTGCGGGCGTGCATGGCGCCGATATCAACAAACGCTTCTTTCTCTTCGACATCGACAAAGACAGGCGAGATGTTGTCAAGGCTTAAAGCGCCTGCTCCAAATCCCCCGTGCCCGTCTGTCGGATCGCTTTTAATAATGTTGAATCCGATTGTTTTTTTCTTTTTTCCTTGTTCCATCAAAAATACCTCCTACATCAGCGGCCGGAAAACGCTGTTAAATATCTCTATGATCAATTCCCGCCCTTCATTCAAAAACGGCCAGAATACATATTGGCCAAGCGGCGTAATGACGATGATCAGAAACACGATCGAGCCGTACGCTTCATATTTCGACAGCTTCGCCCGTACATCGGGGGCGACCACATCCTGTATAACCCGAAAACCGTCAAGGGGCGGGAACGGCATTAAATTAAACAGAAATAAAAGCAGGTTGAGATTCACCCAAATCGTAAAAAATTGAAGCAAGCCGCTGTAAAAACCGGAAGGCAGCGTCCCGGACAGCTTCACGGACAAAAGCAGCAATATAAAACCGATGAAAGCAAGGATCAGGTTGCTGATCGGCCCTGCGATTGACACGAGAAATCCGGCCAGCCTCGGATTTTTAAAATAAAAGCGGTTAACGGGCACCGGCTTTGCCCATCCGAATCCCAAAATAAAAATCAAAATCGTTCCAAACGGATCAAGATGCTTGAGCGGGTTGAGCGTCAGCCTGCCCTGCCGTTTGGCCGTCTCATCGCCGAATTTGTAAGCCACATACGCATGGGCGATCTCATGCACGGTGAATGCGGCAGCAAGTGTCAAAACAACATACGGAATCATTTCCAGCGGATAAATAAGAAAACGGTCTAAAATGTGGCTTTCCCTCTTTCTCATATACAAAGATTTACTATCTCCAGTATACTATAAGAGCAGCTGATGCTAAAGTAAGCAGCCATTTTTTAAAAGGAGGAGGAGAACATATGCCGTACGTAACGGTTCAAATGCTGGAAGGCCGCACAGATGACCAAAAAAGAAATCTGGTGAAAAAAGTGACCGAAGCCGTCTCCGAAACAACAGGCGCACCTGCAGAAAAAATCGCGGTCATCATTGAGGAAATGAAAAAGGAAAACTACGGTGTCGCCGGCAAACGAATGAGCGATATGTAATAAAAACGGCGTCTGCCGCTTACGTGCGGGACGCCGTTTTTATTATTTATACCAAGCTTTATTTCTTGTGATCTGGCTATTGTGAGCCGAATCCCAGACATCGACCGTGTAGGCGTAGTCGTAGTTCATAATGCAGCGGATTCCGCTTCCTTGCGCATCGTGGTTCAAGCCGAAGTTATGGGAAAATTCGTGGGTCGCCGCTTTTGCCGTGTTGGCCGTTCCCTGGTCGAGGTTTACGCTGAAGGCGCTGCCGTTCGGCTTGCTGTTGTATACGTATGCAATACCGCCGGCGTCAAAATTGCTGTTCGCCGTAAATCCGACGACAAATTTATAGCTGCGCCCGCTGAAATTGCTCTGAAGGTTTGATAGAATTTGAGAGCTGTTGCTGCCTGAAGAAGTCCAAGGCGCCACGGCTTCGACGACAAAATCAATATCGTGATCCCTGTTGAACATGACATCCGCCTGCTCAATAATTTGGACGATTCTCGTCTGCCAATCGCTGTATTTCGCGCGATACTGAGCGTCAGCCACGGCCAGGACGCTCACTTTCTGACTGCCCGTGCCTGCCTGGGTTGAAAATGTCCCTTTGCTCGTATTCTTTTTAAACGTTTTCGTTCCCGTCAAATTTCCTTTCTCATCCAATATTTTCGTATTGACCGTTCTTTCAATTTGAACTTTTCCTTTCAAGTCTTTAAAGTCTTTCGCTTTTGGCAAAGAATCGATATGAGTTCCTTTTACTTCATGGCCGTGGTCATGATCGTGCCCGTCCACCTTGGCGGCGCCTGCCGTCACACCGGGGATGAGACTGACAGAAAGTAATAGAGATAAGAATAAAGAACGCTTTTTCACTGCTAATTCCCTCCTTTTTTTGAACGAAAGAAAGATTCTTCTAGTTATCTAAAAATTCCTTCAATTCATCCCAAAAGAGGAAATATTACACGTGTTCTATTTACTGCTCCTTTCTATTTCCCCACAAAAATTCCAAAATGTTTACAAAAAAACAAAACAAAAAACCTACCGTTTTCCGGCAGGCTTATGAACAAAGGTCTCTGAGCTTTTTTATGTAAGCGACGGCTTCATCGAATTCTTCGTCCGTATACCGCTGCTTGCTTTTTACGGTAAACACTTTTTCTCTAATCTCTTCCTGCTCCAGTCCTTCAAAATACAGAATCGTCGACACCAGTTCCAAAAAGCGCGATGACTGGCCGTTCACGTCGTCTATATAGGCTTTAATATCCCGCATATCCAGCTCACACTGGCTCAAAAACTGCTTTCCCGATTCAGTGGGCGAATAGCGGTATTGATAATAGCCGCCTTTTTTTTCTTTGACTTCATGAAGAAATCCGAGATTGCAAAGTTCTTCGACTTGAAGCGTCAGCTCCTCTGAATAGGGCCCGTAAAAATGAAAATCATACTTTTCATAAAAGGGAAGCTCCAATTTCTTTGCGATATAAATGATTTTCTGCAGCTTTTTCCGCCCGACAATCTCCCCCGAATCCGAGAAGACCTTCATCAGCTTTGCATGTTCTTTTAACAAATCTCCGCCATCTCCTTCATCCTTTTCTTTCTATATCAGTCCGAGCAACTCTTTCATTCTTTTCGCATGACGGCCGTCAGGCAATCCTTCGATTAAATCGAGCGGGAAATACAGCTTATGGTCCGTTCTCCGCTTGCCTGATATCGCATCGACAATATCGGACTGCCGCGACAGCTCCTTAATCTGGCCGTTGTGCGTCAGCAATTGAATCGGGAGGCGCTCCTCTTCTTCCCCCGGTCTGTAGAAATCATAAGGAAGGTCTGAGGACGAATCCACCACAAGATAATAATCGGGATCAATCCCTGATTCTTTAAACAAGGCGGTCAGTTCAAAGTAAGTCGCCATTTCCTCATTCGGATTGAATTCCGCATACTGGAACAGCCTGCGGTTGATAAAACGGCGGCATAAATCAGACAAAACTTCATCCTCTTCTTTTTCCCAGGCCTGAAAATAATAAAGAATGATTGCTTCGTCAAGGCTCAAATAATCTTCCAATGTGACATTGCCTTCAAAAATAGAATAAAAATGCACGGGCGCATGCGTGAAAACATAGCCTTCGTCATGAAGCTGCTTTGCACGGTGAAGAATCTTCGTCAAAATCACTTCCGCGCTTCTTGTCACAGGATGGAAATAGACCTGCCAGTACATCTGGTACCGGCTCATAATATAATCCTCAACAGCATGCATTCCGCTTTGCTTAATCACGATTTGGTCTTCGCGCGGCCGCATCACGCGGAGAATCCGCTCCATATCGAAATGGCCGTAGCTGACGCCGGTATAATAGGCGTCTCTCTGAAGATAGTCCATGCGGTCAGCGTCAATCTGGCTTGAGATCAGGCTGACGACCTGCTTGTTTTGATAGGTTTTCGCGATGACCTCAGCGACATCCTTTGCAAACGTCGGGCTCACCTTGTTTAACACTCGGTTAACTTCTGTATCGCCTAAAATAATCGCTCTCGTAAAATCTTCATGATCAAGCCGGAAGACCTTTTCAAACGAATGGGAAAACGGGCCGTGCCCCAAATCGTGCAGCAATGCCGCGCAAAGGCACAGATCACGCTCGCTGTCATCCCATTCCTCCCTGCCTTTAAAAACGTCATCAACCATTCTTCTGACAATTTCATAGACGCCAAGAGAATGGTTGAAACGGCTGTGTTCGGCTCCGTGAAACGTCAAATAGGTCGTTCCAAGCTGTTTGATTCTGCGCAGCCTCTGAAATTCACGGGTTCCGATCAAGTCCCATATCAGCTTGTCCCGTACATGGACATAGCGGTGAACAGGATCTTTAAACACTTTTTCTTCTGATAATTTTCCGTTTGGATACGCCATTTTTGTCCCTCTTTTTTTCAAACGTGAGGCAAACTGATCGCTGCCCATCCGTCTCTTTTTCTTCGGAAAACTAAATGTATATTGTAAGTATTGCCCGATCTGCTTGTTTTCTTTTAGGTCTGTTTCTATTATATCGAGTCTGCTTTTTTGAAAACATCCTTGAATTTACCCGGCTATTTGTTCCAGACTGCAAAAAAGCCGGCAAACAAGCAAAAACGCCTGACCCGTTAGGGAGGCGGTTATTTTTTGAGTTTCTTTTTCACTTTTTCGATCAGCTCGTCTTCATCAGGAGCTGACAGCGGACGATTATTGACAAACGCGAACGATTTTTTTCGTCCCGGCCCGCAGTAAGACTGGCAGCCGATTTCCACTTTTGCATCCGGATCGATTTCTTTCAGACGGGGCAAAAGCGTCTTTAAATTAGTGGCCTGACAATCGTCGCATACTCGAAATTCATTAGCCATTTCATACGCTTCCTTTCGTTTTGTTCATCTGTCTTTATGAAAGGCATTCAACCGTGCCGAACTTTGATAAAAAATGACACCATCCTTCATTTTACAAGGATTCTTTCATTCCTGCAAGGATCGCGCTAAAAAAATCAGTTCCTATTCTTTTAGCAAACTTGTATAAATATTTTCCAAAATGGACAATCTAATACCAATACTGACAATGGGAGTTGAGAAGTGATGAAACAAAGACAAGACGCTTGGTCTGAAGAGAATGATTTACTGCTTGCTGAAACGGTATTGCGGCATGTCAGGGAAGGCAGCACACAGCTGAACGCCTTCGAGGAAGTCGGAGACAGACTGAACAGGACATCAGCCGCCTGCGGTTTTAGATGGAACGCGGTTGTCCGCCACCAATACGAAAAAGCATTGCAGCTGGCTAAAAAACAAAGGAAGCAAAGAATGCGCGCCCTTGGAAACGGCCAGCCGGCGAAAAAACGCTTATTATACAAGCCGCCTGTCGAAACAGAGGCTGAACCGCCTGCAGAAAGCGTCGTTGAGCAGCAGAACGCAACCGCCGATTCAAGTGAACAGCAGCCGATCGCCAGCGAGCATCTGCCTTATGTTGATGAGAGCTTTAAAGAAGAGTTAGCTAGTTTATCGCACCTTCTATCGCCAAACCAGCCGCAGGCCGGCCATACAGCCGATTCATCGAAAGACATGACAATCGATGATGTGATCCGCTTCCTGCAAAACTATACAGGAAACGAAGCACAGACTGCCGCTTTAAAAATGGAAAATGACCGCTTAAAACAGGAAAATGAAGAGCTGACGAAAAAAGTTGAAAAGCTTGAAGCGGAAGTCAAAAAGCTGGAAAAAGACCAGTCGACCATCCAGGAAGACTACGAAACGCTCGTAAAAATTATGAACCGTGCAAGAAAACTAGTTTTATTCGAAGAAGACGAACACGCTGCGCCCGCCTTCAAAATGGACCGGAACGGCAATTTAGAAAAAATGGCTGAATAGCGCTTCCAGAGTATGCGGCAGAGAGAAGCTCAGACAGCCAGGACTGACAACGCATACAAAGATTTGCCGATTCGCTGATACCCCTTTCTTGAAAAAGGGGGTATTTTTACCTCTTCTGCTTGCTTCCATATGACAAAAATTTCATAATAGGGATAGCAATTTATAAGGCGGGGTATTCGATGAAGTTTGTTTTATACGCGGTACAGTTCGGCACGGCATCCCTTTTGTTTTTGTTTTCTGCATTGGCAAGCTGGTATCAAGGCAGCGAGCTTTTAAAGGTGCCGTGGGAGTGGAAATATACAGCTAAATTTACAAAGTTGCTCTATGAAGGGGACTCCATAAAACACGCACACGATATTTCCCAGCTTGATTTTTTCGTCTACGCGGCCAAGCATACACCGGCAACCGTTATTTTAATGGCCGTCAGTTTGGCGTATATTATCGCTTTGGCGGCTTATCTTCTCATCAAAACATATATAAAACGAAAAAGCGCTTCAAGCGCAGCATAAAAAAACCGCTCCGCAAGCGGTGAGGTGTGACAAAATCCTGAAACGTTCAACCGTTTTAGGATTTTGCCGTCTTTGAAGCATTTTCACAGTCCGCTAGAGGCAACTGCGGTTTTTCACCGCTTTAAGCATGCCTGCCAACGAATATAACGGGAGCGCAGAGGCTCTTCTTCTATCCAAACACTTTTTCATTCCGCTCAATCATACGGACGAGGTTTTTTTCATACGCTTCCTCTTCTGCGGGCGTGAGGGGGCCTTGATAAATCTCCCCGCCCAGCTCTTTCAGCTGTGTCAGAAGCAAGAGCATCAAGTCCTGCACCGAGATGTCTTCATTGAGAAGCTCAGAGAGCGAAGCCATCGTTTCCGGGCGAATATCGGGATAAACGGCTTTTGTTTTCCCGCGCATGTCTTTCAATGCGGTGTCGTAGAAGCGTTTGATCAGCTCAGCGCGACCGCTTCCGCTTTGATCAGCGCACAAATAAATTTGAACAGCCACTCCGCCTCTCAGCCGCCTCTGGGAAATTCCCGCAAATTTCCTTCCCCCGATGCTCAAATCAAAGCTCCCCGGACAGTAAGAGCCTTTGATTTCATAGGCTTCGATTGCCGCGTCATAGGATGACAGCATTCGCTTCACTAGCTCAAACATCGCTTCATAGCCCCGGTCGATATCAATTCCGTTTTTCTTATCCTGAAAAATCAGCGAAACGTTTAAAACCCCGCTGTCCAAAACGACGGCCAGTCCGCCGGAATTGCGAACGATGACTTGATAGCCCGCTTCTTCAAGCAATGAAATCCCGTCTTGTAAATAAGGGAGCCTTGTATCCTGAATTCCGAGCACGATCGTGTCGTGGTGCACCCAGGAACGCGCCGTCGCCGGAGACAAACCCTTTCCGACAGAAGCGCACAGCGTATCATCTATCGCAAATGATTGTTTTGCATCAAAATATGGGCCGAGACTGGATTGGTCAATGATTCTCCATTTCGGCTGGATGAGTAGATCAATCGGTTGCTTTGCCATATATATTGTAAACCCTTTCGTTATGCATTTCAGCCAACATCCATTATACCATTTACGAAAACATGATGCGGGATTTTTCTTATCTCCGGCGCTTCCCTTTCATTCATGTGACGCTTAAAGACGGTTCTCCGAACTCGAGCGGCAGCCCGACGTAATTTTCGGCAAGACTTTGAGCGGCCGCTGTTGAGGTTGTGACATGGTCAAGCTCAGCCAACTGTATTTGGTAGTCAAATGGCGTGTAGCCGTGATGGCGGTGCAGCAGGGATGTCATATACCAGGAAAAGCGCTCCGCTTTCCAGACGCGGCGGAGGCAAGCCTCAGAATAGCCGTCCAGCCGTTCGGTTTTGCCGGCTTCGTAATAGTCTTCGAGCGCCCACGCAAGCCGCTGGACATCCGCCATCGCAAGATTCAGGCCTTTCGCACCGGTCGGCGGTACAATATGCGCGGCATCCCCCGCTAAATAAAGTCTGCCGTATTGCATCGGATCGCATATAAAGCTTCTCATCGAGACAATGTTCTTTTGAATCACCGGGCCTTCAGTCAGCTTCCATCCGTCATCGGCCGACAGCCTTAAATGTAGCTTCTCCCATATCCTTTCGTCCGGCCAGTTCCCGATTGAATCTGAAGGGCTGACTTGCAGGTAAAGCCGCTGGATTTCCGGAGTCCTCGTGCTGACGAGGGCAAACCCGTCTTCATGATGGGCATACACAAGTTCAGACGAGGACGGAGGAGCTTCGGCCAATATGCCGAGCCATCCGTATGGGTACTCCTTTTCGTACTCTTTGCGAATCTCCTTCGGAATGCTTTGTCTGCTCGGCCCGTGAAAGCCGTCGCACCCTGCAATGAAATCGCAGGTCAGTTCTTCTGTATCGCCGTTTTCAGTCTGATAAGTGATGACGGGCGCTTCTGTATCAATATTTGACAGGCGGACGCCAGACACATTGAAAACGATGCGCCCTCCCGATTGCAGACGGACATCGATTAAATCTTTGATCACTTCATGCTGGGGATAGATAGCAATGTGCTTTCCTCCCGTCAGCTTGTGCATATCAATTCTGTGCCGCTTGCCGCCAAAGCGGATCTCAATCCCCTGATGAAACATGGCTGTTTTCATCATCCGTTCACCGGCGCCTGTTTCATTTAGCAAATCTACCGTCATCTGTTCAAGAACGCCTGCACGGATGGTCTCTTCAATCTCCTTTCGCGAGCGGGATTCGATCACGACCGCTTCGATTCCCCGGCGCTGGAGCAGGTTTGCGAGCATAAGCCCGGCAGGCCCCGCTCCGATAATTCCCACTTGTGTCCGCAAAATGGTTTCCTCCCTTTATCCATGTTTTGATGTGGCTTCTAACGTAAACTCGGCGCTTTCCGATTTAGAGACAAAATCAAATGAAGCGTGCTTCTCTTGGACGAGCATGATGCCGAGTGCAGCAAAAACACTCGGGACCGCGAACACCATGAAAGCCTGCTTCGGCTCCATCCCGGCAGCAAGAATCAATGCAAACAGCGAAGGCGCAATGATCGCTCCGAGTCTGCCGACCCCAAGCGCCCAGCCGATTCCGGTCGCTCTGATTTCTTTCGGATAATATTCTGAAATATAAGGATTGGCGATATTTTGCGCTCCGACAGTGCATGCTCCGCCTAAAGCAATCAGCAAGTACAGAAGAACGGGGTTCATCGTCATTCCAAACGCTGCAAAACAAAAGGCTCCGATGATATACATAGCCGCAAGCACTTTTTTATGGCCGGCTTTATCTGCCAAATATCCGCCGAGCACCGCTCCTGCGGCTTGTCCGCTGCACAGCGCCAGATTGAATGACAAGCTTGACGACAGCCCGTAGCCTGACGCCTGCATCATTTTCGGAAGCCATGTATTTAAGCCGTAAACCATGAGAAGACAGCTGAAAACGGAAAGCCAGAATGCGAATGTGCTCGCTGCACGTTTTTGTTCGAACAGTTTTTTAACCGGAAAGCCTTTCTTTTTTTTCGCAATCACCGAAATTTGATAATTGTCGTCTTCCCTGTACCGTCCCGCCGGATGCACCTGATTGAGAATCTCAGCCAGCGCTTTCGTCTTTTTCTTCAAAACGTAAAATGACAAAGATTCAGGGAACCGGTTGAAAAAGAACGGGAGCACGAACAGCGGTACGGCTCCGATCAGATACAGCACTCTCCAGCTAGTCCCGGGCACGGCGAACATGCCGACGAGGGAAGCCAGCACACCGCCTGCGGAATAGCCGCAATACATGGCGGCTACGATCACCGCCCTGTTTTTTTTCGGCGAATACTCTGTCATCAGCGAAATCGCATTCGGCATCAAACCGCCCATTCCAAGAGCAGCGAGAAACCGCATGATCGTAAACAAAAGCGGAGAATCGATCAGCCCGGCTAATGCCGTCAACAGGCTGAACAGAAAAATACAGAAGCCTAACACCTTTTTGCGGCCGTATTGATCTGCGAGCGGTGAAAAAATAAGCGCGCCGAGCATCATACCAATCAATGTATAGCTGCCGATCGCTCCGGCTTGAATGGCGGTCAGGCTCCATTCCTCCATCAGCCACGGCAGGCTGACGCCGTACATCGCAATATCATAACCGTCAAAAGCGATGGCGAAAAAACACCATAGAAAAACAGTCAGATGCACTTTGTTGAATTTGCTGGCTGCCATGATTTCTGCCGGATGAACTGAACGATTTTTCATGTTACCCTCCATGATTCTAATCGTATTATGAAAACAGCTTAACGCACGGTGTCTTTTTCATCGAAAGCGTGCGTGCGGGCTTTTTGCCCCGCCGGTTCGAATGCCATGACGACATTGGAGCTCCCCGAAGACTGGCCGTATCCGTAAAACGTGCTTTTACATCCGTCTTCAAGCACGCCCAAAAGCATTGCAATATGGCGGCCGCCGGCTTCAAGTCCGGCGTTTTTAGCATATTGAGGCAGCATCTGCTGAGCAGATATAAGATCGTTGTCTGTTAAATAGGTTAAAAATTGAGCATCGAGGGCTTGTTCGGCCAAAGTCGGCATGCATTCGGGCCCTCTCACTAAATGGTGGCTGAGTGCCCCGCTGCTGATGAACACGATTTTCTTTCTGCTTTCCTTCAGTACTCTTCCGGCAATCCGGCCCCACAAATATGTTTCTTCCAGGTTCGCGGCCAATGTAACCGATAAATCGATGACCGGAATATCCCCTTTTGGAACGAGATAGCGCAGCGGAACAACCGTCCCGTAGTCCCAGCAGTAGGCGGGATCATTGATCGGAATGACGGAAAGCCCCTCTTTTGCGCCGGCTTCGGCCAACTGCAGCGCCAATTCCGTGTCCCCGGGGTAAGAATACGGAACATCGGAAATTAAATTCGGGCACTCCAATGCTGTTAAAACACCTTGATGATCGGGAGCCGCATCGATCAGATGATCGAAGCTTGACGTCCAGTGACAGGAATTCAAGACAACGGCATCAGGCTGAATTCTTTCGATGATCCCGGAGAGCCGCTTCATCCCTTTGACCAGCTCTTTTTGAAAGTCAGGGGTTTTATCTTCAAAGCACATCCTCGGTGTATGCGGAACAAGCGCCGCCAATTCGATTGACATGTCGATTCCTCCCATCGCCTTCTTTAAGGTCTTAATTTTGAAACCGGTGTTCCGCCTATGCCCCAGTGGCTTTTAGGAATTTCGGTGACAAGAACACGGACGTTTTCCCTCGGAGCATCAAGGGTGGCGCTCAACGTTTCCGTCACTTTTTGAATGACTTCCTCGACCTTTTCAGGCGGCCGGCCTTCTAATAGTTGAATATGAACGATCGGCATATGATCACCTCAGGTTATGATTGGACTGAAAATGATACATCTCCCAGTCCTTCTACTTGTGCTGAAACGCGGTCGCCCGGCTGCAGCATGACAGCTCCCGTTACACCGCCCGTTAAAATGATGCTTCCGGCCGCAAGCTTTTGTTTCTTCCTGGAGAGCATATTGGCGAGCATGGCCGCCGAATTTGCGGGATGTCCGACAACTGCTGCACCAGTGCCCTGCTCTTTGACCTCGCCGTTTATCACTAAAGAGACTTTTGCTTCATCAAGCTTGAAATGGTCCGGCATCTTCACTTTTTCACCTAACACCACCCTTGAAGATGACGCATTGTCCGCAATGACATCAGGCAGGGTAAATGAGAAGTTTTCATAACGGCTGTCAATCACTTCAAGAACGGGAATCAATTCAGCAACGGCTTCAAGGACCTGCTCCTTTGTAACACCCGGCCCTTCAATATCCTTTCCAAGCACAAAAGCAATCTCGGCTTCAACCTTCGGGTGAATCAGCTCGTTCATCCGGATGCTTCCGCCGTTTGGTACGATCATATCTTCAAAAATATAACCATAGATCGGCTCCTCGACGTTCATCTGCTCCATTTTCGCCCGGCTTGTCAGGCCCATTTTCGGACCGATAATGCCGTTGCCATCCCATAATTTCAGTTGAATCAGTTCTTCTTGAATCGCATACGCCTCTTCGACGGTCAGCTCCGGGTAGTCCTTTGTGATTCTTTCAACCTCGCGCTTCTCTGTTTCGGCAAGATACAAGAGGCGCGCCGTATCTTTTAATGCTGTCGTATTCATCCGATTTCCCCCTTTTACAGCTTGATGCAAATATTGGTTAATTCGCTGAAGAACTCGAGGCTGTGAATGCCTCCTTCCCGTCCGATCCCGCTCTGTTTCATGCCGCCAAACGGCGTCCGAAGATCGCGGAGAAACCAGCTGTTGACCCATACCATGCCCGATTCGATTTGCCCGGCTACGCGGTGCGCCCGGCGGAGGTCGTTCGTCCATACGGTCGCGCTTAATCCGTAATGTGTATCATTAGCCTGTGCAATAACTTCCTCCTCTTCGTCGAACGGAATCACCGTCACGACCGGCCCGAAGATTTCTTCTTTGATGAGCCTGGAATTGCGGGAAAGTCCGGTGATAATCGTCGGTTCAAGAAAGCAGCCGGATTCCTGTCCTTCAGGGCGTTTTCCTCCGGTTAAAATAACGCCGCCTTCCCGTTTGGCCAATTCGATGTAGTTCATCACACGCTCGGTGTGTTCAGAAGAAATTAAGGCGCCGATATTCGTATCCGGATCAAAAGGATCGCCGACTTTGAGCTCTTTCGTTTTCTCAACGAACTTGTTCAGAAATTCGTCATACGCTTCCCGCTCGACATAGATGCGGGAGCCGCTCATACATACTTCGCCCTGGTTGACGAAACTCGATTTCAATGAGATGCTGACGGCTTCCTCCATGTCGGCATCGGCAAAAATAATATTCGGGTTCTTTCCTCCCAATTCAAAGGAAAGTTTCTTTAATGTTTTCGAAGCAGCTTCCATAATGATTTTGCCGGTTGTCGTTTCTCCCGTGAAAGATATCGCATCAACATCGGGATGCTCAGAAAGCGCAGCGCCGGCGGAATCAGGCCCAAACCCGTGGACGATGTTGACGACTCCGTCAGGCATTCCTGCATCATGGCAGATTTCCCCGAGGAGCGTGGCTGTCAGCGGCGTCAGTTCAGCCGGTTTGATGACGGCTGTATTTCCCGCCGCCAGACAAGGCGCCAATTTCCACGTCAGCAAAAGCAGCGGCAAGTTCCACGGATTGATCAGCCCGACGACACCGACCGGACGGCGGATCGCATAATTGATTGCAAGATCGTCAGTTTGATAAGCTTCTGTTCCGGCTCCTCTCATAAAATCCGCAAAAAAATGAAAGTTGAAAGCAGCCCGCGGAATATCTAAATTACTTGAGAGCGAAAGCGGCTTCCCCGTATCCAATGTCTCGAGCCTTGCCAGTTCGTCTTTACGCTCAAGTATGATGTCGCCGACCTTTCTGATGATCCGAATCCTTTCGTCAGCGGTCATGTTTTTCCAGCGTCCGTTTAAAGCACGCCTTGCTGCCGCGACTGCAAGATCGACCTCTTTTTTGCCTCCTTCCGCAACGCTCCCGATGATTTCCTGTGTAGCCGGATTGATGTTGTCAAACGTACTGCCGTTCTCTGAAGGAAAGTACCTGCCGTTTATGTAGTGCTGACAGTCAAAAGGTTTTACGAGTTTTGCCGATGGGGTCTGAACATTCATATTCTACAAACATCCTCCTTTTCAAATCCTTTCCATTAAGTTAAATGATTTTAAACGACAAGAAAACAGCCATGTTCCTCTATGCGGAACAAATCGGAGATTTTTTCCGAAAATTTGATATTTTCCGCTTTTTTATTTTTTAAATCATGTTATATTATGGAATAAAAGGCAACGAAAACAAGGGAGAGAGTTGAGGAACCTATGACTGTTGAGACAAAGGACCACCAGCTGCTCGGTTCAGTAAAAAATGCACTTCGGCTGCTTCAATCGTTTACATTAGATACACCGGAAAAGAAACTAACCGAACTCGCCTCATCGCTCGGCCTCGGAAAAAGCACAGTCTCGCGCCTTTTGACTACGTTGGAAAGCGAAGGGTTTGTCATGAAGGACCCGGAATCCAGAAGATACAAGCTCGGCTTATCGGTTCTGAAGTTAAACACCATTGTCAACTCCACTCTTGAAATCAACCGCGAATCCCAGCCGGTCCTAAAACGGCTGACAGAAGAGACCGGCGAAACGTCGCATATTGCGATGCGACGCGATCTCAGCGTCGTTTATCTCAATCGGACGGAAAGCCCCCGCCCTGTCGAACTTCTCTCATATATCGGGCGGCAAAACCCGATGCATTGCACAAGCTCGGGCAAGGTGCTTCTCGCCTTTGACGAAGACGGCATATTGGATGAGTATGTCAAAGAAGGCTTGAAAAGCTGTACGAAACAAACGATTACAGACGGGGACAAATTAAGGGAGGCGCTGAAAACCGTTAAAGAAAACGGATTTGACGTCAGTTGCGGGGAGTTCATTGATGGTGTCACATCCATCTCAGCTCCCGTTAGAAACCACGCGGGACGAGTGTTGTACGCCGTAAGTGTCGTAGGCCCCGCAGAACGCATAAAAGCCCGGCAGGCGAAAATCGTATACCAAGTAAAAAAAGCGGCCCGGGATATTTCCGAAAGAATCGGGTACTGGAAACGAATATAAAAATTGGGGGAATCGGCTTTGTATGATCTTCACACGCACTTTATACCGCACGATGTGCTGCTTTGGCTGGACGACAATGAAAAGAAGGTTCACGCCGTCCGCGAAAAAAAAGCTGGCTGCCAAGCGGAGTTTTTGACGGTCAATCACAAATGGGGCTTTGAATTAAAAGAGCTGTTCTATCAGGAAGCTTTATATTTGGAAGCCCAGCAGGAGGCCGGCGTTACACACTCATTGGTATCGCCGGTTCCCCAGCTTTTCCTCTACGATCTCGCCGAAGAAATCACAGACGAATTGTCCTTTGTATACAACAAAGCGCTTGCCGGATGGGTAAAAAAACACGACGGCCGCCTTTCAGGACTCGGCACCGTCCCGCTGAACAGCCCGTTACAGGCGAGCGAGCGCCTGAATGAAGCGATGAACAACGGCCTTAAAGGAGCGATTATCGGCCCCGGCGCTTCGCAAATGCTTCTCTCAGACGAAGCATTTACACCGTTTTGGGAAACGGCTGACAGAAGAAAAGCGATTATCTTTATCCATCCGCTTCTTTCTGAAGATCCGCGGCTCCGCCGCAGGATGCTGCCAAATTTGATCGGCGTTCCGTGGGAAACGACAATTTGCGCCGCTGACCTTTTGTTAAGCGGGTTTACAGACCGTTTTCGCAATGTGAAAATTCTGTTGGCGCACGGCGGCGGCTTTTTGCCTTATCAGATCGGAAGACTGGACAAAGGATATGACAAATGGGCCGGTGTTTCTTCATCGCTTTCGGCGCCGCCGCGCGAATATTTGCGGAAGTTTTGGTTTGACAGCGTGCTGTGGGAGAAAGAAAGTGCGGCATATTTGAAGAAGCTCATCGGAGAAGACCGCCTTGTTCCGGGTTCCGATTTTCCTTTTGACCTTTGTCAGTGGCCGCCTCTCGATCCCGGTCGAAAAGGGGCGGAATCTCTGCTGAATGTAGCGATTGAAGCATAAAAAAAGGCGAACCTCTTCAGGTTCACCTTTTTAAAAAAACAAATTACAGCGCTTGAACCGCCGTAATCAGCGCAAGATTATAAACGTCTTCAGCGTTGCATCCTCTTGAGAGGTCGTTTACAGGCATGTTCAGCCCTTGCAGAATCGGACCGACCGCTTCGAAGTTGCCAAGGCGCTGAGCGATTTTATAGCCGATGTTCCCCGCTTCAAGGCTTGGGAAAACAAATACGTTTGCATCACCTTTAATGACGGAGTCCGGCGCTTTTTTCTCAGCGACAGACGGAACGAATGCCGCGTCAAATTGGAATTCGCCGTCCAGTGTAAGCTCAGGCGCTTTTTCTTTGGCGATTGCAACCGCATTGGCTACCTTTTCAGTTTCGTCTGATTTTGCCGAACCTTTTGTTGAAAAGCTGAGCATGGCGACACGAGGGTCAATGTTGAACATTTTCGCTGTGTTCGCACTTTCGATTGCGATTTCCGCAAGGTCCTGACTGTCAGGCGCAATATTGATCGCACAGTCTGCGAATACATACTGCTCATCGCCGCGCGCCATGATAAAGACGCCGGAAGTTTTCTTCACGCCTTCTTTTGTTTTAATAATTTGCAGTGCAGGGCGAACCGTATCCGCTGTTGAATGAGCCGCACCGCTGACAAGACCGTCGGCAAGTCCTTTATAAACAAGCATCGTTCCAAAATAGTTTTCGTCTAAAAGGATTTGGCGGGCCTGTTCTTCCGTCGCTTTTCCTTTGCGGCGTTCAACGAAAGCCTGAACAAGGTCTTCCATTCCTTCGTATGTATGAGGATCGTATATGTCAACGCCATCCAGCGTCAAATTCAACCCGTTCGCTTTATCTTTGATTTCCTGCTCGTTTCCAACAAGGATCGGCTTTAACACGTTGTTTCCGGCCAAGTCGTTGACAGCTTTAAGAATGCGCTCGTCCATACCTTCCGGAAATACGATTTTAACTCCTTTTCCTGCTACTTTTTCCTGCACTGTTGTAAATAGATCTGCCACTATATACCCTCCTTGAAAGTGTCACAAATACTTCATTTCTCTATTAAGCATACTCTTTTGTGATATAAATTCAATCCTTCTGTATTTTATTATAATGCTTTCACTTTTTAAACGCTTTTTTTAAATTAATTTTAAGTGCGGCAGGCTTTAAACACTTCTATTAGTATATAACAGCCTTTCCCAGTTATACGACAGATCGTCACCTTTTGTTCAAATCTTCTAAACGGATAAAACGCGGCAAACTATGATATGATGAAGGCAAGTACATACAAATTGGGAGTGATTGCAAAATGAGCGAACAGCAAAAAACGAACGAAGCCGCACAAACGCTTGACGGCTGGTATGCCCTTCACGATTTCCGGACAATGGACTGGTCCGCATGGAAAATGCTTTCAAGCGATGAGCGCCAGATCATTATCAGCGAATTTACAGGTCTTCTTGAAAAATGGGGAGCTGCTCAAAAAGAAGGTAACGGAAGCCATACACTTTACAGCATTGTCGGCCAGAAAGCGGACTTCATGCTGATGATTTTGCGTCCTACGATGGAGGAATTAAATCAAATTGAACTTGAGTTTAATAAATCTAAACTCGCTGAATACACGATACCTGCTTATTCATACGTATCTGTTGTCGAGCTGAGCAACTATATGGGAAGCGGCGACGGAGACCCTTACGAAAATCCGCAAGTGCGTGCACGCCTGTACCCTGAGCTCCCGACCGCCAAATATGTCTGCTTCTATCCGATGGATAAAAGAAGATCGGGGGATGACAACTGGTACATGCTGTCTATGGAAGAAAGAAGAAGCTTGATGCGCAGCCACGGGATGATCGGACGCGGCTATGCGGGAAAAGTGAAACAGATTATTACCGGCTCAATCGGATTTGACGATTATGAGTGGGGCGTCACGCTCTTTTCAGATGATGTACTCCAGTTCAAAAAGCTCGTCTATGAAATGCGCTTCGATGAAGTAAGCGCCCGCTACGGTGAATTCGGTTCATTCTTTGTCGGCAACCGCCTCGCAAATGAACAGCTGCCTGCATTTTTGCATGTGTAATGATAAAAAGCTCCAAAGACCGAGGTCTTTGGAGCTTTTTTCCTAATTTACTTGCAGTTGCACGGCTGTGTAGGCGGAGTCGCCCTTTTTTGCACCTCGATTGAAGATTCAGCATAAAAAGTCGATCCGAGCCCCAGCACTCTGTTCTCCGCCCGGAATGTATACTTCCCTGCGGCAGGCAGCGTTTTGTTTGCCAGCACCAGCTTAAACTCCGCAATGCCCAACAGATCAATTGTAAGCGGCAGCCTTACCGTTTTTCCGTTATTCAAAATTTGCCCCGTTGTCAGCGCTCTTCCGTTCACGGTATCTTTCGTTGTTGCGGAAAATCCCGACGGCAATGTAAATTCAACCGTTCCCAGCGCCAGAATTGAATTCGGACGATACGTCAGCTCAATATCCGAGAACGACCACTCCTGTTTGCTGGCACCTGTTATCACCGAATACAAGGAAGCTTTCGCAGCCGGGCGGTAGACAGATTCAGTTTTGGTTGTTTGAGCGCTGGCCTGGAATGAAGGCAGAAAAATCGCAACCATCATCACGAGACTAACCGCCAAGATTGACAATTTAGAACGATACATTCTTTTCAACACAGCAATTCCCCCTGGTCATCATTTTTTTCATCATTCGTCATGACGAAAGCGTGCAAGAAAGGCAACATCAAGCAACGCCTTCTTTCCAAAGCGCCGGCACTTTGGTGATTTCTATTAAAAACTACCATTTTTCCAGCAGGTAGTAAATGTTTTCCATGTCATATTTTTAAAATAAATACAAAATAATAGAATTTAACCAGGCGTTGCTCCTCTTGATTTTCTCCGCTGTGCTTTAGTAAAGGACAAAAGACCCGTCTACATTCCTTCTCTTCATTCTCCTGATTTTTGTTGACAAACGATGTATCTGGCTGTACATTATTGACATTATTGAAACATTACCATCTGTGTTTAAAATTGAAATCACCTTGCTTTTTCTCCATTCATGTTTTGACTGAATGGATGAAGAAAGGAACGAAAAAATGCCTAAATTGGTTTCTTCAAATCTTGTAAAAGGTAAGATCATCAATATTAGTCCGCCGCAGACGCTGGCGCTCAGTTTCTTGATTATCATTGCGATCGGCGCCTGTTTATTGAAGCTGCCCGGTGCCTCCACAACTTACATTTCATGGGTGGATGCTTTATTTACAGCCACCTCTGCAACTACGGTTACGGGCCTTGTCGTTGTCGATACAGGGGCAGATTTTACGGTTTTCGGACAAACAGTTATTATGTGCCTGATTCAAATCGGCGGACTCGGCTTAATGACATTTGCCGTCCTCGTCGTCATGATGATCGGCAAAAAAATCGGCTTGCAGCAGCGGATTCTCGTGCAAGAAGCATTTAACCAGACTTCTTTAGGCGGACTTGTCCGCTTGGTCAAGCATTTGTTTATTTTCACCATTGTTATAGAATTTGTCGCATTTTTGATCCTTTCGATCAGATGGGTTCCTGAATACGGTTTGCAAAAAGGCTTGTTTCATAGTTTGTTTAACACGATTTCAGCCTTTAACAATGCGGGGTTCTCCCTGTGGCCGGACAGCTTGTCTCAATATGTCGGCGACCCGATTGTCAACCTTGTCATCACAGGCCTTTTCATTACAGGGGGTATCGGCTTTACCGTTCTGCTGGATTTATGGACAAAGCGAAACTTCCGGACATTATCGCTGCATTCCAAGCTCATGATCGTTGGAACATTGATCATCAATACGACAGCCGCCTTGCTGATTTTTATTTTGGAATACTCGAATCCGGGTACGCTCGGCGGACTGCCTTTAGCCGACAAAATGTGGGGCGCTTACTTCCAAGGTGTGACACCGAGAACTGCCGGATTCAATACGCTTGATATCGCCCAGATGACAACGCCTTCCCTCCTGTTAACCATCGTTTTGATGTTTATCGGAGCCGGAAGCGCGTCAACAGGGAGCGGAATTAAACTGACAACGTTTATCGTGATGATCTTGGCGACGATCACCTTTTTAAAGGGAAAAAGCGAGACGGTTGTGTTCAAAAGGGCGATTAAGATGAAAACCATTTTAAGAGCTTTGGCCATCATTGTGATTAGTTTTTTATTCGTGCTTTTCGCATTATTTATATTGACGATCACAGAGAATGCTCCATTTTTGGAAATCGTCTTTGAAGTATTTTCCGCTTTTGGAACGGTCGGCCTGTCAATGGGACTGACACCTGATTTAACGACCGCAGGCAAAGCGGTTATCATGATGATGATGTTTATCGGCCGCGTCGGGCCTTTGACTATGGCGTTTACGCTGGCCAAGCCGAAGAAGGCGCCGATCCGCCATCCTGAAGATGAAGTGATTACTGGTTGATATGCAGAAAGACCGCTCTTTTCACGAGCGGTCTTTCTGTTTTTCTCTTTCCAACATGATGTGTCGTCATATTCCATCCCGCCCGTTCATACTGTAAAAGGGATGGGAAATATTGATCTATCATCTTGAGTCAGCCCCCCTGCTTTTACAGCCGGATCGTCTTCATAGCAGCACTTTATCATTCCTCATGTATGGACGGTAGGCATGACTTTGACACAATGAAATGAGGAGGAACGAGATGAAATTTAAAAAAAATCAATTTCAGCCGCTTCAGGAGCTTGAGGTGCCGGATTTCCGGCAGCAAATGGGGCCCAACCCTTATCCGCAGATGGGACAGATGGGGCAAATGTACCAGCAGCAGGGACAGCAGCCTTTCACCCAAATGGGAGGGCAGCAATCGCATCAGCAGCCCGGCCCACAGCTGTTTCAGCCGCAGCCGGCAGGAGTCCAGGTCCCTCCGATGCCTTCAGCACAGCAGACTTCGCCGAGCATCCCAGGCATGCTGCCGCTTGAGCAATCCTACATTGAAAACATTTTGCGGCTCAATCGCGGAAAAGTGGCAACCGTATATATGACATTCGAAAACAATCCGGAATGGAATGCGAAAGTCTTTCGGGGAGAAATTGAAGCAGCCGGCCGCGACCACATCATTTTAAGCGACAGAAAAACTGGCACACGCTATTTGCTGCTGATGGTGTATCTTGACTATATTACGTTTGATGAGCCGATCACTTATGATTATCCGTATTCAATGGCCTCATACACCCCAAGATAAAGGTTCGGTTTAATTAAAACCGAACCTTTTTTTTATCAATATTAAGCAAAGTTTCTCACATCATTATTGCGTTTGAATTTGTAAATAACGATGAGGAAAAAGACAGCAGCGAAAGCAAACAGGATCATGATATTCAAATACAGACTTTGAAGCTGCTGTCCCTCCTGCAATTTCGCCAGCGTATCCAGCACCCATCGCTGCGGAAGAAAGTCCGCGATACGCTGTGCGAAAGACGGCATGATTTCAATCGGCCAAAAACATCCGGACAGCATGATCGTTGGCATAAAAATTAAATTTCGCAATACCCCGGATGACTTGGAGCTGTTTGCAAAGACGACTGTGATCAATGCCAGGCCGACCGCGCTTAGCGCAAAGATAAACAGCACCGCTGCCATCTCCCAAAATGAGATGCCGGTCTCCATGCGGAACACATATTTCACCATCATCAATGTTAAAAAGATTTGGCATGTGATGACAGACATACTGACGGCCACGTTGGACATCACGTACTGCCTTGCCGTTATCGGTGTGGTCAAAAGCCTGAAGTACGTTCTGTTCTCTTTTTCCTTCACTAACAGTTCGGTCAAGCTTCCCGCTGAAAAAAGCATCGCCATCAGAAGAAAACCGACCGTCCGCTCCGTCATGTTTCTATTTTTCGCCGTGTCTTCAACCGTATATGTTTTGACACCCGTTTCAGAACTCCGGTAATTTTTATACATTTCCTCAAAACGCTTTTCATTCCCCTGCGCCGATTTGCCGATTGCGGCAATATTATCAATATAATGATAAACATACGATTTCACAAATCCGGTGATTTCAGCGCCTTTGACAGATGCAATCGCGATATGAGCCGGTTCTCCGCTCTGCACGCTTTGAGAATAGCCTTGTTCAAACGTAATGACGCAATCAAGCTCCCCTGACGCAACTTGACTTTTCCCTTCTGCTTCACTGACCGTGCTGATGTTGACATTCTCGATCCCCTTCAAAAAATCCTTAGTATCCTCGGCGATTCGTCCACCGTCATGATTGATAATTCCAACGCGCAAATCTGTCTTGTCCATGCTTCCCTCTGTTAAAAGCGATACGAATATGCCTAGTAAGGGCAGACATACAAACAGAAAGATATTGATCTTCTTTTTGAAGGTGACATTCAGTGTGTTTTTGACAAGCCATAGCATTTCTTTCATCTTACAGCCCCTCCCTTCTCTGCAATGAGACAACGGCAATCAGCAGAAATAACAGGGATAAACCGATGTTCAGCAAGATGGCGGGCAGCCCCGCCGCTAGATCGTCCGCAAATATAATGTTCATAATAGCTTCGTTCGTCCAGGCGAGCGGAGACAGGTTTTTGATCAAAGCTAAAACACCTTCCGTACCGTCGACAGGAAAATAAGCGCCTCCGAAAAACGCAACCAGCGGAATCAACACGTTAATGATCGCCACTGCCGCTTCCCCCGTTCTCGTCAAATAACTGACGCCGAGGCCGAGGCATACGGCAAACAATACGATGCTGAACAGCACGGCCGCCACGAGTCCAATATGATCTCCCCAGTTCGCTTTAAATACGTATTTGCTGAATATGACGACGGCAAAAATACACAATCCGTTTGTCACAAGATTGCCAATCAGCTTGCCGGCAAAAATCTCGCCTTTAAGAACCGGTGCGGCGATCAGCCGGTCGGCTGTTTTTCCAAGCCGCTCTCCCCTTATTAAATAACTGGCGCTTAGTGCACTGTAAAGCGCGATCAGAGTGGTCATAGTAACCGCGTAATAATCTATGGAGCCGGGCTTTCTATCTGAGCTGAGCGACGTCTCCTTGATATAATGGTCGCCCGGTGTGTTCCCGAGCACGGCACCCGCTTGCTCAGGAGCGGCTTTGATGATCTCCGCTGCAGCATTGTACCGGTTTGCAAACGCGGTCAGCATTCCTTGAATAATGCTGTTTTTCATACTGTTTTTATCCATTTGGTAAAGCTTGATGCCGCTGTTTTCGATCTCAAGGTAAGCATCGTAGTTCCCTTGTTTGATTTCTTGTCTTCCATCCATATCGGACAATACTTTTTTAAAATGAACGCCGGATGTTTTCGCTTCTTTTGCGAATGTTTTAAAACCTTCCGAAAACGCTCCGTCAGCCTTGTCTTTATACAGAACATGAACCTCGCCGACCGCTGCTGCTTGTTGATCGAAAGCGTTCGTCAGCGCGGTGCCTAAAATCATAATCAGTACAATCGGAAATGCCAGCATAAAAAGGAATGTCCGCTTGTCCCGAAAAGCCGATACAATTTCTTTTTTCGCAATGATGAGTGTATTCAAACCATGGCCCCCCCTTTCTAATCGCGCAACTGTCTTCCGGTCAAGGTCAGGAACACGGTTTCTAAATTAGGCGCTTTTTCTTCCAATGAACGAATCTCGGCCCCGTTTTTCATCAGCTTTTCAATAATCTGGTTTAAATTATTGACGCCTGCATCCGAGTTGATTTTGAGCGTATTGTCTTCAATGGCAGCCGCCTCTACACCGCTGATCGCTTTCAGTTCGCCGATATCGATATTTTCCGCAGATTTAAGAACGACTTGAATATCTTTCGTGTTGGTAATGATCGATTGCAGCTGCTCCTTCGTTCCTTCGGCGATAATTTTTCCGTGATCAACGATGGCGATCCTTGTACAGATCTCTTCAACTTCCTCCATATAATGGCTCGTGTAAATAATCGTACATCCCATCGCATTTAACTTTTTGACGGATTCCAAAATATAATTTCTCGAATGCGGATCAATTCCAACCGTCGGTTCGTCCATGATGATCAGCTTTGGCCTGTGGGCGATCGCGCAGGCGATATTGAGCCTTCTTTTCATCCCGCCGGAAAAGTTTTTCGGAAAGCTTTTATGCTTATCGCTTAAACCGACGAACTGCAATGCTTCTTCCACCCGATTGTGCAAATGGGCTCCGCGCAGACCATAGAGCCCGGCGAAAAACTTCACATTTTCATATGCCGTCAAATCCTCGTAAATGGCCAGATCCTGCGGAACAATGCCAATATTCATTTTGGCGAACTTACGGTGTTTCGCAATTTTTTTTCCGAGAATCAAAATCTCGCCTTCATTGCTTCTCAGCAAACTCGAGATCATGTGAATGGTCGTGCTTTTTCCGGCCCCGTTTGCGCCGAGCAATCCAAATATTTCGCCCTCTTCGATTGAGAGTGATATATTATCGACAGCAACAAAGTCGCCAAATTTTTTCGTTAGATGATGGATTTCCAATACATTCATGTTCTCACCTCATTTTAATTTCATTATAAAAAAAAGATGAAAGGTGCGGCAGTGCAGCATTTCATCTTTTTCACATGAGAAAATTCATATTCAATTCATGAAATCATTCATGCTTGGGCAGCAGGGTGGTGACAGAGAAGCCGTTCGAACCGTCAACAATCACCTTTCCGTTAACAGAAGCGGCCCGTTCCTCCATCCCGATGATCCCCACCCCTTTCTTGATTTTCTGCCGCCCTTTTCCATTGTCTTTCACTTCGGCTTTAATGAGCGTATTCAGCACATGAATATAGATGGATACATGTGTCGCTTCTGCATATTTCACCGAGTTTGTCAGTGCTTCGGTGATATTTTCAAACATAATCTTCCACTGAATTTGAGAAATAACATCCAAATCGCCTTTATGCAAAAATGAAATATTCATATGATACCGCGCCGAACATTCATCGATAAACAGCTTCAATCTATGGATACCCATCTGTTCTGAGGGCGGCTTGACGCTTTTTAACGTCAATCTGATATTTTCGATCCCTTCCTTGGAGATGTTAATCGCGTTTTGCAGGAGCTCGGAAGCTTTTTCCTTGTCTATGTCAAGGACGCGCTTCGCCGCTTCGAGCTGAATCAGCGCTCCTGTCATGGAATGGCCGATTTTATCGTGTATTTCCTGGGAAAGCCGGTTCCGCTCCTCAAGCTTATACGTATATTTGGATTGTCTGATAAACTCTTTGTTTTCCCGCAGCATGTTTGTTACCTTCTCTAGGTCTCTTCTCGTTTGATCGATATGATGTTCAAGCTTTTCAATCCGCGCTGCATCTTGGCTTGCCGCCCAGTACAGCAAAAATTGAAAAGCGGCTGTCAACGCGTAGACCGCTGAGATGCTTTCATTGATAAACAAAACCGGAACGATTGAAGCGGCAAGTACCATCCACTTCGGCAGCCCGAAATCAGCTGCTCCTTCATACAGGCTAAAAGGAAGAAATAAAATAAATAGGGGGTGCACCTCGGCATAAGAAAAAATTGAAATGATGACAGACATAATAATAAAAAGCTTTTTTATTTTTCCTTCAGATAAAATTGCAATCCCGAGGTTCATACAGGCGTAAACAAGAATGCTGAACACAAGCCACGGCAGATTGTCAATTTCCGAAGAAACGCATTGATAGATGATAAATCCCAGCAAAATCAGTTTGCCGGTCATAATCCGCAATTCCATGGTGATCCCCCAGATTAAAAGTTAACTTTTCCAGTTAAATAATAAATTGCGATTTGCGTCCGGTGTTCAAGCCCTGTTTTCCCCAAAATCGAGGAAATATAATTGGCAATCGTACCTTCAGAAATAAACAGTTCTTTCGATATTTCTTTATTGGACAGCCCTCTGGCAATCAGGGCCATAATTCCGAGCTCGCGTTCGGTAAACAGGCTTTCGTCTATTTTGGATTCCGCTTCTTTATGCTCCGCCAAATTGGACTTAATCTTGTCGAGGATGATATCCTGCATGACAGTATGGCCGTTGTACACGCTTTTAATCGCGTCTCTGATTCGCTCAGGCTCGGCATTTTTCACCAAATATCCTTTTGCTCCGTTCCGTATTGCAGCGACGATGTATTCGTCGTCATCAAACGTTGTTAAAATAAAAGGCTTGGCGCCCGTTTCTGAAATGAGCCGCGCAGCTTCCACTCCATCCATGTTGGGCATGCGGACATCAAGCAGTGCGATATCCACAGCTTGGCCGCGGCAAAATTCGACCGCTTGCAAGCCATCCTCCACCGTCGCCAGCACTTCAAATTCATCATAAGTGCTCAATATGATTTTCATACCCTCTCTTATGAATGAATTGTCATCCGCAATGATCACTTTAATTTTCATCTTTGAACGGAGACCGCTTCTCCGCCATGCACATCCCTTCTGTCAAAATGCAAAAGCCGGGTCTTTCGCCCTGTTCATAACATTAAATTACCATGAATCAGCCCCTGTTAAAATAAAAAAAGCCAATCCTTTTCAGGAGATTGGCTTTTTAGTAAAGCTACAAGTATTTGACCGCTGAAACAACAACCATGATCCATGCGGCAATAAACGCCACGCCGCCCAGCGGAGTAATCGCACCGAGGACGCTGATTTGCGTAAGGCTGAGGACATATAAACTTCCTGAAAATAAAACGATTCCGGCAAACATCAGCCAACCTGCCGCAGTTACGCTTCCCGCATCTGTAATCTTTGCCGCGATGAGCGCGACGGCAATTAAACCGAGCGCATGATACATATGATACTGGACGCCGGTCTGCCAGATTTGCAAATATTTCTCGGGAATTTTCCCTTCAAGACCATGAGCTCCGAACGCCCCTAAAGCAACCGCAAGCATAGCATTGACAGCACCTAAAATTAAAAATAATTTCATGATCAAATCCCCCGCCTTTGTTTTATCATCATAGCGCACACGCCTTTAATTTCAACGTTTGCACATCTCATGACACGATATTGTCAAATTTCTTTTTCCGAAGCTGCATCTGTTCCGCAGCAATCGCTACAATTGTTCCAAGGACAAGCCCATTGCTTAAAATAGAAACAAAAACAGGATGCATTCCTTCCAAAGCACTTTCAGGTACAAACATGACCCCCACGCCGGCAAGGAGCGCAATCCCGGTAACAAAACGGATGCGGCCCGCCTCGTCCTTTTCATAAGAATCGAATTCGGCAAATGCCAGGCCGACCATCGTTGAAAACACGACGAAGTTCACCGCAAAGCCGACCGGAGACGGCAGGCTGGCAAAAGTATTCATGACCAGCGGGAAAAAGCTGATGACGATCACGATCAGACTCCCGAGCAAAAACGGTTTTTTCGAAGACATTCTCGTCGTTTGGATAAACCCGGCCGCCCCGGATATCGGCACCGTGCCTACAGCTCCGAGCAATCCGCTCAGCAAATGGCTGACGGAGGCGATAAATCCGGCCGGACGGGCCCGCTTCCTCTCCTCCAGCTTCTCAAACTGTCTGACCGCTCCTTCAACCACCCGTATGCTGGCGAGCATATTGACGATTAACAACACTGTAATAAACAGCGAGGTTACGACTAATCCGCTGTCAAACAGCGGCATTCCGAACGGAAAAATATCCGGAAGGCGGAACAGCTGGTTCGCATGCTCAGGCGCCTTCGCCACGCCGAATACGGCAAATAAGACCCAGCCGCCGAAAAGCGCAATTAAAATTGAATATTGCTTAAGAACCGGAATGTTTGACCGGCTCATCAGAAACGTAGCCAGCATGATCACAACCGCCAGCAAAAACACGGGGATATCGACCTCGTTTTTCCGGTAGCCGATCCCCATGACACCTTTAACGATCGGATCGCTAAGCTGGATGACCAGCAACAGTAAATAAATGCCCGTCACAACAGGGGTAAACATCACAGCCAGCTTATCAATGACTTTAAATAAACTAAAAATAAAGAAGAAAACCGCGCTTAACAGCATCGCTCCCTGTAGCCCCTGAAGCGTTTCGATATGAGTCGCAAATACGGTCCCAGTTAGACCGGAATAAATCGTGTACACGCCCCACCAGAGGCCAGCCGGACTCTCATTAATCGGCAGGCGGTGTCCCAATAAACATTGGATAAAAGCCGTTGTGCCGAGCACGAAAAAAGTGCTTTGAACCAGCCCTGCTGTCTCTGCCTGGTTCAGCCCAAATGACTGCCCGATTGCAATGGGCACCACGATTGCGGACGCAATAATAAATGCCGTCCATTGTAAAGCCCCAAAAAGCAGTTTCAAGTTGATCAACCTCTCTTTTTTAAAACAGCCGGACGGCGCCTAGAAATCAAAAATAGAATCTCCGTTGCCGTCATCTTCATGCTTTTGTTTCTCTTGTTTTTTGTATTGTTCAGCACCGGCGCTCCCCATCATTTTTTCTAGCATCAGCTGGTCGCTCGATGGTTTATTGGCCGTTTGAACATAGGGTGAAGACTGGACGGACGGCCGCTGCTGCGGTTCAACAATGACGTCGCAAAGGGAGCGGATAACCGCGATGTGCATTTTCAATTCGTTTTCCTGGCTGCATTCCTTTGCTTTTTTCAATTCGTCCTCCATCTTCTGCAGCAAACTTGATATATGTATGTTCATCAAATCGATCCTCCAAACCGTTTTCAGTTTCCATTTCATTTTACCAAATTAACTTCTCTCGTGCCGAATGCACTTTGCAAATATCCATTGCGAAAAATTGCCTCTCCTGCTGTGAAATATGGCCTTTTGCACTTTTAAAAAAGATATCTGCAGGCAAACGCAGGTGGAAAACGCCGATTTTCTTACGGCTAGAAGTTGACAGCTGAAAAGGCTGTCACACATAATGAAAAAAACTTCACTCGAATTTCTAAAAGCGAAAGGAAACAGGGAATGGCAGCAGAACGTACACTCTCCATCGAAACGACCGTTACCGAGCAAAAGCGATATTTTTTAAGCGGGGCAACACTCGCTGTTGAAAATCGTCTGGAACAGCTCAACATTCTTAAAGATGCTGTAAAAAAATATGAACGGGACATACTTGAAGCCCTTCAGCAAGACCTTAATAAATCAGAGCACGAAGCCTATATGACGGAAATAGGCATTGTACTGGAAGAAATCCGCTTCATCAGCAGACGATTAAAAAAATGGGCCAAGCCGAAAAAGGCCAAAACGGCCGTCTCGCACATCGGTTCAAAAAGCATCGTCATTGCGGAGCCTTACGGCACGGTCCTGATCATCGCGCCATGGAACTATCCGTTTCAGCTTGCCGTTTCGCCCCTGATCGGCGCACTTGCTGCGGGGAATACCGCCGTCATCAAACCGTCAGAGCTTGCTCCCGCCGTATCAAGCGTCATATCCAAGATGATGAAGGAAATCTTTCCACCCGAATATGTGTCCGTTATTGAGGGCGGGGTGGAGACGAATCAAGAGCTTTTGCGGCAAAAATTTGACTATATCTTTTTTACAGGCAGTGTTCCCGTGGGCAAAGTCATCATGGAAGCCGCAGCAAAACAGCTCATTCCAGTCACACTTGAGCTTGGCGGAAAAAGCCCCTGCATCGTGCACAAGGATGCTGATCTTAAGCTTGCAGCTCAAAGGATTGTTTTCGGAAAGCTGACAAACGCAGGGCAGACGTGCATTGCGCCTGATTATCTGCTCGTACACAAAGATGTAAAAAGCGGGCTGATGCGCGCTCTCAAGCAATCGATCCAAACATTTTACGGAAAAGCGCCGGAAAGCCATCCGGCGTACGGAAAAATCATAAGCGAACGTCATTTCGAACGGTTACTCCGCTTTTTACACAACGAGAATATCGTTACAGGCGGAACGTATCAAAAAGACGCACTTAAAATTGCTCCGGCCATTATCGATGAACCTGACTGGGAATCGCCGATCATGCAGGAAGAAATTTTCGGGCCGCTCCTTCCCGTCATCGGCTATGAAACAATCGAAGACGTTATCCAAATGGTTCAAAGCCGCCCTAAACCGCTCGCGCTCTATTTGTTTACGAATGAAAAAGCGGTACAGAATCACATCCTCAGCCGGATTTCATTTGGCGGGGGATGCATCAATGACACGCTGATGCACAAAGCCACACCTTATCTCCCCTTTGGCGGCGTAGGTGAAAGCGGAATCGGAAGTTACCATGGGTATTACAGCTTTAAGACGTTTTCCCATGAGAAAAGCGTTTTAAAACAGACTAACCTGTTTGACATTTCATTTCGTTACCCTTCATCAAAAAACGGGCTGCGGATCATCAAAAAACTTCTCAGGTAGATAGGAGCCAGACAAAACGAAGAACCGCTTATTTCAGCGGTTCTCGCGATTTTAAAGATTCGGAAGGGACCAATCAATCGGCTCATCACCGATTTGTTCCAAATACTGATTGGCTCTTGAAAACGGTCTGCTCCCGAAAAACCCGTTTCTAGCCGAGAATGGGCTCGGATGCGGCGATTGGATAATGAAATGCTTGGATGTATCGATTCGTTCTTTTTTCATTTGGGCATGCCGGCCCCAGAGAATAAAAACGACCGGCTTATCTCTTTTGTTTAAAACATCTATGATACTGTCTGTCAGTTGTTCCCAGCCTTTTCCTTTATGCGAATTTGCCTGACCCCGTCTCACGGTCAAAACGGTGTTCAGCAGCAGAACGCCTTGCTTCGCCCAACTGACGAGAGAACCGTGATTGGGGATGTCGGCGCCAATGTCATTCTGCAATTCTATAAAAATATTTTTCAAAGAAGGCGGCGGATTGACGCCGGGTTGGACGGAAAAGCTTAAGCCATGGGCCTGACCCGGACCGTGATACGGATCCTGGCCGAGAATCACGACTTTCACATTTTCATAGGAAGTATAATGCAAAGCATTGTATATATCGTTCGGTTCAGGATATACGGTGTGTTCTGCATACTCCCTTTTCAGCATTTCCCTCAGTTCTTGATAGTAAGGCTTATTAAACTCGTCCTTTAGCTGCTGCCACCAGCTGTCATTCAAAATCTGTTTCAATGTTCAGGCCTCCTTAACTCAATTGTCTTGCGGCGGAAAGCCTGGATGCGACAGGTTTTCCGTCCCAGACGATTTCGCTTTCCGCCTCCCTTTTTTTCATGGCAGGTTCTTCGAGAAGTACGAAAAAGTTCTTTGTCGGCAGCTTGCCAAGCTGATGCTTTTCACTCAAGACATCCAAATAATACTGTCTCATTCCGCCAAGATCTCCGGATTGGTTGTCACCCTGATCTGAAAACGCATAGATTACGCTTGCAAAAGGAACCCTTTTCACGCGAAACCGCTCAGCTGCTCTCAGGAAAAAGTCCCAATCCCAATAATTGTGGACGGCAGGATCAAAATAGCCGATCTCGTCATGAAGAGACCGTTTGTACATACTCCCTGAAGGAACATATGTAGAAAACTTCCTCATTTCATCCAAGTTAAAGGAATACGCAAAAAGATAACGGCTTGTCGGAATTCTTTTATCCTCTTTTTCTTCGAAAGACACAATCTCAGCATCCGAATAAACAAAATCAGCGGTCTCCAGCGCATTCAACATTCTTTCCATATGGCACGGAGTGAAAAAATCATCATCATCACACAGCATAATAACATCTCCGGAAGCTTCTTTCACCCCTATATTTCTCGCTTTTACATGCTTCACGTTTTCTTTCAGATGGATAACTCTGATCGGAAGGTCTGAATAAAGGCGCTCAACAAAGTCGACGCTCTCCCCGGCATCATTAACAATAATGACTTCAAACGGCGCAACAGACTGTTTTGTAATGGATTCAAGCAATTCGCACAAAGCGGTGACCCGGTTGTGCGTGACAACTACGATAGATATGTTCATGTTTGTAATATACGCTCCTTCTTATTTCATTCTAAACATATTAAATCATAATGCGAATAATTTCACATGGATCAAAAGATGGTTTGGTTTTTTATGCCAATCCATTCATGAAATTTGGCAGAGGACCGCTGCACTATAAAGCGGCAGCCATTTCATTGTGATCTTGCGAAAAGCTGTCTATAATAAGTAATAAACCAACTTTGGATGGAATCTCTTATCGTGGAGGATTGACTGAACATGACAATGCACAAAGCACTGACAATCGCCGGCTCTGACTCAAGCGGAGGCGCCGGCATTCAGGCGGACCTAAAAACGTTCCAAGAAAAGAACGTCTATGGAATGACGGCCCTTACGGTTGTTGTCGCCATGGACCCTGAGAACAATTGGAATCATCAGGTATTCCCGGTTGATACGGAAGTCATCCGCGCCCAGCTGTCGACGATTGTGGACGGCATCGGGGTAGATGCGATGAAAACAGGCATGCTTCCGACCGTTGACATTATTGAATTGGCTGCAGACACAATCAAGAAGCACAGCATGAAAAATGTCGTCATTGATCCCGTTATGGTATGTAAAGGGGCAAATGAAGTGCTGTATCCCGAACACGCAAAGGCTTTAAGAGAGCTTCTGGCTCCGCTTGCCACGGTCATTACGCCAAACCTTTTTGAAGCCGGCCAGCTCAGCGGACTTGGAGAAATTAAAACGGTTGAGCAAATGAAGGAAGCGGCAAAAGTCATTCACGGCCTCGGCGCTGAACACGTCCTCATTACAGGGGGAGGCAAACTGAATCACGAAAAAGCGGTAGATGTATTATTTGATGGCCGCGATGCAGAAGTCCTCGAAGGAGAAAGAATTGAAACTCCATACACTCACGGGGCGGGCTGCACCTATTCCGCAGCGATTACGGCTGAACTTGCCAAAGGTTCAAATGTAAAAGAAGCCATATATTCTGCAAAAACGTTTATTACGGAAGCGATCCGCGAATCGTTCCGTTTGAATCAATACGTCGGGCCGACGAAGCACTCTGCTTTACGGCTCAGCGGCAAATAAATAACCAGCCCCATTAAAAGGGGCTGGCTTTTATTTAGCTTTCGCGTTTCATCGTTCTTGCAGATGATCTTAAAAAAGTCTCGATCGATTCCACAAAAAGAGCATATTCTTTCATTTGTTCATACGTGTCTTGAAGTTTTTTTTGTATTTCTTCATCATTCGGAATTGTTTTATCTTCAATACCGCCGATCAGCTTCTTCATCTGAAGAAGCAAACCATTGTATTCCTCTCTCGTATCCTCAATATGATCCGCTATTTTTTTCAAACGCACGGCTGTCAACTTCTGCTGGTTTTGATCCAAAAAAACAACCCCTTTATACTGCACTCTCTCTAAAAAAAGCATATCATAAAGGGATTGTACAGAAAATAGCAAACCGCAGCCGCTCCCTTTATACCAACGTCCAGGATGTCACATTCACTATGATTTCTTTTCTGGCACTGATCCAAACATCATTATTTCCCGGGTAAGGAAAATATCTCGCCGTAAAGACTTCCTCTCCCCCATTGACGAAGATTTCAATAGAAGACGCGTCTAAAAAGATGTTTAAATCGCGAAGCTCCTGCAAACGGCACTGTCTGGCTTCCGCTCTTTCATCAACATAGCTGTTTCTCTCCAAGGTTATGATGCCGTCTGCTTTATTGTAAATGAGTCGCGCGGCACCCCTGAAGGAAATCTCAAAGCTCTCTTCAATAAGTTGCGGGCTGATCAAAAGCTCGGTTTTGTCCGGTTGAACAATGTCCAGTTTTTCGGTGGCTTGATTAAGTGATATAGCTGCGTGTTTTTCGTTTTGACGGAGATTTCTAAGCTCCGCGACCGGTTTTTGAACGATTTTATCGTTTTGCAAATGCAATTCCCTCGGCAATGTCATACAGTGCACCCATTGATGCGGAATCGTCGGCTGGCTCTGTTCGTCCTGGTCTGGAACACCCATCCAGGCAACCAATATCCTCCGGCCTGATTCGTCTTTTGTCGTCTGCGGCGCATAAAAATCAAAGCCGCGGTCAAGCTCTTCAAAATCTCCGTGTGTAAAATCTGGTTTCTGCTCGTTCAATTCACCGACAAAATAACCTGACTGATAGACGTTTTGGTAGCGCATCTCTTCTGCTTCAAGGCCTTGCGGACAGACAATTAAGACGTCTTTGCCGTCCAGTTCGAACATGTCAGGGCATTCCCACATATAGCCGAATTCCCCGAGTTGATCTGTATTTGAACCTGTGATGTCGCCAAGGAACTGCCAGTCTTTCAAATTATCCGATTGAAACAGCACCACCCTGCCCTCAAGATTTTCAGTCTGGGCGCCGAGTACCATGTACCAGCTGCCATTCTTTTTCCAAACTTTCGGATCGCGGAAGTGAGCCGTATATCCTTTCGGTAGCCTTGCAACAACCCCCTGTTTTTCAAAAGAGATGCCGTCTTTCGAGACGGCGAGACATTGATAGGCCTCCCTATTTCCCTCGCCGTCTCTGACATTCCCCGTATAAAACAGGTGGAGCACATCATGTTCAGCGATCGCGCTTCCTGAATAACAGCCGTTTTTATCAAACCAGTCGCTCGGCGTGAGGGCGATCTCTTCATGCCGCCAGTTCACGAGATCTGT
This sequence comes from Bacillus sp. LB7, assembly GCF_030449715.1. Classification (NCBI taxonomy): domain Bacteria; kingdom Bacillati; phylum Bacillota; class Bacilli; order Caryophanales; family Bacillaceae; genus Bacillus; species Bacillus sp. LB7. The sequence goes on from NZ_JASGCA010000015.1 coordinate 66,349, forward strand.
TGAAGAGTAGTGCCCCCACAGCTTTGCACCGTGCCCCGTTTTAAAAGGCATCCACTGATAAAAAAGATGGTAAACTCCCTTCCACTGAATGAACCCGTTCGGATCATTCAGCAGTCCGACAGGAGGCATGATATGATAATGCAGCCGATAGGGATCAAGGTTTACAATATCCCGGTATTCTTCAACCCGGTTTATTGCCATTTGACGAAGCTCCTGATCTTGGTTCATCGTTTTCCCCTCCTTCCGTCACTTTTTCTCGTCTTCATTAATGCCTAAGATAAAGGCTGTGATAAACGCGACAGACACAGAGATCGCCATTCCGATCAAATAATGGATCAGGTTGCCCATTCCAAGCGGGGCGACAATCGCAATCATCGGAATTCCCGTCAAACCGTAGGCGTTTGCCGCAACATTCATAAAGACAACGTATGCAGCACCGAGCGCTCCGCCGGCCATTGCCGCGATAAACGGCTTGCGGTAACGGAGGTTAACGCCGAAAATAACAGGTTCGGTAATGCCGAGAAAAGAAGAGAAAGCAGCAGGTAAAGCGATTTCTTTTGTTTTTGCGCGCTTTGCCAAAAAGAATACGGCAAGTCCGGCCCCGCCTTGGGCGACATTGGACATAGACCAGATCGGAAGCAGGTAGTTCCTGCCGATATCAGCGATAAGGCCGGCCTCAATCGCGTGGAAACTGTGGTGAACACCAGTTAAAACGATCAGCGAGTATGTTCCCCCGAAAATCAGTCCGGCAACAGGTCCGGCAAGATCATACACATAAGTTAAAACGTTTGTGATCCCTGTACCAAGCATTCTTCCTAAAGGACCGATCGCGATAAAGGCAATAAATCCCGTTGAAATAATCGTGACAAATGGTGTCACTAAAAGATCGATCGCGTTTGGAACAATTTTTCTTACGCCTTTTTCGATTTTACTCATCACATACACGGCAAGCAAAATGGGAACAACGGTTCCTTGATAGCCAAGCATCTCGATTTTGAGTCCGTAAAAGTTCATGACATCCGGTGATGCAGTTGCCAGTCCCCAAGGATTGAACAAGCTCGGGTGAATTAAAATACCTCCAAGTACAGCCCCCAGGTAAGGATTGCTGCCAAATTCTTTCGCAGCACTGACACCGATCAAGATCGGAAGGATAATAAATGCCGCGCTTGAGAACATATCAAGCATTTTATACAGCGCCGCATCAGGATCGACCCACTGAAATGCCTTCATCATCCCCAACAGCCCCATTAATAAACCGCTTGCAACAATGGCCGGAATGATTGGCACGAAAATGTTTGACAGCGTTTTCGCGAATCGCGCCAAAGGATTCATTTTTCCCTTTGCAGCATCGCTGTGCTGAACCGTTTCCTTTTGGTCAAGATTCAGCTCTTTGGCAAACTGTTCATACACTTTATTAACAAGTCCTGTTCCGAAAATAATCTGGTATTGACCAGAGCTCGAAAAGGCTCCTTTTACACCTTCCAGCTCTTCGACCTTTTCCTGGTCGATTTTCTCTTCGTCCTTGATCACCAAACGAAGCCTTGTCGCACAATGAGCTGCACTGATAACATTATCTTCTCCGCCAAGAAGCTGTATAAGACGTACGGCGATTTCTTTGTGATTCATGATGACTCCTCCTTTTTTTTTAAAAAAAGCAGAAAAGACCTAAAATTCACCAACGAATGGCGGATAGATTCTCCCCATTCATCTAGCAAATTTTAGGTCTTGCCTGCTTTACCAGTCACAATCCCCGGTATTTATTTTTTAATACGCTTTCATTTTATTATGTGATAACGCTTTCGTCAACTACTTTTTTATTTTCTGTGAAAATAGACCTAAAAAAAGCCTGATCGCGCGTTATCAGGCGGTATTACCTATAGGAATCATTTAAACGCTGGACATGCAGCGTAATATATCCGACTTCCGATTCCGGAAGATGAAGATCATATTCAGTTTTTACGTAATCCGCCAGCCCTGCCGCACACCGGTAGCTTTCAGGATACTTTTGCCGGATGAAATAAAGCATGTCCTCGTCCATGACATGAAACGCTTCATTTGATTCCAGCCTGTTGATGGCATACCTGAGATGCGTGACAAGACGCTGATATGAGATGCTGTTTTCGTCAATCTTCTGATTAAAACAGCATTCGATTTTTTCTATCAATTCTTTGATGATGTTCGTGTATTTAAGTGTCTTCTGCATGTTTTCCGCATCCATTTTTGCGGTATGAATATGCAGCGCAATATAACCCGCTTCATCATCAGGCAATTCGACTTTCAATTTTTCTTTGACAAAATCGATTGCCCAGAGTCCGATCTCATATTCTTTTTTATAAAGCGCTTTAATTTCATTTATTAATTTATTTTGAATGACGAATCCTTTGCGGACTCGCTCGATCGCAAATGACAAATGATCCACAAGGGCGATGTGGATATGATCGCTCAACGGTGCGGACAGCCGCCCTTCCGCATAGCTGATGATCTCTTCGGCAGCTTCAATATGTTCTTCCGGAAGTGTTTCGAGGATTTGTTTAAACTTTTCATTTTCTTCATGAATGGTGAAAATTTTTTCTACCTTGTTTCTTGGAATGGTATCGTTTTTTCCCTTTTGAAAAGCGATACCAGGTCCCATGACAATTTTTTCTTGACCATCCTCCTTTATGATTGCTGCATTGTTGTTCAATACTTTATAGATTTTCAAAGCTGTCACCCACTTCCCGTTATGAGTGGGATTTTACCTTGTTTAAGTTCCCGTGTAAAGAGTTGGTCCGGCTCTTACCCTCTTCACCGCTTTCTGGCAAACAGCCCGGTTGGGTTCTGTCGTAAAACTGCCGGACATCGCTCTCTTACAGCCCGGCATCCGCTCTGTTGATTCTTCTCTTTTTTCCGAAAAGCCGCCTGCCTGATAAGCATCGGCAGCCTGATATGTACCGCCGGCGAACGCCATCACCTTCATCTGAGTCTCTCTGACAGGCACCACCGCATTCAGCAGCACGGCCGTCCATAATTTTAAAAATGATATCAAACCTTTCATACCGATCCCCTCCAGTTTCGTTGTGATAAAACTAGCAACTCTATTAAACTTTCTTGCTCTATCTTATCCCAGCAAAATGAAAATGTTTGTCACAATGTGTGTGCAAAATGATTCTAGTTTTTAGAAGTTTTGTTGAAAACTGATGGAAACGCATGATTCAACGGAAACAAACCATGAATGCAACTTATTCACAGCTTATCCTAAGGATAAACACATATTACCCACAGGGTATATCCACATATCCACATATTTATTCAACATTTAGTATAAGAACGTATATTCCCCACAATATCTATACACAGGTTTATTCACTTATACACAGTGAATTGTGCATAAATCTAAAGATATTCACTCCAATACATTGAATCTTTGAAAATTATTTCTATATATAGAAGGATTTTTTTAAAACTGAGAGAATATTTTAAAAGTTCGAAACTCTAAGGATTACAAAGAAATCATTTATCCATAAGGGGGAAAACAGATTGAGAAAAAGTATCATGCGCAATTTCGTTATGGCTTTTATTCTATTATTTGCGTTATCCACATTCCTCACCGGAGTGCAGGCAAAAACCGTTCCCGATCAAAAGTCGCCTGAGCTTGAGAAAGCTGAAATCTACGGTGATATTGATGTGACGTCTGATAAACAGACAACGGTTATTGTGGAGCTGAAAGAAAAGTCGCTTGCCGAAGCAAAAGCGAATGGGGAAAAACAAACGAAAGCTTCTTTAAAAACCGCTCGCAGCAAAGCGAAAAACAGTGCGCTGAAAACACTCAAAAAAGCGAAAATAAGCCGTGAATACGACCGTGTATTTTCGGGTTTTTCAATGAAACTGCCGGCCAGTGAAATTCCGAAGCTGCTCGCCGTCAAGGAAGTTAAAGCGGTTTATCCGAACGCAGCTTACAAACCTGACAGCATAAAAGGAAAAGACGTGACACTTGCAGCGGACGCCATTTATCCACAGATGGATAAAAGTGCACCATACATCGGAGCGGATCAGGCATGGAAATCAGGCTATACCGGTAAAGGCATTAAGGTAGCCGTCATTGACACGGGTGTGGATTACACACATCCTGACTTAAAGAACAATTTCGGCCCATATAAGGGGTATGACTTTGTGGATAATGACTATGATCCGCAAGAAACACCGACAGGCGACCCGCGCGGGGAAGCAACTGATCACGGTACTCATGTGGCGGGGACCATCGCCGCGAACGGACAGATTAAAGGTGTGGCGCCAGAAGCAACGCTGCTTGCTTACCGTGTGCTCGGCCCCGGCGGCTCAGGAACAACCGAGAACGTGATTGCGGGCATTGAAAAAGCCGTTGCGGATGGAGCAAAAGTGATGAACCTCTCATTGGGAAATTCACTGAACAGCCCTGATTATGCAACAAGCATCGCACTGGACTGGGCAATGGCCGAAGGGGTTGTCGCTGTTACGTCAAACGGGAACAGCGGTCCGGAAAGCTGGACGGTCGGCTCGCCGGGAACTTCAAGGGATGCAATTTCCGTCGGCGCCTCACAGCTTCCGTATAATGAATATTCTGTGACGCTTCCTTCGTATTCGTCAGCAAAAGTGATGGGGTACCAGGAGGAAAAAGATCTTGAAGCTTTGAACGGTGAAGACGTGGAACTTGTTGAAGCCGGCATCGGACAAGCTGACGATTTCAAAGGCAAAGATGTGAAAGGAAAAGTAGCGGTTATCCAGAGAGGCGTCATTCCATTTGTGGATAAGGCTGAAAACGCCAAAAACGCCGGCGCTGTCGGAGCCGTGATTTACAATAATGTAACAGGGGAAATCGAGGCCAATGTTGTAGGGATGGCCGTACCGACCGTCAAATTGTCGAAAGAAGAGGGCGAAAAGCTTGTTCAACAGATCAAAGAAGGGAAACGCTCCGCTGTCTTTTCTTTCAAATTGGACAAAAAACTCGGGGAAACGATTGGCTCCTTCTCGTCCCGCGGACCTGTCATGGATACATGGATGATTAAACCTGACGTTTCAGCGCCAGGTGTCAATATCGTCAGCACCATTCCGACCCACGACCCGAAAAACCCTCACGGTTACGGTTCAAAGCAGGGAACAAGCATGGCTTCCCCGCATGTCGCAGGAACGGCAGCCATATTAAAACAGGCCAAACCGGATTGGACGCCTGAGCAAATCAAAGGCGTACTGATGAATACGGCGGAAAAACTGACGGATGAAAACGGAAAGCCTCTCCCTCACAATACGCAAGGAGCAGGCAGCATCCGCATCATCGAGGCCCTTAAAGCTTCATCCATTGTAACGCCGGGCAGCCATTCATACGGAACATTTCTGAAAGACAAAGGGAAACAAACGAAAAAACAAGCGTTCACGATTGAAAACCTTTCTTCACACAGAAAAGCCTATCAGCTGGAATACTCCTTTAAAGGAGCGGGCATCACGGTATCAGGAACAGAACGAGTCGTGGTACCGGCCCATCAAACAGGTAAAGCAGCGGCAAAAGTAACCGTCAATTCCGCGAAAACGAAAGCAGGCACATATGAAGGCACGGTTTACATCCGTGAAGACGGAAGAAAAGTCGCCGAAATCCCGCTCCTGTTGATCGTCAAAGAGCCAGACTATCCGCGTGTCACATCCGTAACGGTTGAACCGGGGGCAAAGCAGGGCGCTTACACGATCGAAGCCTACCTGCCGGGCGGGGCTGAAGAGCTCGCATTTCTCGTCTATGATGAAAATCTGAACCTTCTCGGCCAGGCCGGCGTTTACAAAAACCAGGGCAAAGGCTATCAATCTTATCAATGGAACGGCAAAATCAATGACGCCGCAACCCTTAAGTCCGGAAAATATTATATGCTAGCCTATGCGTCCGCCAAAGGAAAATCAAGCTACATTCTGACGGAAGACCCTTTTATCGTCGAATAATGACAAGCCTTGTTGAGAACCACTCAACAAGGCTTTTTTATGTTAAAATACGGATAATACGTTCAGGAGAAGATCCCCCTTCTCTTCAAAACGTGAAAAAAGCAATCGGAGGACCTCGTATATATGCTTTCTTTTTTCGTATTATTCGGCCTATCCTTCATTATTGTCTGCTTTATATTTTTCACGATTTTGTACCTCGCCGTCAACCTGCAGAAGCGCGAGCCCCAGCCTTTTCAAAAAGCCGCGGAGCAAACCGTCGATACCGTCATCCTCGTTCCCCTCAGCTGGCTGTTTACCGCTTTATACATATGCATTCTGTTTATTCTTTTTCCGATCCGCCATTTTCTCGATTTTTTTCAGCAAAAACGTTAAATTGACTGATGAAACGCTTCGGCCAGCAGCCGGTATGATTCCAGCCTGTCTTGAAAATCGTGGGTGATGGTCACCGCCATGATTTCATCCGTTCCGTAAGTGCCGGCCAGTTCAAGCAGCTGTTCCTTCACCTGCCGCGGCGTCCCGATGACCATCCGTTTTCGATTGTCTTCCACTCTCTTTCTTTCATAAGGAGAATATTGATATGACAGCGCCGTTTCCAATGATGGAAAGCCTTCGGTCACTATCCCCTGTTCATTGGCCAATAAAGAGAAATCCAAGCTTTTTGCAAGGTTCTCCGCTTTCTCTTCTGTCTCAGCGCAAATCACAAATACGGCAACGATCACGTTTGGCCGTTCCCCCAATACAGAAGGTTCGAACCTCTCTTTGTAAAGTCTTGCCGCCTCTTCTCCGCCTTCACCGTTAATAAATTGGGCAAATGTATAGGATGCTCCTGTTTGGGCGGCAAGCCTTGCGCTTTCCCCTGAGGAGCCGAGCAGCCAGACAGCGGGCGCTGCGGCCACGTTCGGCGATGCGGTCAAGTTGGGAAAGCGGTGGTGTTCATCGGCTTGATCGTATAAATATGTGACGAGATCCTGAATTTGTTCGGGATATTGGTCAGCCATCCGTCTTCCTCCATTTTGAAGAGCCATGGAAGCGATCGGCATCCCTCCCGGAGCACGTCCGACACCGAGATCAATCCTGCCGGGCGCAAGTCCTTCCAAGACGCGGAAGTTTTCTGCCACCTTGTAGGCGCTGTAATGGGGAAGCATGACGCCGCCGGATCCTATACGGATCTTCTCTGTTTTAGCCGCAAGATAACCGATCAGAACCTCCGGACTTGATCCTGCCAAGTTTCTTGAAAAATGGTGCTCAGAAACCCAAAATCTCTTGTATCCGAGGCGCTCCGCCGCTTGCGCGAGCTCCACCGTATGCTGTAAAGCCTGTTCAGCTGTGCTTCCTTCAGAAACGGGAGTCTGATCAAGTATGCTTAATGACAACATCTTTTTCACCCCAAGTCTTCGTTTACTTTTCCTGCGCAAAAAGAAATAATAGTATCATGGATAAACCTAAAGGAGCTCCTAATACTGATGAATGAGACGAAGCAAAAAACGCACCCGCCAGTCGTAGAAGAACGCTTTGCAAAAGGCTGTTTATTCGGAATCCTTTTCAGTCTTCCCTTTTGGCTGATGTTTTATCTTTTTCTTCAATACATGCTGACAAGATAAGTCCCCTCCGAGTCGGAGGGGACGTTCCTTACCTTTTGTTCAAACCTTTTCCTTTAACGAATTCATTCATATACGCACGCGGTGGCTTTTTGAGGCTGCCGGTGATCTGGTCTGTCCATTTGTCAGACCGTTTGCCGTCTGTCCGCTTTTGATAATAGTTTGAAATCGTTTCGTCATATGCGGACATATGTTTTTTAAACTCGGCTTCGTCCGCTTGATAGGCATTTTCATGATAAATGTGATCAAGCGGCAGACGCGGCTTTTTATCCGACAGGTTGGCCGGATGGCCGACGACAAGCCCGAACAGCGGCAGAACGTATTCAGGTGTTTCCAGAAGCCCGGAGACTTCGTTCAAGTTATTGCGAATCCCGCCGATATAGCAGATGCCGAGGCCCATTGATTCGGCCGCTATTGACATATTTTGAGCGGCAAGCGCTGCATCGATGACGCTGACCATAAAGGTCTCCGTCCCTTCAAGAGAAGCTTTGATATCTACACCCTTTTCCCGGGCCATTTTGTCATGCCGGTAAAGGTCTGCGCAAAATACAAACAGATGGCCGTTTTTTTCAACATATGGCTGATTCCCGGCCAATTCCGCAAGTTTGCGCTTCTTGTCCGGGTCGGTGACACCGATGATCGAATAAGCTTGAATATAGCTTGACGTCGATGCGCTTTGAGCGCTCTCCACAAGCAGGCGAACCTCTTCTTCGGTCAGGAGCTGATCTGTAAAAGACCTGATCGAACGGTGATTTAAAATGGTTTCAATCGTTTTATTCATCCTTTTACCTCCTCAACCTTTATCATATCCAATATCTGCTTTTCTCTAAAGCAAAACGGTTTGGCGGACTGCAGATGGATTCAATTTTAGTCGATAAAGAAATCTTTGTGAAAATCCTTTAATTTGAACTTATCCAATATAATGCTAGATTGTTTACTAAAGACGTGGTAGAATACACTGGAAAAAAGCGATCAAAATGTGCTTACCCTTAAAATACGCGCGTAATAATGAACGAAAAGAATACTCCAACGATTGGAGAATTAATGAAGCTTCTCAGACGGTTTTCTTATGAGATGAAAAGTGAATTTTTTTTGATTAATGTTCAAATGGAAAATTACATCGAGAATATAAACTACTTAAAAACATCTACTACTCAAGGGAAAACCACTTGTGCCTAACCCCGTTATGAACTTTAGACTCTAACATTATTAAAACCTATTGGATAAGTATAAGTTTCTCATGATTAAATACAAGATACATAGATAAAAAGACAAAGATCGCTTTATAAGAAGTCTGATTGAGTATTTTAGTTGTTATAAAACCAAAGAGTGATTTTTAGATAAAGGAGGAAATAGATTGACTTTACACCATTTTATTGGCGCTAACAAAGTACTTCCTATTGGTGAGTTTGGTACGAATCCTACATTTAAGGCCATTTCCGAGTTGAAAATTAAAGGGATAAATAGAAACAAACACTTTCAGGCTAAAAATAATCGACATAACAGTAAATCTTCACTTGTAAAAGTCTACGAAACAGAAGAAGATGCGTACGGAATTGATATTTTTGATTTAGATCCTGGATATGAAGCAGTTAGAAACAAATTCACACATCCTTATATATATGAAGTTCAAGGATATTTGCATGCAAACAATACACCCGGTCAACGTAAATCCATCAGGTCACTTTTTCTTTTTATTGAAAAACACTTGTCAAAAGGGGAAACAATTGAAATATATTCTTGCTTTGATGGACAGGAAGATGAAAACAGAGATGAAAGGATGGATGTTGTTATCAATTTAAATACTTTACAATTTGGTAAGCATATCAAATTTAAAGATATAAACCACCTCAGTCAAATATTCTATTTGGAAGATAAACAATATGTATTAGTCAAGAAATAACCGTTTGAAGCCCTAGAATAAATCTTTTAAAAAATAAGGAAACCCTATATAAATAGGGTTTCCTTATTTTTATCTATATACTACTATTAACTAAAAAATTCTGTTTTAATAATGGAATAAGTTCGAATGATTTTATTCCAATTTTCCCCTATGCACTTTCAATCCCGGTATACTCATTATTTTTTGTATTTCCATATCATCTTCCGTCTCGATATAACTCTCTTCTTCATGAGAGCATGTTATCAACCATTCTTTCCCATCTTTAAAGAAAGACAAGTCTTCTGGTAAATGAGGTTGTTCCCAATCATATAAAGAATTTGCAGACTCTTTGAGAATATTTTTTGCGTTTTCATCTGTATAATAGAAATAAACTTTTGCTGTTTGATTGTCTCCTAAAATAGTACTAGCCCATTCTGATTGTTCATTCATTTCTTTCAACGAACTTTCAAGTTTTTTCAAAAGAGGTTCAAAAGATTTTAATGAGCCCATATCTTTTCTTAAAACTAAATGAAATTCGTCACAAAGCTCGAAAGCCAAATCTATTAACTCTGAATATTGCTGTCCCTTTGGGTTGCAATCAATAATTAACATGGCTGCCTCCTTATCTTTAAAAAATCTCCTATCTGGTTAATTATTTTAAAGATAGGAGATTTTATTTATAAATTAGATCTTAATTATCTTGCTGCACCATAGAAAGCATGTGCTTTCATACGAACACCCTTGCCATGCTTATATCCAGAGATCGGATGATAATGATAATGCTTACCTTTTCCCTTTTTATCTATCTCCGGCCCAACAATTTTCTTAATTGGACTAGCGTCTTTAGCAATGGATTTGGCGTTGTTCTTCGACGTAGACCAAGTATCACCACCCTTTTTAAGGCGTGCAATTGCAGCTGATCTTTTCAAACCATTACCAATAAATAATCCTTTATCCTTTCTAATTGCCATGTAATGAGAATAGCTTCTTTTACGCTTCTTAAACTCAGAATACGCAATGTAAGTGACTCCTGAAATAGTCACAGCAAGCCCAATTGAAATTAAATGCGCTAGTAGCGCCTCTCCAATAGCAATTCCGATAGGTACAAACCAAACAAATGAAGCTGTTATCTCATCTGAATTAACTTCATAACTCTCATTTGTTTCAGTATCAGTGAATGTTGCTTCTATCTTCTCTGCTGTAGCATTTTCGATATTGACTTTATATTCTTTACCTCTTTTACCGGTCTCTTGAGAAATTTCATCAGTTTCTAATAAAACCTCCATATTCTCTTTATTAAGAGTCATTAGACCTTTAACTCCGCCTTTTTCTGCTGTGATTACTAATTTCTCTTCATTGTTGGAAATTATTTGGTAATCTTTATTGTTCAAACTCTCAGCTTTTGATTCATTATGTAAAACAAAAGAAAAAAGCAATACGAAACTTAAAAAAACTGTAATACTCTTTTTAATAAATTTCATTGAAAGTATCCCCTCTACTTATAAGATAAAAAACCTTCTCCATAAATTTCATCTTTTCCTTCTTTTCCAAGATCGATAGACATTTCGGACAATACACTATAGATTTGTTTATAAATATCATCTTTTGAATTGATTCCAAATTTATCTTTGTTTTGTAAAATCAATGACACTATACCAGTAACATGTGCAGCTGCTAAAGATGTACCATTTTCAGTATCATATTTATTACCGGGGGATAGTATCGGTATATCTACTCCAGGAGCAGAAAAATCAATCTTTCCTTTAGATGAAAAATCAGCTATTTTATTGTTTCTATCAACAGCATTAATAGAGAAAACTTTTTCATAAGCTGCTGGATAATCAACATTCTCGCCATAATTGTTACCTGCAGCTGCAATAACTATAATGCCACTGTTAACTGCTTTATCAATTGCCTCTCTTAATATCGGTTTATCTTTGGCTAATCCAAAACTCAAATTTATCACCTGGATATTATTATCAAGGCACCACTCTATAGCTTTAACAAGGTTATCCAAAGAACCTTTTCCTTTTGAATTAAGTACTTTAACTGAATATATTTCAGTGTCAGGAGCTATTCCCACTAATCCAAAGCTATTATCTTCAGCAGCTATAATCCCTGCAATAGCAGTTCCATGCCCCACTTCATCATCTGAATTTAATGTCACATCTATTGCATTAAATTCCCCTATAATTTTCCCTTTCAAATCTTTATGCTTTTTATCGATGCCACTGTCTAATACAGCAACTTTCACTTTTTGTTTCCCTCTTTCAGTCCATAATGAAAAGGCATTTACTTTCTTTACCCCCCACGGTATTTCTTGAACAAGGCTATGATTAATTTTTTTTGTTTCATTTTTCTCAACATGCTGAACAACAAATACAAAGCACAATAAAAAACTTAATGGAAAGATTAAAATAAAAAATAAAACACGAGTTTTTTTATTGCTAACACCACTTTTTTTAAAAAGACTAATTTTTTCACATAATTTAACAACAATTGTAAATTTATTATATCAAACCATCCAAGAAAATAAAAGTATTTAAAGGTAATATTTTATTAATAACCAACAATTATACATTAGTGGAAAATCATAAGATATATTTGGGATGTTTACTTAGAACATAGAATCTTAAATTAAACTCTCAATTAAGACTAGAGTATTGATTAAAAGAGGAGGGAAGATGGTTTCAAAGTCATTTTTCACCTGCACCTGTTCAATTTCCAAGCCCATCTTCATTCAATATCCTTTAACCGTTGCACTAGCCATTTTGGCGAACATTCCGTCATCAAATTTTGATCGCAGAAGATTTTTTCTTTCTTGGGTGCTTCTTTTTAACCGGATCGGTAAATCAGTAAACGGACACCATCTATCCACACTCACCATTTTAAATTTGAGACTGGTGAAAAGGCTTGCTGAACGCGGCAAAAATTCTCGTATCGATGGCTCTCGCATTTTTATAACAAGACTCCAGCCTAATATAAACTGCCGAGTAAAAGTTAGACACCGACCTTACATTTACAGGAGTGTTTTCATCATATGAATCTGAGTCTGAACAACAAGGAGAAAGTGATTTATAAAGTCTTATGCATACTACTCAATTTAAAATGGGTAGGGAAAATGCAGCAATTTTTAGTCTAATCGTACCTGAGTTGATGATGAGTTTAATTTAAACAAGTTGCGATTAATCCACCGAAAATGAGAAGAGGTTAAAAACCAGCACTAACTAGAGGAAATAGTATGAGGTTGTGGACTTAGTTAAATTCGCTGACATTACACACAACACATATTACTAGGACATTAAACCCAGCTAATAATAAATATTCAAAAGTAAAAGAGAAGTCACAAAAGAGATTTTCACAACATAAAGGGTCTTATGGATACTGCCATTTCATATGGTAAAATGATAGAATCGTCTTACAATTTTTGAAGCGGAAAGGGAGATGACGGTGAAGTCTGTAATTGAAGAATTAGATGCATTATATCCGGAAATGATCGAACTCAGGAGACATTTTCACCAATATCCGGAGCTTTCCCATCGCGAGGTCAATACACCGAGCACCATTGCAAATTACTTGGAAAACCTTGGGATTGACGTGAGAACCAATGTCGGCGGCCAAGGGGTCGTCGGTCACATTAAAGGCGGCCGCCCCGGCAAGACGGTCGCCTTGAGAGCCGATTTCGACGCTCTGCCATTACAGGATCAAAAAAATGTTCCGTACCGGTCGACTGTCCCCGGCGTCATGCACGCTTGCGGACACGATGCCCACACGTCGGCTCTCCTCACAGCCGCAAAAGCCCTGGCAAAGCATCAAAAAGACTTGAAAGGAAATGTCGTGCTGATCCATCAATTCGGTGAAGAGGTCACACCAGGCGGCGCCAAGCCGATGATTGAAGCCGGCTGTCTCGAAGGCGTGGATGCCATTTTCGGCACCCACATCTGGGCTCCGATGCCCGTCGGTCAAGTCGGTGTTACATCAGGCCCGATGATGGCAGCCGCTGATAAATTTAAAGTCACGATATCCGGGCGGGGCGGACACGGAGGCGCGCCTCAATTAACGACAGACGCTTTAATCACAGGAGCCTCGGTCGTCAACCATCTCCAGCAAATCGTCAGCCGCAGAATCGATCCGACGGAAGCAGCCGTCTTGTCGATCGGAACATTTCATTCAGGCCAGGCGTTTAATGTCATCGCCGAAGAAGCGGTCATCGAAGGAACGGTCCGCACCTTTTCAAAGCATGTCCAAGAGACGATCATCGCCGAGATGGAGCGCGTCATCAAGGGCGTCTGCGACAGCAACGGCGCTTCGTTTTCACTCGATTATGAAAAAGGCTACCCGCCTGTCGTCAACCATGAAAAAGAAACGGACATCGTCCGCCAATGTGCAAAACGGCTCGTCGGCCCTGAAGCCGTCATCGAACTCGAACCGAATATGATCGGCGAAGATTTCTCTTATTTTCTTGAACATGTCCCTGGATCATTCTTTTTTACCGGCGCGGGCAACCCGCAGACTGGAGCCGTTTACCCGCACCATCACCCGATGTTTGACATCGATGAAAAAGGCATGCTGAACGCGGCGAAAATTCTTGTGTCGGCGGCTCTCGCATTTTTAAACCAAGACTAAAGACAGCCTGATTCGGCTGTCTTTTTTTCACTTAAACATATAGCCATTATATTTTGTCAGCTGGCAACTAGCATTATAAACGATCGCATAACCGATCAAAGCAGACAACACAGAGCTCCCTCCGTAGCTGATGAATAGAAGGGGAACGCCCGTAACCGGCATCAGTCCGACGTTCATTCCGATATTTTGGAATGTATGGATGACGATCAGCGCCGTATACCCAACACAGAAAAATGACGCAAACTTGTTATACGGGTGTATTTTATCGATCAGCACGACAAGCCGGTAAATGAAAAGGAAAAACAGGATGACGACAAAAGTACAGCCAATAAAGCCGAAACTTTCCCCGATGACGGCAAAGATGAAATCGGTTTGGCCTTCAGGAACGTATACTTTCAAATTGTTCATGCCCGTTCCGAAGATTTCTCCAGAGCCGATCGCCGTAACGGCCTTTTCGGTCTGATACGTATCGTTCGCGTCCTGCTGGCTCGAATCGACCCATGTCATCACCCGGTTGATCTGGTATTGCTGGATATGCAGCGTATCCTTCGAAAACTCCGGAAAATTGATCACCAAAAACAGAACGAGCAGTACGAGGGCGATTCCTGACCCCGCCACAATCGAAATCAGCTTCCAGTTCACGCCTGATAAAAACACCATAACGGCGACAAAGAACATGCAAATACCAGCCGTACCCGCGTCCTGCATTAAAATCAAACCGACCGGAACTGCAGATACCCCTGCGATTTTCAGCAACAGGTGAACATCCTCCTGCATCGAGCGCGAGCCTTTCGGACTTGCTTTGGAAATCACCGAAGCCAGCATCATAATCAGGCCGATTTTCATAAATTCTGACGGCTGCAGCGTGACCGAACCAAATTGAAACCAGCTTTTCGCTCCTTTGATAATCGGTGCGATCGACGTTGGACTGAACTTTAAGACGATCAATGACAAAATGCCGAATAGATATATGTATATGCTGAATTTTTCAAGCTGCTCCAGATCAAAATAGAGAAAGCCGACGATCACCGACATGCCGAGCAGATAAAAGAACAATTGCTTGGCCGGATAACCCTTCAGTGAAAAAGACGGCTCTGCAGCGTAAACAGCGATCACACTGATCAAAAAGAACATCGCTAATATAAAAATCAAATCTCCCTGATAATAGGGACTTGTCGTATTTTTCTTCTGGCTCATTATACCCCGCCTTATTTCTTCATCAAAAGCACTAACTTTCATTATAGCATGAACAACTGTTCACATTGTGAAAAAGGGTGAATAAAATAACAGCCTGTATTCATCAGGCTGTTATTTGAACATATAGCTTTGATACTTTGTTAACTGGCAGCTTGAATTGTAGACAACCGCGAAGCCGATCAAGGTTGCTACGACTGAGCTGCCTCCATAGCTGACCAAAAGCAGCGGGACGCCGGTCACGGGCATAATGCCGATATTCATTCCGATATTTTGAAAGGTATGAATGACAATTAAAGCGGTAAAGCCCGCACAGAAAAATGAGGCAAACCTGCTGAACGGATGTATTCGGTCGATGAGCACGACAAGCCGGTAAATTAAGAAGAAAAACATAATGACAACAAACGTGCATCCGACAAACCCGAAGCTCTCGCCGATGACGGCAAAAATAAAGTCTGTTTGCGCCTCTGGTACATAGACTTGAAGATCGCTTACACCATTTCCGTATACTTTTCCCGAACCGATCGCCAGCTGCGCCCTTTCGACCTGCATTTTATCGTCGGCATTCTGTTCGCTCGGATTGACCCAGGTCATGACGCGGTTGATTTGGTATTGTTCAACCCCGAGTGCTCCAGCGACATCGGGAAATTTGATAATGACAAACAAAATCAAAACAATGACTGTAAGACCCGTTCCAAAGATGAGAGAAATCAATTTCCAGTTCACGCCTGACAGAAATACCATCACAAGAATGACAAACGCGACGATCCCGGCTGTACCCGTATCCTGTTCTAAAATCAAGCCGAACGGAACAATGATAATACCGGCGATTTTCAGCAGAAAGATGCAGTCTTCTTTCAACGTACGCTTTCCGACAGGCCCGTTTTTCGACATGAAGGAAGCCAAATACATGATCAGCCCGATTTTCATGAATTCCGACGGCTGCAACGTAAACCCGGGAAGCATAAACCAGCTTTTTGCACCGTTGATGACCGGTGCAAATCTGTATGATCCGATATAAGCCGGACTGAACTTTAACACGATCAGCATCAAAATCCCGAGCAGATAAAAATAAAAGCTGAGCTTTTCAAGCTGCTCCAAATCAAAATAAAGAAACACGATGATGATAAAGGCTCCCAGCAAATAGTAAAGGGACTGTTTCATCGCAAAGGGTTCATTATATTGATTAAACTGCTGAGCGGCGTACACAGCCACAACGCTTATGATAAAAAAGACAATATAGACAAAAATCAAATCCCCCTGATAAAAGGGATTTGTAATATTCTTTTTCTGACTCATTCGAAATCCCGCCCTTATAATATGACACGATGAAATCATGCAGGAAGACGGCATCCGCTTCCTCACAAATGATATGACGTACAAAAGAAGAAAATGTTTCGATTTTATTGCGAACAAATTCCGATTCTATTTTAAAGGATTTTTCCAACTATTGTCGAATGTGATAAATTCATTGATTTTTGATTGATTTGTATTAAAATGAGTAATGTTGCATAAAATTAAACTTTTGCCTTTGGCAGAAGCGGTACAGAATCACCAATTCATAAGGAGTTTTTCATTTTGGATAAAGCACTTCAAAAGCGTAAACGGCTTGATCTCATAAAATTTTTGGTCCCTTCGCTGATCGGAATTATTCTGTTTATGATTCCCGTTAAAATTGAAGGAAATTTAACGATTCCTATTGCTGTTTTTTCGAATGCATTGCAGAAGCTGCTTCAGCAGCAATTGCCGTTGATCATGACGGTCATCGTAACCGCAACATTTATCTTAACCTTTATCACCAAAACCTTTCATCCGGCTTTCATAAAAAAAAGCGAGTTTTTCTATAACTTGCTGAATGTATCTTTATTTTGGTATATCGTTCGCCTGTTCGGCATGATTTTCGCAGTGATGGCATACTTTAAGATCGGCCCTGAAGCGGTATATGCCAAGAGTACGGGCGGAACATTATTATTCAGCCTGCTTCCCGTTCTTTTCTCCGTTTTTTTATTTGCAGGCCTGTTTCTGCCGTTTCTGTTGAACTTCGGCTTGCTTGAGCTGTGCGGCGCTTTGATGAAAAAGCTGATGAGGCCTGTCTTTAAGCTGCCGGGACGGTCATCGATCGATTGTATGGCTTCATGGCTCGGCGACGGCACGATCGGCGTGCTCCTGACAAGCAAACAGTATGAAGAAGGGTTCTACACGAAGCGTGAGGCCGCCGTCATCGGCACGACTTTCTCAGTCGTCTCCATCACGTTTTGCCTCGTGATTATTTCACAGGTTGACCTTGCTCATATGTTCGTTCCGTTTTATTTGACGATTTTGCTGGCGGGTGCCGCAGCTGCGGTGATCAGCCCGCGGATTCCGCCTTTATCAAGAAAGGCTGATACTTATATTACAGACCAAGCGGATCAGGATCAAGAGGAGATTCCCGAAGGATACACTCCGTTCCAATGGGGGCTCAGCCGGGCTGTCGCAAAAGCAAAACAAAATACAAGCGTCAAAGATTTCTTGCAGGACGGAGCCAAAAACGTGCTCGATATGTGGATGGGCGTCGCTCCCGTCGTCATGGCGCTCGGCACAGCCGCACTGATTGTCGCTGAATATACGCCGGTTTTCAAATGGCTCGGCCTGCCGTTCATCCCCCTTCTCGAACTGCTGCAGGTTCCTGAAGCCGCCGAGGCCTCACAAACGCTTGTCGTCGGGTTCGCCGACATGTTCCTGCCATCTGTGCTCGGAAGCGGGATTGAAAGTGAAATGACCAGGTTCATCATCGCCTGTGTATCTGTTACACAATTAATCTACATGTCGGAAGTCGGCGGTCTTTTGCTCGGTTCCAAAATCCCGGTGACATTCCTTGACCTCGTCTTGATTTTTCTCGTTCGGACGCTGATTACGCTGCCTGTCATTGTACTGTGTGCCCACTTTATTTTTTAGACAAATAAAAGGCTCCCGGCGCCAAATGCCGAGGGCCTTTTTTGTTTAGAAAATAAAGTGGGCTGCGGCCTTATCGTGCGGTCCAGCCTGTCTACTTCTTCTCCCTTTCACCCTTTATGTCCTACTGAATCACCGCGAAAATTGAGCCGATAGTTTGAGCGGAAAATGCTTTCCATTATGTATCATTTTTCGAAGAACGTGGTATAATAAATGTAACAGAATGTTCATAAAATATTCTCCAATTAGACACAATTGTCGTTTCATTCCGCTTTTTTGGCAGCGCTATCATTATTGAAAGGGGCTGAAAACGCATGGATATGTTTTTCGCTTACTTGCTGATTGCAAGCGCCACTCCTTTATTTTTATGGCTGGACAACAAAAAAGTCGCGATTTCTTCTATTCCGCCAATCATTTTAATGTGGGTATTCTTCTTTTTCTATATGACCAGCAGCCTTTCTCCTACAGGACACTCTCTCATGATCGTACTCTTTATTCTCAACGTTGTCATCGCCCATGTCGCCGCTTTCATCATTTACGGACTTCCATTGATTCGAAAACACATGAGCCGATAAAAAAAGTGCCGGTTTTTAACCGGCGCTTTTTTTGCTGTAAGAGACACCATTATAGATCAAAGTTAAAAGCTGAATGGGAGTAATCTTTGATGAATGTTTGATACCGGCCGCTGAAATCAAGCAGGTTGTATATGTTTGATTTTTCCGCAAACCGCTTTTGGTTGTCTCTGGCCGGATAATAAACGGACATACCGCTTCCTCTCGGGTGCTCCGGAGACTTGATGTTCATGATGACAGCCTTTTTGACGGATTTTACGACCTCTTTCGCTTCTTTTTCGGCTCCGATCTGCTGACCGATCAAGCTTGACAAATCAGCCAAATCAACCATATCCGATTCATCTGCATAATCTTCGGCAGCGAGGCGTGCGTAGTGGAGCAGGCGCTTTCCATCCGGCTCTTTCAATGCCCGGTTCATGCTTAAGCTCAATCTGTCGAGGGCATCGACAGCGTCTTTGACGCGGTTCAATTGAATGATAGACTGCTGCAGGTCTTCTGTTTCACCGTTTTCTTTTGACTGCTGTATGTAGCCTGCCGCGATTTCCCTGCCAAGCTCTTTCGGATCGATTGAAGGGTCGTCTTGAACAGACTGCAGCGCCCTTTTGTAATCCCAGCCATTTTGATTCGTATAGTCGACTGAAGCCAGCATGTATTTTCCATAATCCTTTAAGGCATATGCCGTTTCAATTCCGGCCATTTTGCAGTTGTCAAAACCGATTAAATCAAACTTTTGCTTCGTATGTTCATAGGCCTTTTTGATTCCCGACTGGAGCTCGCTTATTTTCATTTTTTTATTGCCGAAGTTTTCGTCTCCCCCGTAGCCGTCAACGGAGCCAAGCCCATGCCCCCAGAAGATCAATACATATTTTTTAGCCGGGTATGTTTTGACTCCCCATGTGATAAAGTCTGTGACGGAGCCGGGACTGTCCATGTTTGTCTTCCCGATATTTTCGAGGGGCGCCAGCTTCTGATGTTCGACTTTCCACCTCTGATTCACCTTGTGACTGATTGACGGGTTCGCCCATTTCTTAGCTCCCCCTGTCTGAAGAACGACATTGACGTTTGAAGATGAACCGGCATCCATCATTTCCTGAATATCATCGCTTGCCATATGAAAATCGCTTTCCATGTCAGATCCAATCATATATACAAGAATGGTATAGTCATCCTTTTCTTTTAATAGAGCAGCTGATGCCGGCTGAAAAAAGGCGACTGAAACAACGGAAAAAACAATCCATTTGATCAGGTTCATCGTCTTACGCTCCTTATTTAAGATTCCGGGAAATAAATCAGAGAGTAGTAGCCGTCCTCATCCGGCTGATCGTGTTCCAATGAATATCCGACTGATCGGAAGCACGCTAAGCAACTTTTGTTATCCTCTTCAATTCCGGCAAACCATTTGTTGATCCGGCTCATTTCCGGTAATGCCATCGTTCTTTTGATGAGCGCTTTTCCGTATCCCCCTCCGCGCAACAACGGATCGACTAAAAGAGCGATGTTCCCGGTCGAATCTTCCTCAACTTCAACCATGACAGCACCGACGGGCTTGCCTTCCTTTAAAGCCGCCCATACCCGGTAGTTTTCATTCCCGTCTGCAAAATTGAACCACTCGTCAAGCGGCATCATCCCTTCCAGCCGCCTTTTCACTTCTGCATCCTCAAACCAGGTCTGCAGCCATTCAATATCTTCTTTTCGAAACAGACGAAGTTCTTCTATATTGCTCATTGTTTGCTCCTTTACTGCGCGTATTTTTCAGCCTGCATGCGATACAGCTCTGCATACTGTGCCTGATTTTTCATCAATTCTTGGTGGGTGCCGGCCTCCGCTACCCTTCCTTTTTCTAAAAATACGATGTGGTCGGCAAAACGGGCCGTGCTTAACCGGTGCGAGACGATAATGACTGTTTTGCCTCGCGTCAGCTTTTGCAGCTTATCAAATATCTCTTCTTCAATAAATACATCCAGAGCGGAGGAAGGTTCATCAAATATCAAGATGTCGGCAGACTCGTCCCGCATAAACGCGCGGGATATGGCGACCCGCTGCCATTCTCCCCCCGACAAATTCCTGCCGCCGAACAGTCTGCCAAGCTCTGTTTCATAACCATTTTCTAGCTTATGCAAAAACTGATCCACTCCGCCGAAGGCCGAGGCACTTTTTATTTTAGCCAAGTCGGTGCAAGAAGAAATGTCGCCCAAACCGATATTGTATTTCAATGTCATTTCATACCGCAAAAAATCCTGAAACACAGCCGCGGCACTTGACCGGTAATGCTCAATATCATACTTATGAAGCGGTAAACCGTTATACGAGATCGTGCCTTGATTGGGATCAAAATAACGCAGGAGCAATTTAACGAGCGTGCTTTTGCCTGATCCGTTTTCTCCTACGAGAACGGTTGTCTTATTCAATGGAATATCGAGCTTACGAATATCAAGGACCGTTTTGGTTCCATCATAAGAAAATTCCACTTGATCACATGTAAATCCTTTTTCCTTTTGAGCAGCTGGAGCGGTATCCCCATTTTCCATGGTATTTTTGCTGTTTAAAAAAGAATGAACATTTCCCAGATGCTTCGTTTCTCTTGCACCGATCGCAAACGCAGCGAACATTTCATTGATTCCTTCGTTGAACTGAACCGCTGCCCCGATAAACAGCATCACATCCCCGATGGACAACCGACCAGAAAAAGCCTGGTGCACGATGTAAATCAGGACGGCACCTGCGGCCAAAGATTGTAATACTGACCAGAACAGCTGATACAGCGCCAGTTTTTTTTGATCGTTGGACAGCGTATGGAGGAGCTCCATCGAGGTATTTTTATAAAAAGATTTAAAAAAAGGAACAAGATTGTATATCTTAACCTCTCCGGCTGTTTCAGACATGAGAGGGACACCTGCATAATATTCCGCGCGCCGCCTCAGTTCCTGAACCTCTTTCCGTCCTTCAAAGGTCGCGTTGTTTAATTTCGCCTCCCAGTACAGCTTTGGAACAGCCAATATGAGAAATAACAGCGGCACCCAAGGTGCAGACATGCCAATCAGTAAACTGCTGGCTGCAATCATCACCATTCCGCCAAAGGTTTGAGACACGATGGATACCCACATCGTGACAAAATATTCATTATAGCGGATGATTTGTGTATTGGTATGAAAAGATGCGTCTTCAAAAGCCGCGATATCAGGAATGGAAATGGCCTTTTTCATGAGCATTTCATCAAGATAAGCTTCGAGCTTGGCGGTAAGGAGCCTTTTCTGCATTTCGGCCACAGGCTGAAGGGCATCTACGATCAGTGTAAAAGCAATGTATGCAAAGGCCGCCCAGACCAGTGTATTCCAAGAAGACAGCTCAAACGGCGCCCGTGCAATCTCATCGATCACCTCTGCGCTCAGCCAGACGAGGATCGGCCCGAGCATAGCACCCAGCAAAGTGATCAAAAACAGAACCGCCGACTTAAAAGGGTCGCAGCGCCAAAACAACGTTAAACCGTAAAATATGATGGAAGCGGTTTGAGGCAGCTTTTTGAAAAATGAATGAAACTTCAGCAATATACCTCGTCCCTCCCCTGAAACGATTTGGCCTGCATGCGGAACATTCTGCTGTATTCACCGTTTTTGTCCACGAGTTCCTGATGGCTTCCCTCTTCCGCGATTCTTCCGTTTTTCAAAACCAGTATGCGGTCGGCCATTTTTACCGTACTGAACCGGTGGGAAATCATGATCACCGTTTTCCCCTCTGTGAAGCTGTGAAACTGCCGGAAAATATCATACTCAGCCCGAATATCCAAGGCTGCAGCAGGCTCGTCCAATATGACAAGTCCGGCATCTTTCATAAACGATCTGGCTAAAGCAATCCGCTGCCATTGGCCTCCAGAAAAATCGGTACCACCCCATTCAGGACCGATCATCGTTTCCAGCCCTTCAGGCAAATCCTCGATGATCGGTTCCAGCTTGGCAGCCCGGGCTGAGGCGCGAATTTTTTCCTCATCACCTAAAGCTTCCGTGCGGCCTATCGCGATATTGTGCCGGAATGACAATTCGTACTTGCCAAACTCCTGAAACACGACCGCCATCCTGTTTCTCAGCTCTTGAAGATCAACCTTGCGGATGTCTTTGCCGTTCACTTTAATCTCACCCTCATCATATTCATAAAAACGGCAGAGCAGTTTGATGAGCGTTGTTTTCCCTGATCCATTCGCCCCTACAATGGCAATTCTTTCGCCCGGTGATACTGAAAAGCTGATTCGATTCAGAACATCGCCTGTACCCATGTCATCTGATTCAGGCTGCTTGTTGTGTTCCCCCAGCTCTTCATCCCCAAGCTCATCGAACATATCCAAATCTTCCTCATTCGCATCAGCTTCATTTACCTGGGTGCACGCAGCCGCTTCTCTGAAAGGATAGCGGAAGGTTACATTTTTGAATTCGACTGCCAGAGGTCCTTCTTCTTCGAGAGATTCGCCATTGGAAGGAAGCCTGATATCCTTTTCAGCGTTCATAAAAAGAAAAAAGTCTCTTCCCATTCTCCATATATCCAACGTGTCTGCACCTTCTTTGGCGATATCCCGGAGAGCCGTTGATAATTGAAACACAGCTCCCAAGTACAGCGATATATCCCCCACAGAAAAACTGCTTGAATGGGATTGGGACAGAATCCAAAAGTACCCCAAACCCGTTCCCGCCCCAGATAAGAAACCCGTTAAAACCGACCAGCGTGCACTTCTGATCTGAATGTTCCGCAGCACAGAATATAAGCCTTTAAAAGCAGATTGATATAAATCAAGAAAGAAAGACCCCAGGCCAAACAGGCGTACTTCTTTAGCGGATCGTCTCCCGAGCAGAATGTGGCGCGCATATGCGGCTCTCCTTCTGACAGGGGCGTAATCCTTGTGATATTCCCACTCCAATTCATTATAATGATTATGGACAAAAGCGAATGGAGCGGTAGATAAAATAAGGATGAAAGCAAGGACGGGCGACAGATAGGCGATGATCAAAACGACGCCCGCCAAAGACATAATGGCAGTCACCAAGTTGGAACTGATATTAATGAATTGGGAAGGAAGCCATGTCGAACGATCCCGCAGCGTTTCCAGCCGGTCCCTGTATTTTGGATCCTCAAAAAAACGCATCCCCGGAATGCGGTCAAAAGCGTCGATTAACAAACTGTTGACTGTGATCATCGATCTCTCAGAAAGCATGGCCTTTACCCATTTTTCCAATGATTTAACGACACTGATCATGATTAAGCTTCCCGCATAAATGACAGCCCATATTTCCGCATGGATGACGGCTTCCTGCTCGACAATGCCGTCGATCATTTGCTTTGAAGCGTACAATTGGATTAAAGGGGCTCCGGCCTCGATCAGCATAAAGAAAACCATGCAAATCATCAGCCGCGGGCCGGATTTCCAGACCATTTTTCCAAGCAGACCCGCCGTTTCCAGCGGCTCTTGGATATGCTTCATCTTCCACACATGCTTCACCTTCATTTTCTTTACCTATTGTGGTCATTGATACGAGTATATTTTGGCTTTCTCCGGCGTATTGACGGTTTCGATATCAGCCATGACCCTTGGTTTTCCCGGACGGCTCCGATCGAGAAGATGCTCCTTTCCCTTGGATGCTTCCCTGAGCCATATTTCCAAGTCAATGACAGATCTCATGTACTGATAGCCCATGCCCAGATCATTATTTGGATCTTCAGAGCGGATAGCCATAGCCAGCAAGTGTTTCCACCATATATCGCGCTTAATGATACCGAGTTCTTCAACGAAGACGCGCTCCCCCGGTTCAAAAAGCTGAAGGACGTGTCTGCGGTCATTCATAAAACTTTTCCTGGCCATATGGGCATATGTTGTTTTCGTTGATCTGTTATATACATAGGACGGCAGGATATCGGTGAAAGATTTGCGAAGAAGCATTTTAGAGCCGGCATAATGTTCTTCAAGCCCTTTTAAAACATCAAAATGCTGTTCAGGCGGTACGGAAAATGAAAATTCGATCAGCCGCCGATCCAAAAACGGATGGTACGTAGGCAATGTCACACCCACAGCATCCATGTACCTCGCTCTCGGCCACAAAAAGTCAAAATGAAACCTCTTCCCCCACACTGAGAGCTCCCGGCTTTTTCGGTAGCGAAGATGATCTTCCTTATTGATCTCCCGTTCTCTTTTTCGGTGTTCTGCAGTAAAGTATTCAGGCAGGTCATATTCCGTATCTGACCACAGCAGGTCATAATAGAGCTTTTCGCCGATGTAAGGCATGAAAGGGGCGATTCCGTATTGAAACCCGAGCTTCACCATCTCTTTCACGCTGCCGCCTGACCATTCGCGAAGCAATTGGAATATTTCAGAAAAACGCCTCTGGCGAAGCAGAGAATCGATCACTGACACTTCTCCGCTAAAAATGAAATCCCCGCCCTCACCTGTAAGGACAGACGAAGCACCATACTCCTCAGCGATCACTGTAAAAGTCTCATTAACCAGTGAATTGGCTCTCGGATCAGGACCGTCTACAAACCAAAGCGGATCACGCCCGATTTCCGCGTTAGGAATTTTGGCTGTAGCGTCTCCAAGAATGATCAGGCCGGGGATGTCCATATCTCGCATCATATTTTTCACAAGGTCCCTGTCATGGCTTAAAATCATGTCGGGATCGGCGAATGATATGTTGACGGCCAGCAGCTGTTCCTTGCATCCGCCTGCGATTGCGGCGGCGGTTACGGCAGCTGAATCCAGTCCGCCGCTTAATTCGACAATATGCTTTTGATCTTTTAAACGATCTGCTGTCACTTCCTGAAGAAGCTCCCGGAACCGCGGAACAGCATCTCCGGCAAGACCTTTCTCGTTTAACAGCTGCGGAAGTCCCCAATAGCTGTGCACGTGAACCGCATGATCCCTGCCGAGAAAAGCGTAGGAGGCCGCAGGCACTTTGCGTATTCCTTTGAAAAACGTCCGATCTTCAAAGCCGTTTTCTCCCACAGCGAACCCTGAAGTGGGAAACATTCTGCACACATCTTGATCGATGATAAAAGGAATATCGTGAACAAGCAAAAGGATGCGCATGTCATTTGCTGCAAACCATTCTCCTTTCGGACTGACCCAGTAGTAAACCGGACGGGTTGCGTATGTATCCGTCGCCAAAACAAGACTATGCAGACTGTCATCCCACCACATCATTGTAAACTCGCCATGCGAGTGAGACAGCATGGCTGCTTTGTCCTGCCGTAATGACGCGTACAGCTTGTCATCATGTTCAATCTTTCTGGTGCCATCCGATTTTGCGTTAAGACCGCCGTTAAGACCGCCGCTGATCCAGCCGTCTAAGATGACGGGGTGCAAAAGGTTTGCTTGAGCCGAAGGTCTAAAGGCTTCATCGTATCGAATATGCGCTTCAGCCATGTTTGCGATCCCGCCGCTGTAGCTGTGAATCTGTTCCGCCCGCCCCCATTTTTTGACGGCCGAGACCCACTCTTGCCATGCCACGGTGTTGTCTCCCTGCATTCCAAACCATATTTTCATACTAGAGATAACACCCACCTTTCAGCATAAGCGCTCATCTTATACGTCTGTAAAACTTTTAAATTCTTATTTTTATGATTCGGGTCAATTGAATTGCCGTTTTCCATCTGAACCCAAGCATGAGAAAACAGCTTGTCATCGATTTTCTTGACACCGATCACGAGACTGGCATCAGACCCATTGCTGAATAAAATAGATTGAATTGTTAATGCGATAGAAACGCATGAAGTAACTAAATGGTCGTCTTCATCAAGCGAATACAAATATTCGCCGTGGCGGTGCAGTTCGTCTGTATCAAGCAGCCCTGCACCTCTTTGCTGTGCACTCGCATACAGCGGAAACAGATGGATCGCAATTTTTTCATAGGCTTCTTCAAAGTCATGATTTAACAGCATCATACGTACAAAAGCATGAACGGTTGTAAAATACTCATGATTTTTGACAGGCGCTCTCTTTTTCATCAGCTTTTATCCTCTATTTTAATCAGCTTATGATGTGTCAGTTCCTGTATCGCCTCATTTAAAATCGCTGACAATTCTTCCTCCGTCTGATCGAACGCCGATTGCCACTTGATCAGAATATCTTTTTTATCCTTTCGTTCATTTTCTATTTCGATCCACAGCTCTTTTAAAGCCCCTTCCAATCCGAAATACTGCCCGTTGTCCAGGTTTAGAACGATGCATTCATTCTCCAATACGGTTGTCGCCGTCTCTTGATTTCGAATAATTTTCAAAGGTTAGACCTCCCTGGTATGCATGATTTCAGAAAAATAAAGGAGAAGAGAGCCGGTAAGCTCTCTTTTAGCACTTTATGCATGATGTTCTTTCCACTCCCCAAGCGAATGCCGTTATCCTATCAGCGCTGGAGCGTTTTAAAAAGAGCCTGCAACGCGATGATACCCCTGAATTTACCAACTGATCACATGAATCAGATTATCACAGGACAATATCAAAAAAACCGCAAAAAACTACCGAAAACCGACATGATTAGCCAACTGCATCAATGGGCCATTATTACGGGATTTATTCGGAGGAAATAATAACCACCCGTGCTAACGGGTGGTTTTCTCTGCGGCTGAAAGCCTTTGTTACTGACCAAACCCTAAAGGGGTTCTGAATGGTTCGCCTTATGTACTACTTCTACTGGCCAGACCTCAAAGGCCTTCGCCTTACTTTCGTTTCCTTTGC
>NZ_JASGCA010000016.1:0-80375 GCF_030449715.1 Bacillus sp. LB7
TCCAAAAACTAGATTTCACTCACATTTTAACAAAAAAAGCTTGTCGATCAAGCCACTTTTTATGGCTTTGTCGACAATCTGAAAAGACCGGATGCTTCCGGTCTTTTTTTCGTCTATATAAAAAACAAGCGCATGAGGTCTCTCATGCGCTTGATCTTTGTTATTTATTTGATAAAGCTTTTTTCAAGACGGCCAGGTTTTCTTTCATGATGGTGGTATAATCTTTGCCGCTTTCAATGTCTTCTTTTGTTACAGATTCAAGGTTTTTCATTGTCAGGCTTTCGGCTCCTATTTCTTTTTTGATGATCTCGGAGATTTTGCTGCTGACATTGCTTTCAAAAATGACGTATTTAATATTATGTTCTTTCGCTGTTTTAACAATGTTTTCAAGCTGCTTTTGTGAAGGTTCCTCAGTAGGCGAAAGGCCGAGAACGCTTATTTGTTTAATGCCGTAGCGTTTTTCCCAGTAGCCGTAGGCGGCATGTGAGACGAGAATTTCTTTTTTATCCGCTTTGTCGACGGTCTGTTTAAAGTCTTTGTCAAGCTGCTCCAAATCTTTTTTTAGAGATTCATAGTTTTTCGTAAACGTTTTTTCGTGTTCCGGTTCTAATTTTACGAGTTCGTCTTTAATGTTTTCGGCCATTTTTGCAGAAAGGACAGGATCGAGCCATACGTGCGGGTCATGATCTCCGTGGTCGTGATGATCGTGGCCTTCGGCTTCTCCGTGTTCATGTTCTTCTTCATGAGCATGCTCATCGTGTTCGCCTTCCTCTTCACGTGACAGAAGGTCAATGCCCTCTCCGGCTTTGACGATTTTGACGTCGCTGTTTTTTAATGTGTTTACAGCTTTGTCTGCGAATCCTTCTACACCGACTCCAGAGTAAATAAAGGCATCCGAGTCGGAAATTTCCGCCATCGTTTTTGAGCTAGGCTCGTAAGTGTGCGCTTCAACGTTTGGCGGGTAAACACTTTTGACGTTCACATATTCTCCGCCGATTTTTTTGGTGAAGTCTTCAAGCGGATAAATGGTTGTATAGATATCCAGCGTGTCTTTATTTTCTTTTTGTTCACCGGAAGTGCTGTTGCTTGAACAACCGGCTGCTAATCCGGCAGCAAGAATGAATGCAGATGCTAATCCGAATGTTTTTTTCATGGTATTTCTCCTCTCAATGTAAAACTGTAATGGTTCCGATTTAATGGTCCTGTATCATTGTATCGTAATAATTACGATTTGAAAAGAGGAAATGATAGTTAAATATACTCAGGGAGTGAATCATGGAAAGCCGACCAGTCTGAATTCATTTCTTCATCTGTAAGAAGGGTCTGATCCAGGGAGTGGATCACGTCTTCCTGATTCATGTCGATGCCGATAAAAACGATTTCCGTTTTCCGGTCTCCGTATGTTTCATCCCAGTTCGTCTTTAAATGGGGATCCTCTTCAAACGCGAGCTTTTGTTCTTCCTCGGGAGACGCTGCAATCCAGGGGCCTGCGCTTTGGATCATCAGAGAAGAGCCCGACTGGGACAGAAGGCCTGCTGTGTCATTTCGAGAAGCAAGCCAGAAGAAGCCTTTTGCTCTGATAATATGAGGCGGCCAGTTTTCAAGCCAGCGCTTCAGTCTTTCAGGATGGAAAGGTCTTTGTTTTTGATAGACGAAGGAAGAAATTCCGAATTCCTCTGTTTCAGGTGTGTGCTCTTCATTCAGCTCTTTGATCCACCCCGCTGACTGACTTGCTTTTTCAAAATCGAACGATTTCGTATTCATGATGGCCGAAAGCGGCACTTTTGCGAATGTCGTAGAAAGGATTCTGCAGTCCGGATTCAGTTTTCTAAGGGACCAGAAAAGCTTTTCTTGCTCTTCTTTATTGAGTAAATCAATTTTATTCAAAATGAGGACATCGGCAAATTCGATTTGCTCAATTAAAAGGTCGGCCACTTCCCGGCTGTCTGTTTCATCTGCCGCCTGTTTCCGTTCCAAAAGGCTCTCGCCCGAAGCGAAGTCCTCAAAAAAACGGCTCCCGTCGACGACGGTGACCATTGTATCAAGTCTGCAATATTTGCCTAAATCAATATCCAGCTCCTCGTCTTTGTAAGTAAAGGTTTGGGCAACGGGAATAGGCTCGCTGATACCGGAAGATTCGATGAGAATATAATCGATTCCGCCGTTCTCCGCCAGCTTTTGGACTTCGATGAGCAGATCGTCTCTCAGCGTACAGCAAATGCAGCCGTTCTGCATTTCGACAAGCTTTTCATCCGTGCGGATAAGATCCCCTTTTTTCACCAGGGAGCCGTCGATATTTATTTCACTCATGTCATTGACGATCACGGCGATTTTCATGCCGTGCGCTTCATGGAGGGCATGCTGCAGCAGCGTCGTTTTCCCGGACCCGAGATAGCCGCTTAAAACAGTGACAGGAATCAGGTGTTGCGTCATGTTTTTCACTTCCTTTAAAACGTAATTATTTCGATTTATACAAAGGGAATCTTACTTGACTTATGAAAAAAATACAAGAAATATGTTATATTTAGATATAAAAAGCGTTGAGAAAGGAAATGAGCCATGAAACTTTTGGACAACATTCTACAGTTCAATCACCAGTTTGTTGAGCGGCAGGACTATCAAAAATACCAAACAAGCAAGTTTCCCGATAAGAGAATGGTGATTCTGTCTTGCATGGACACAAGGCTTGTCGAGCTGCTTCCTCATGCCATGAATATGCGGAACGGGGACGTGAAGATCGTTAAGAGCGCGGGTGCACTCGTGGCTCATCCTTTCGGGAGTATTATGCGGAGCATTCTCGTTGCGGTATACGAACTGAACGCTGATGAAGTATGCGTGATCGGCCACCATGACTGCGGAATGAGCAAGCTGAGCTGCGACAGCTTTTTGGATAAAGTCGTTAAGCGAGGCATTCCAAAAGAACGGATTGAGACGCTTGAGTACTCCGGCGTCGATTTTGAACAATGGCTGAAAAGCTTTGATTCTGTAGAGGAGAGCGTCAGGGACAGTGTAAGCGTGATTAGAAACCATCCGTTGATGCCGGAGGAAGTACCTGTTCACGGACTTGTCATCGATCCGGAAACAGGCAGACTGGATCTTATTGTCAACGGATATCCGGAAGAGCGTTAATCCTTTTGCTTTTTTTCAGGAACGGGATCTATTCCGCCGGGATGGAACGGATGGCATTTCAGAATCCGCTTAATGGTGAGCCATCCGCCTTTAAATGCCCCGTGCTTTTCGATCGCTTCACGGCCGTAATTGGAGCATGTCGGATAAAAACGGCAGGTCGGCGGAAGAGCCGGTGATATCCATTTTTGATAAAAGCGGATGAGCAGCAGGAATAAGGTTTTCATGTTTTTCGCACCTTTTTTGTTTTGACCTTATTATAATATAAGCAAAAAACGCATAAAAAGGAAAAGCATTGACCTAAAAACTTATCGGTAAAGTATGATATAATACAAAAAGACCGATTAGAGGGGAGAGAGGAACCATGCCTTCAGTTGAAAGTTTTGAACTTGACCATAATGCAGTAAAAGCGCCTTACGTCAGACACTGCGGTGTCCATAAAGTGGGATCGGACGGCGTCGTCAACAAGTTTGACATCCGTTTTTGCCAGCCGAATAAACAGGCGATGAAACCTGATACGATTCATACTTTGGAGCATCTTCTTGCATTTACGATCCGCACATATGCGGAAAAATATGACCACTTTGATATTATCGACATTTCGCCCATGGGCTGCCAAACAGGTTATTACCTGGTGGTGAGCGGTGAACCGAAAGTGGAAGAAATCGTTGATTTGCTTGAGGATACGTTCAAAGAAGCCGTTGAAGTGACTGAAATTCCGGCGGCTAACGAAAAACAGTGCGGCCAGGCAAAGCTTCACGATCTAGAGGGGGCAAAGCGCATGATGCGTTTTTGGCTTTCGCAAAATAAAGAAGATCTGCTCAAAGTGTTTGGATAAAACGTTTGAAATAAACCGGCTCAGAAGAGAGCCGGTTTTCATTTTTTGTTCACAAAGAAAATAATGCCATATATCCCTGAACTTTGCTACACTTTATATTGTAATACATATCATAGAAGAAGGGTGATAGGATGCGTTTGGGAAAATGGTTCATTCTTTTATGTTTAGCAGTCGGCCTTTCCGCCTGCAGCCAGGGGGACAAGCAGGCGGCATCAGATGAGGAGCCCAAAGTGCTGACGGCCAAACTGGCGGCTCCTGAAGCGGCGGCCAAAAATGAAAAGGCTGTCATAAAAGCGACCGTGCGCTATGGGGACGAGCCTGTTGCAGATGCCGATGAGGTGGAGTTTGAATGCTGGAAGGCCGGGAGCAAGGAAAATAGCGAGCTCATCAAAGCGAAGAATGA
Organism: Bacillus sp. LB7; assembly: GCF_030449715.1. Taxonomy (NCBI): domain Bacteria; kingdom Bacillati; phylum Bacillota; class Bacilli; order Caryophanales; family Bacillaceae; genus Bacillus; species Bacillus sp. LB7. The sequence continues at coordinate 4,368 of NZ_JASGCA010000016.1, forward strand.
AGGAAAAGGCGTATACAGCATTGAAAAAGCGTTTCCTGAAGACGGCCATTACAAAGTTCAAGTCCATGTCACGGCGAAAAAACAGCACACAATGCCGGTTGCAGACATTAAAGTAGGAAAAGCAACGGATGTGACTGATGAAAATGAAAAAGAAGAAGCCCATCATCACTGATGGGGCTGTTCTTCTTCCCGCGACGGAAGGGGATCGACTTCATGCTTGTAGTCATAAGCTTTTGATGTTGTGACAAGCGATACGGCCAGAACGGCGCCGGTAATCAGAATTCCTACAATAATCCAAAAGAGGATCATCACTTACCTCCGAATAGCTTTTTCCAACAGTTTACCATATCAGGCAAAGAAAATCATGATAAAGAGTAAAAGAAATGTTTCCTGCACAAGCTAAACGGGTAAATCAAAAGTAAACGAAAAGGAGGACGACCTTATGTCTGAAAAATTGAAAGCAACCGTCAACAAACAAGTCGCGAACTGGACCGTTCTATATGTGAAGCTACATAATTATCATTGGTATGTGAAAGGGAAAGATTTCTTTACGCTGCATGAAAAATTTGAGGAACTTTACACAGAAGCGGCAGAGCATATCGATGATTTGGCTGAACGCCTTTTGGCTATACAGGGTTCCCCGGTCGGAACGATGAAGGAATGCCTGGAAATGTCCGCGATTAAAGAAGCGGACGGAAGCGAGTCTTCTGAACAAATGGTGCAAAATATTTATAATGACTTTTTAACGGTGGCTGAGGAGCTGAAAAGCGGAATGGAGCTTGCCGATGAAGTCAATGATGAAACGACGGGAGATATGCTGCTCGCGATTCATCAATCGATCGAAAAACACAACTGGATGCTGAAAGCCTACTTAGGGTAAGGAAAAGCTCGGGCAATGCCTGAGCTTTTTTTATATTTTCGTTCTTTTTAAAGCCTTTTTTAGAAATTGTCAAACAATTCATCCAAGCCTTTCAAAGTCTTTTTTCATAGGATAAGCTATGAAAAGTCTTTTTTGAAAGGATGTTGAAGCATATGTTTAAGGACTTAAGCATCTTTTCGCTCTTTACAATCGGTTTATCAGCCATCGGATTTTTGTTTGGCCGAATCGAATATTTATTTATGATCTTAATAACGCTCATGGGAATTGAATTTGTCAGCAAAAGCTTGAACGAATGTGTGGAAGATCGATTTACAATGAAGAGGCTGTTTACAAGGCTGGCGAAAAAATTGGTGACGCTCTTTCTTATATCCGTTGCCCACCTTTTTGATCAGATGCTGCAAACAGGCAGTTCGATCCGCGATTTTTCTATCATGTTTTATATTTTATATGAAGCGTTTCAAATCATAAGCACGGCTCATTCGTTAGGAATCCCCGTGCCGCAGATGTTATTGGATATTTTAAATACCATAAAGGAAAAACTCCGGGGGAAGCCGTAACATTTTAACACAACTGGTCATACTAACACGAAAAAGGATGATTGGCTTTGGAAAAAAGGACATACTATGTTTCGGTGCAAGATGGAATGATTTCACAGAGCTCAGACGCTTCCCCGTGGGAATTTCAAATCTCAGCGACAGATGATGACATCATTATATTAAGGGAGTATTTTGATCAGCTGTATTCAGAAGACTGGATTAACTTTTTCAGAGCTCACGTGCCGGCAGTCGAATACCATTATGACAGTGCAAATGACAAAATGGACGAACTGCGCAAAGACATTTACTCAATGCTTTACCGTCTCGGCAATGAAGAAACCAAGTCGTTTATCAGTGAAAACGGCCTTGCGGAACTCAATTCAGCAGATTAAACGAAGCACCCGCAAGCACGGAGTTACCCAGCCTTGCCGCCTTCTCACTCAGGAATGGACAATGAAGTTCCCGAGGGAACGATAAAATTACTGAGCTGAACTGGACAAAAACTCTACCGAAAGAACCAATATATGATATGATGAGTGGAAGAAGCAAGGAAACGGATAAGAGGGATTAGGATGTACGAATTTAAAGATTTTTACCGTAATACGGTTCAGCTTTCTTTTGAAAAGGAACCTTTTTCAAAAGAACCAAAGCATGTATGGGTGATCTGCCGTTACGAAGATCAATGGCTGTTGACAAATCATAAAGACAGGGGCCGTGAATTCCCAGGCGGCAAAGTCGAACCAAGCGAAAATGCAGAGGAAGCGGCTTTGCGGGAAGTGAAGGAAGAAACAGGCGCTGTCGTAAGAAAGCTGACCTATCTCGGACAATATAAAGTTCTTGGCAGAGAGAAAGTGATCGTCAAAAATATTTATTTTGCCGATATCGAAAAGATCGAAAAACAGCAGACATACTATGAGACAAATGGCCCTGTTTTGCTGAAGAGCCTCCCGAAAGATATCGCTAAAAACAGAAATTACAGTTTTATAATGAAAGATTCCGTCCTGACGATCAGTCTAGAAAAGCTGAAAAAGGCCGGCATCATCAAATAAAAAGCCCTGCATTTGCAGGGTTTTTTCATGTTATACTCTGCCTTTCATCCACTTTCTTTCCAACAGCTCGACACCTTGATACATCATCGTTGCGAAGACGGCGATGATCAGGAGGCTCAGCATGACAAGGTTGAAATTAAAGACTTGAAAGCCGTAGATGATCATATAGCCGAGGCCTTGAGCCGACACTAAAAATTCTCCTACGATGACACCGACCCAGCTCAAACCGACGTTGACCTTCAGTGTAGATATGACCGTCGGAATGGAAGCGGGCAGAATGACTTCTTTGAAAATCTCGCGTTTTGTTGCACCGAACGTCTTCATGACTTTTAAATAGTTTTCATCGATTTCTTGAAAGGACGTGTAGACGACGATTGTCGTAATGATAACGCTGATGATGGCGCCCATTGCAATAATACTCGTCAAGCTGGGGCCGATCGCCACGATGAGAATGGGGCCCAGCGCCACTTTCGGCATCGCATTTAAGACGACAAGATACGGATCCAATATTTTGGAGAGCCTCGGGAACCACCATAAGAGGGCGGCCAGAAAAGTTCCAAGCAATGTTCCGGCCAGAAAGCCGAGGATGGTTTCAAATACGGTGACACCGATATGCCCCGGCAATGATCCGTCTCCCATCTTTTCGAGGAAAAGCGCCCAGACGGCTGAAGGAGAGCTGAAGATCAGCGGATCGATCCATGCCAGACGGCTTGCGGTTTCCCACAGCGAAAAGAAAACGATGAAAATCGCGATTTGATAAAAGCGGACCCGCCTTTTTTCGGCCTGCTGCTCCTTTAAAAAATCCTCATGAAGGAAGTCAATTTTTGATTTCAGATGTTTGTTATTCAAGGTCATTGAGCTCCTTCCATATGTTCTGAAAGAGGGGCTGAAATTCCGGTTCCTGCCTCGCTTCAAACGGTGTCAGCTTCCTGATCGGTTCAGGAACGGCAAATGTTTGATGGATGGTGCCCGGCTGTTTTGAAAATAGGAATATCCGATCGCTCATCGCGATCGCTTCACCGATATCATGGGTCACGAGCACCGCTGTTTTTTGATACGTCTTTAACGTGTTGAACACCAAATCTTCGAGGTTCAGTTTTGTCTGATAGTCAAGGGCTGAAAAAGGTTCATCAAGCAGGAGGATATCGGGGTCGACAGCGAGTGTGCGGGCAAGCGCCGCCCTTTGTCTCATACCGCCTGAGAGCTCTTTTGGATACTTTTTTTCAACATCGTAAAGCCCGAATTTTTTCAGCAGGCCGAGAGCGGTCTCCTTGGTTTCCGGTCCGAATTCTTTGGAAATATGCAAACCGATTAAGACGTTTTCCTCAATGGTTTTCCAGGGAAATAAATAATCCTGCTGGAGCATATAACCGATGTGCCGATCCTCTTCGTCAGGCGTGCGTCCTTCCACCAAGACGCTTCCTTCCGTGGGGGAAACGATGCCGGCGATGATCGATAAAAGTGTTGTTTTGCCGCATCCGCTTGGGCCGAGAAACGAAACAAATTCGCCTTTTTCGACTTCAATGCTGATGTTTTCCAGCGCTGCTGTTTTTTCCTTTAATGAAAAGTAAGTATGTGTGACATCCTGAACTTGCAAAAAAGACACTGCGGCCACCTCCTAGTGATTTTTTGTGACCTTTTCGGCGATCTTTGTATTGACCAGCTCTTGATGCGGGGTGCGCTTCGGCAGCTCGCCTGCTTCATCCATGATGGTTTGAAGCTGGTTCCATTCTTTTTCATCCAAAACAGGCTCAAGGGCAAAAGACCGTTGTTGTTTATACCGTTCGATTGAAGATTCAATGATTGAAAGCTCGGTATCTTTAAAATAGTCTTGAATGCTTTCGGCTGCTTCTTTTGCAGAGTGCGTCTCTACCCACTGCTGCGCTTTATAAACCGCGCGGGTGAACTTTTCGACCGCTTCTTCGTTTTTCGTTAAGTAGCTTTGTTTGGCCATAAAAGTGGTATATGGAATTCGGCCCGATTCTTTTCCGAAGGAGGCGACAATGCGGCCGATGCCTTCTCTTTCAAAAATGGAGGCCTGGGGTTCAAATAATTGAACATAATCGCCTGTACCAGATGCAAAGCTGTTTGCGATATTCGCGAAATCAATCGTTTGGATCAGGTCCACATCTTTTTTGGGATCGATGCCTTTCTGTTTGAGGACAAATTCGCCCGCCATCTGCGGCATTCCGCCTTTGCGCTGGCCAAGGAACGTTTTGTTTTTCAAATCATTCCAGCTGAAATGCCCCGAATCGTTCCTGGAGACGAGGAATGTTCCGTCCGTTTGGGTAAGCTGTGCAAAATTAATCACCGTATCGCTTGCGCCCTGGGCATTCACGTATATTGACGTTTCCGAGCCGACAAGCGCAATATCGGCGCCGTTTGACAGAAGGGCAGTCATCGTTTTATCTCCGCCCCAGGTCGTTTTCAGTTCAACTTCAAGGCCTTCTTCTTTAAACAAACCTTCAGACATGGCGATATATAAAGGCGTATAGAAAACAGAACGGGTTACTTCCGCCAGACGGATCTTTTCGGGCTTTTGACCGCCGCATGAAGCGAGGATAAACAGCATCATAATGAAGGATAATATGGTAAAAAAGAAACGCTTCAAACCGATTTCCCTCCTTTGATTTCGGTTATTTTCGGCATAAAATAGTTTATGTTATATACTAAACAGGTGTGAGGGGCAGCTGCGGATTAAAAGAGGTGACGTGACGAATGTGGTTAGAAAAAAGAAGGTTTCCATCGCCAAACAAAAAGGTGCGTCTGTTTTCCGTCACATACCTTTCGCAAGGACTCAAGGTTAAGGGGCTCTTGGCGGAACCGGCCGCTCCCGGACATTATGACGGATTTTTGTATTTGCGTGGGGGAATTAAAAACGTCGGGATGGTCAGACCGGGTCGAATCGTCCAGTTCGCTTCACAGGGCTTTGTCGTTCTTGCTCCGTTTTACAGAGGCAATCAAGGAGGAGAAGGCGATGAAGACTTTGCGGGTGATGACCGGGAAGATGCTTTTGCCGCTTTTCGTCTTCTTCAGAAGCACGAGCTGGTAAAAGACGGACGCGTACACATTTTTGGCTTTTCCCGCGGCGGGATCATGGGGATCTTAACGGCAATCGAAATGAAAGAAGCGGCCGCTTCGTTTGTGTCTTGGGGCGGTGTCAGCGATATGGTCATGACCTATCGCGAACGCAAAGATTTGCGGCGGATGATGAAGCGGGTCATCGGCGGGACGCCTGAAAAGGTTCCTGAAGCGTACGAATGGAGGACGCCTTTTGATGAGCTGGAGAAGATTGAAGCGCCCGTGCTTTTGATCCACGGAGCAAACGATGAAAATGTCTCCATCGGGCATGCGCGGCGTCTAGAACGCGAACTCCTGCAAAGAAACAAGTCTGTGGATACGTGGTATTTCAGTCGATATACTCACTATTTTCCTCCGCGGGAAAACAGGCGGATTGTAAGAGAATTGTCTCAATGGATGAAAAGCCGGCCTTGGACAAGTTATGGTAAACTAAAGGAAAAGAGAAAAGGAGGGGGACTTTAGGTGGGAATGCCAGTTGAATTTAACACGATGATTGTGACTAAAGGAAAAGAAACACGGGTTGAGGAAAATGTGTTTACACTTGAGAAAGAAGGTTATCGGGTTTACCCTCTTCATGTGCCGCTTGAAGTCAGAAAGACTAAGCGGGGCGACATTACCGGCACCGCGCAGGCGGAGCGCCTTGAATGGTCAGACGGACGGACTCATTTAACATACAGGCTCGTATCATTAAATTCGACGAATTAAAAAAAGCCAAGGCGCGGATAGCGTCCTTGGCTTTTCTGTATTATGCAGGCACATCTTCCTCTTTTCCGATTCCTTTTTTGGAAGTCAGCCTGTGAATCAGCATGGTGAGAGCGCCGTCTCCTGTCACGTTCGTTGCTGTACCCAAGCTGTCCTGAGCAAGGTAAAGTGCGATCATCAATGATACGCTGGTTTCATTAAAGCCGAGCATCGACTGCAGCAGTCCGGCCGCGGCCATGACGGCACCCCCCGGGGCACCGGGCGCTGCGACCATTGTGACGCCAAGCATTAAAATGAACGGCATCATGATCGAAAAAGTCGGCGTTTGACTGTTTAGAATCATCACGCCCATTGCACAGCTCGTCAGTGTAATCGTGCTACCTGACAAATGAATATTGGCCAGGAGCGGAACGGCGAAGTCAGCCACTTTTTGGCTTGCGCCCGTTTTTCTGACTTGTCTCAACGTGACGGGAATCGTTGCCGCTGACGATTGTGTGCCGAGCGCGGTGAAGTATGCCGGCGCCACGATTTTCAACAGCGACAGCGGATTTCTGCCGTTTGCAGCGCCCGCAACGGAGTACTGAATCAAAAGGATGACGAGGTGAAGCACGATAATCATCACGAAAACTTTTGCAAATACGGATAAAATCGTCTGCACCTGACCGCCGAACGTCATATTGGTGAAAATACCGAAAATATGAACAGGCAGTAACGGAATAATAATATATGATATCAGCTTTTCAACGATCGTTTGAAATTCATCAAACGCGTTTTTCAATGTTTTTCCGGGCAGATAAGCGATTCCGATTCCCATGATGAAAGCGAAAATCAGTGCGCTCATCACGCTCATAAACGGCGTCATTTCAATGGTGAAAAATCCTGCTTGCAAAACTTCTTCCGGATTTTTAAATTCCTGCAGCTGATGGCCGGAAATGATCGCGGGGAGAAGATTTGATCCGACAAGGTACGCCAGGAGGCCGGCAAAAATGGTTGACGTGTAGGCGATACCTGCTGTAATGCCAAGGATTTTTCCGGCGCCGCGGCCGATTTGTCCGATGCCGGGAATAATAAAAGCGATAATAATAAAAGGAATGACGAATTTAATGAAGTTTCCAAAAATATCATTGAAAGTAGCGGCAGCTTTGACAAACCAAAGCGGAGCAAAGCTTCCGACGATAACACCAAGAACAATTGCCGTAATAATTCTCGGCAGTAATCCAAATTTCATAGATGTGTCCTCCTGATATATACAAATGTTTTTATCATATTATCATATGAAAGATTTCTTTTGTTAAAAATAAAAAAAGTCTGTATTTTCAAATAATAGAAATCGGGAATTGGAAGCGTTTCATCACAGGCGGTACTTGATTGTCATCTTGATCATTGCCCAGAAAATGGCATCGATCACTGGCAGGCGAAGCGGATTTTTAATAAACTGCAGCAGCGCAGAATACCTGCGCTGCTGCAAGCGGGCTGAGTTAAACGAGCGGTCCTCCGGCTTTTTCGATGCTTTCGGTATTAGAGAATTTTTTGAAATTCTTTTTGAATGCATTCGCCAAGTGGATCGCTTTTTCCTCGTATTCGTTTTCATCTGTCCAAGTTTTAGCCGGGTCAAGCACTTGATCAGGCACACCCGGAACATGGACCGGTGAATGAAGTCCGAAAATGCGGTCGGTCTTCATTTCGGCGTTATCCAGTTCTCCTTCTATCGCAGCCTGAACCATCGCTCTCGTATAAGCGAGGCTCATTCTTTCCCCTGTTCCGTATCCGCCGCCGGTCCAGCCTGTATTGACGAGAAAGACGCTGACGCCGTGCTCATCGATTTTTCTTCCGAGCATTTCAGCGTACACATGTGCCGGGAGCGGAAGGAACGGGGAACCGAAGCAGGTCGAGAAGGTGGCTTCAGGAGCGGTGATCCCGCGTTCGGTGCCGGCGAGCTTGCTTGTATATCCGCTCAGGAAATGATACATGGCTTGTTCTTTCGTTAACTTGCTGATCGGGGGAAGCACACCGAAAGCATCTGCCGTCAGAAATACAATGGTCTGCGGGTGTGCTGCGATGCTCGGCTTGACGATGTTGTCAATCGCGTCAATCGGGTAAGCCGCTCTCGTGTTTTCCGTATAGAATGCGTCGGAATAGTCCGGCTCTCCGGTTTTGTCGTCAACCACGACATTTTCGAGAACGGAACCGAAGCGGATCGCATTGTAAATCTGCGGTTCTTTTTCTTTGCTTAAGTTAATGCACTTGGCGTAGCAGCCTCCTTCAATGTTGAAAACGCCTGTGCTGGACCAGCCGTGTTCGTCGTCACCGATCAGCTTCCGCTTCGGATCGGCGGAAAGCGTCGTTTTGCCTGTGCCTGACAATCCGAAGAAGAGAGCTGTTCCGCCTTCCTCGCCAATGTTTGCCGAACAGTGCATCGGTAAAATGTTTTGTTCAGGAAGAAGATAATTCATAATAGAAAAAATCGATTTTTTCATTTCTCCGGCATATTCGGTGCCCCCGATTAAAATCGTACGCTTCTCAAACGACACGATAATAAACGTTTCAGATCTGGTTCCGTCAATGAGCGGGTCTGCTTTGAAATGCGGAGCGGAAAGAATCGTAAACGGCTGTTCTTCAGGTTTTTTATCATGTTCTTCAGGTCTGATGAACAACTGTCTTGCAAACAGGTTGTGCCAGGCGAACTCGTTAACAACTGTAATCGGAAGCCGGTATTTTTCGTCTGCTCCTGCAAACCCTTCAAATACATACAATTCATCGCGTTCCTTTAAATAGCTGAGCACTTTTGTGTACAGCCGGTCAAAGGCGGCTTCTGAAATCGGCTGGTTCACTGCACCCCAATCGATTTTGTCCTTTGTGCTCGCTTCTTCCACAATGAACTTGTCTTTTGGCGAGCGGCCGGTGTATGTACCGGTTGTAGCCCGCACGGCTCCGGAAGATGTTAAGACTCCTTCTTTGCGTTCAAGGACTTTTTCAACTAAAAGGGGAACGGATAAGTTCAGCTGAACGTTTTCGCCCGTTAATAACGTTTGTAAGTCAGTTGTTAAATCTACAGAATTCATAAAAAACCTTCCTTTGCGTGTTATTTAATGTGTATAACATTAATGTAGAATTAGTATAACACATTTACTCTTATAGTCTATACCGTTTCTTCATTTTTCGTTCGGGTTTTTTCTCGAAAGACAAGTTTAAATTTATTTCGGCCGATATTGACATAACAAGCCATTTTAAGATAAGATATTTCATTGAGCGGATACTCTTATCCCGAGCTGGTGGAGGGACAGGCCCAATGAAACCCAGCAACCGGTTTCTCTTATTAATGGAAAAAAACAGTTTCTGAGACAACTACGGTGCTAACCTGATGCAAGGTGTTCAATACCTTGAGCGATAAGAGTGAAAGGCACGCAATACCAGACCCTTTCCTCAGCGAATAGGAAAAGGTTTTTTTATTGCATAAATCGAGATACAATAATTGCTAAAAAAACTGCCTTCAGGAGGAAGGTACTCGGCGTTTTTCACAGGACGTGAAAGGTCTAGCCGGGCAGCCAGTCAGGAAAAATTCTGTTAAAGGGAATTATGACCTAGAATCTCGTCAAGAATAGCATATGGAAATTGTTTCAAAACGAGAGCGTATGAAGCCCGAGTATCGTCATATAATCAAGAGGGACGAGATCCGTATCATACTTAAGATCACGGCTGATCTTCATATACAGGAGGAAACATAAATGAGCAAAAACCGTCGGTTATTTACATCAGAGTCAGTTACGGAGGGACATCCGGACAAAATTTGCGACCAGATTTCGGATAGTATATTAGACGAAATTTTAAAGAAAGATCCGAATGCCCGCGTTGCCTGTGAAACATCTGTGACAACCGGATTGGTGCTGGTAAGCGGTGAAATCACGACGTCCACTTACGTCGATATTCCGAAAACAGTCCGCGAAACGATTAAAGAAATTGGCTACACACGTGCAAAATACGGTTTTGATGCCGAAACTTGCGCGGTCTTAACGTCTATAGATGAACAGTCTCCAGACATTGCAATGGGAGTCGATCAGGCGCTTGAAGCGCGTGAAGGAGCAATGAGCGACGCTGAAATTGAAGCGATCGGAGCCGGAGACCAAGGTTTAATGTTCGGTTTTGCCTGCAACGAAACAAAGGAGCTTATGCCTCTGCCGATTTCGCTTGCTCATAAATTGTCTCGCCGTTTGACAGAAGTCCGCAAAGAGGACATTCTGCCGTATCTGCGTCCGGACGGAAAGACACAGGTAACTGTTGAGTATGATGAGAACAACAAGCCGATTCGCATCGATACAATTGTCATTTCGACTCAGCATCACCCTGAGATTTCGCTTGAACAAATTCAGCGCAATCTGAAAGAGCACGTCATCAACCCGGTAGTGCCAAAAGAGCTGATCGATGAAAACACGAAGTACTTCATTAATCCTACGGGCCGTTTTGTTATCGGAGGACCGCAGGGAGATGCCGGTTTAACAGGACGCAAAATCATCGTTGACACCTATGGCGGATATGCCCGTCACGGCGGCGGAGCGTTTTCCGGTAAGGATGCGACAAAGGTTGACAGATCTGCAGCTTATGCCGCGAGATATGTGGCGAAAAATATCGTCGCCGCAGGCCTTGCTGATTCCTGTGAAGTGCAGCTTGCCTACGCGATCGGTGTCGCACAGCCGGTGTCCATTTCAATCGATACATTCGGTACAGGCAAAGCCAGTGAAGAAACATTGATCGAAGTGGTTCGCAAAAACTTTGATCTAAGACCTGCCGGCATTATTAAAATGCTCGATCTTCGCCGTCCGATTTACAAACAAACGGCAGCTTACGGACATTTCGGCCGCCTCGACCTCGATCTGCCTTGGGAGCGCACAGACAAAGCAGATCAGCTGAAGAAAGATGCATTAGGAGAATAACAACCGCATAGCCGCTTTCATAAGCGGCTTTGTTTTTCGATGGCAAAAAGCGGGCGGATGTGAAACGTTTTTCTTTAAACACTTGTCTAATCAAGAAGCAGACTTTGATTTCTGCACGAAATTTAAAAAATCGGAGGCAATACTATGTGTGGATTTGTAGGGGTATTCAATCATCGCCCATCATCCGAGACAGCAGCCCAGGAAGAACTGATTAAACAAATGAATGAAATGATTGTACACCGCGGTCCGGACGATGATGGGTACTATCATGATGAGCATGTAGGCTTCGGATTTAGAAGGCTCAGCATCATCGATGTGGAAAACGGAGGACAGCCTCTGTCTTATGAAGATGATTCCTATTGGATTATTTTTAATGGAGAAATCTATAACTATATAGAACTGAAAGACGAACTTATTTCAAAAGGATACGAGTTCAAAACCGATTCAGATACGGAAGTTTTGCTTGCGACTTACCGCCACTACAAACAGGAAGCCGCTTCAAAGCTGCGCGGAATGTTTGCTTTTTTAATCTGGGATAAAAAAGAACAGCTCCTATACGGAGCGCGCGATCCGTTCGGCATTAAGCCGCTCTATTTCACGAAAACGGACGGCCATGTTTATTTTGCGTCAGAAAGAAAGAGCCTGATGGCTGTTGATGCCGATTTGGAATTGAATGAAAAAGCGCTTCAGCAGTATACATCGTTCCAATTTGTACCGGAGCCTGAGACGCTTGACAAAAAGGTGCAAAAAGTAGAACCGGGCCATCAGTTTACTGTCCGCCCGGGCGAGGATATTCAATTTAAAACATACTGGAAAGTTCAATTCAAGCCTGTTCAGACCGAAGAAGACAAGCTTGTTCAGGAAGTAAGAGATGCGATCTTTGATTCCGTAAAAGTCCATATGCGAAGCGATGTGCCTGTAGGTTCCTTCCTTTCCGGAGGCATCGACTCTTCTTTTATCGTGTCGGTGGCGAAGCAATTCCATCCCAACTTAAAGACGTTCTCTGTCGGCTTTGAACATGAAGGCTTCAGCGAAGTTGACGTTGCGAAAGAAACCGCTGATAGGGTCGGCGTGGAAAACTTCAGCGCGATCATTTCCCCTGAGGAATATATGAACGAGCTTCCAAAGATCGTCTGGCATCTGGATGATCCGCTGGCAGACCCTGCTGCGATTCCTTTGTATTTTGTCGCGAAGGAAGCGAAGAAGCAAGTTACGGTTGTTTTGTCCGGAGAAGGAGCAGATGAGCTGTTCGGCGGTTACAATATTTACCGCGAGCCGCTTTCATTAAAGCCGTTTGAGCGAATTCCGTCCCCGCTGAAAAAGATGCTTCTGCATGTAGCGTCAGCGATGCCGGAAGGAATGAAAGGGAAAAGCTTTTTAATGAGGGGCTGTACGCCTCTTGAAGAGAGATATATCGGTAACGCAAAGATTTTTGAAGAAGGCATGAAATCAAAACTGCTTCGCCAGTATGACAGCAACCTCTCTTACTGTGACGTGACAAAGCCGTATTTTGAAGAAAGCAAGTCCTACAGCGAAATCAACAAAATGCAGTATGTCGATATCCACACATGGATGCGCGGCGACATTTTGCTGAAGGCCGACAAAATGACGATGGCCAATTCACTGGAACTCCGCGTTCCGTTTTTGGACAAAGTCGTATTTGAAGCGGCTTCCAAAATTCCGGAAGAGCTGAAAACGAAAAACGGCACGACAAAATATCTGCTTAGAAAAGCGGCGGAAGGCATCGTTCCAGATCATGTCTTAAACCGTAAAAAGCTAGGCTTCCCTGTGCCGATCCGCCACTGGCTGAAAAACGAAATGCATGACTGGGCCGTGAACATCATTAAAGAGAGCGACACAGACGCGTATATCCATAAAGATTACGTGCTTCAGCTTCTTGAAGACCACTGCGCCAACAAAGCGGATAACAGCCGCAAAATCTGGACGGTTCTCATCTTTATGATCTGGCACAGCATATTCGTTGAAAAGCGCTTTGTACCGGAAGAACTGAACCATCAGCCAAAAGAAGTCATTATCGTTTAAGCCAAAAAAGAAGGTTTTCGTTAATCGAAAACCTTCTTTTTTTATGCCGGTTTTTCAGCTGATAAATCTGCAAGCACATGTTCACATTCGGAGAGGAGATTGTCAAAGATCACGTCCCACGACTGGGTAAGGGCATAGCTTCTCGCTTCGTATGCCATCCGTTTTTTTAACGGCAGGTTGGAGAGGACGCGCAATATATTTGCGGTGAACGCCTCCGGATTTCTAGGTTCGGAAAGAAAACCGTTTCTTCCGTTTTGTATAAAGTCTTTCAGGCCGCCGGAATCTGCCCCGATAACAGGCGTCCCGCAGGCAAGCGCTTCAAGCGCGGAATTTCCGAAGGTTTCCGTCGGAGAAGGAAAGACGAACAAATCTGAGCTCGCATAAATGCTTGCCAGCTCTTCTCCTTTGACATAGCCGGCAAAAGTCATATTGAGGGGGGCTCGCTTCTCAAGCTCTTTTTTTAACGGGCCATCTCCCGCGATCAGCCAGTGGATGTCATCTTTCAAAGCGGGGTGACTTGCGATCTTGAGCAGCGTCTCCAAGTCTTTTTCAGGTGCAAGCCTTCCGACATAGCTGAGGATATAGGTTTCCTTTATGCCGTATCGCTTGCGGATGTGTTCGGTTTGATACGCGGGACTGAACAGCGAGCAGTCCACGCCGCGCTTCCAGATGGAGAGGTTCCTGAATTGTTTGGCTTTGAGCTGCATAAACGTTTCGCGCGAAGGGACGAAAACTTTTCGAAAATCTTTATGAAACCAGTGCATATATTTCCATAATAGTTTGGAAAACATTTGAAGATCATAATATGAAAGGTACTGGTCAAAATCGGTATGGTAAGAGCCTACGACGGGGATGTTCCATTTCTTCGCAAGCTTGAGCCCCGCCAGGCCGATATTAAAAGGAGTTGCGATGTGAATGAGATCGGGATTGAATTCGCGGAGTTCTGATTTCATTTTGATGAGATTAGGAAGAGCGATTCTGCACTCGGGGTATAAGAAGAACGGCATGCTCGTAAAACGGCTGATGCGGCTCGAAAATTGTGTTTCATGCGTGCTTTCCGGCGCAAATACTTTATAGGGTATCCCGTTTTTTTCAAGGTAATCCGTATACCTTTTCAGCGTTCTGGCGCAACCGTTCACATCCGGTGTGAACGTATCCGTAAATATCGCAATTTTCATCGTTTCCCCTCCTGTTGGTGATGTGAAAATCAGTGACGTTTTTGGAAGAAACGGCCGGCTTAGAAGATCATCGCCGACAAAGTTCCGACTGAAATCCCAAGGGCCGTGCCTGCCAGAACATCCGAAGGATAATGAAGACCGAGATAGATTCTGGAGAGCCCCACACTGATGCCTATCGGAATTAATAAAAGCGCGAGTATCGGAAAGAATATCATTAGCGGTGTAATGACAGAAAATGCCGCGGTCGTATGGCCGGATGGAAAAGAATGATCCTTGAGCGGATTTTGCAAAACCTGTGTTTCCTTTAGCGTTAAATACGGCCGCTTTCTCGGATACAGCTTTTTGATCAGCATGACTTGAAGGTGGCTGACCAAAAGGGCAAGGGCGCTGGCGATCCCCGCTGTACGAACACTTCCGGATCCGAACAGCAAGAGAGACAGGCAGGCGGAAATCGTGCAGAAAGCCCCTCCCAAATGTGTTGAGGAACGAAAGTAACGGTTGAGCGTTTTTTGGTGAAATAAGCTGTTCATACCGAGGAAAATCCGGCATTCAAAGTTGTAGATGCCGACCATCAGTTTATTCAAATGTCATAACCTCCTTTACATGAATGGCTGCTTCATGTTTATTGTAAAAAATGAATGTTTAGCAAATGATAAGTATTTGTAAAGATTTCGGAAAAGAAAAAAGCCGCAGACGCGTGCGGCCGAAAAGGTTATTGCTTAAATTATCGGTGGAAAAATGGTAAAGTTGTAGCAAAGCTAATCTTTTTTTTGCAAGGATTTGTAGTATTGTCCTTTTTCAATATATTCTTTGCGAATTCTTTCCATTTCCTGTTTATCTTTGTCGGTTAACGGGCGGATGACTTTAGCGGGCCTGCCGAAGGCGAGGTGCCCGGCCGGGATCTTTTTGCCAGGCGGGACAAGACTGCCTGCCCCGATAAAAGCGTCTTCCCCGACTTCCGCTTCGTCAAGAATAACCGACCCCATTCCGATAAGGGCATGCTTTCGTATCACGGAGCTGTGCAGTGTAACCTGATGGCCTACCGTCACACCGTCTTCAATCACGAGAGGACGTTCAGGGCTTTGGTGCAGACAGGAAAGGTCTTGAATGTTCACGCCTTTTCCGATCCTGACCGGGGCGACATCGCCGCGGATAACAGAAGAGAACCAGATGCTTGATTGCTCTCCGATTGTTACATCTCCGGTGATGACCGCGTTGTCGGCGATAAACGCCGTTTCATGAATAACGGGTTCCGTTTTTTTATAAGGGTAGATCATAGGTTTCATCCTTTCATTTATAAAATTGTGTGAGGTGGTCAGCATGTGGTGCATGGAAGCGGAAAGACCTGTTGCTTCAATCGTCATCATTCACGGTGCGTGTGAGCATCACGGGCGGTATAAATGGCTGTCCGAAATGTGGCGTTCATCCGGGTTTAATGTCGTGATAGGGGATTTGCCCGGACAGGGAACTTCGACAAGAGAAAGAGGACATATACGCTCGTTTCAAGAATATATTGATGAAGTGGACAAATGGGTCGCCAGGGCGAAAGCATTTGAACTGCCTGTGTTTATGCTCGGGCACAGCATGGGCGGCCTGATCGCGATCGAGTGGTTTAAGCAGCAGCAAAGCGGCATTGCCGGTCTCATTTTATCATCCCCTTGTCTCGGGCTGCAATTAAAGCCGAACAAATTTTTGGACTGGATTTCCAAAGGGCTCAACGTTTTGGCTCCGTCCATGCGGTTTGAATCCGGGATCACGCCTGATAAAGCGACGAGAAACAATGAAGTCATCGAAATGGACATCAACGATTCATTATATATCACAAAAGTTTCTGTCAGATGGTATCAAGAAATGTTAAAAGCGTTGAAAAGCGCGATGGAGCCGACGGACGCTTTTCTCAACATCCCGCTCTTTGTCATGCAGGCGGGCACAGACTGGCTTGTCGACAAAAAAATGGTCGTCAAGTGGTTTAACGAGCTTGCTTCTCACAATAAGACGTACAGGGAGTGGGAGGGCTTATACCACGAAATTTTCAATGAGCCTGAGCGGGAAGACGTTTTTAAAGCGGCGAGAGCGTTTGCGGAACAGTATATGACATAATGGAGGTGCATTCTTTGGCAGTACCGGAGCATCCTTTTGGATTAATGGCTAAAGTATACAGAGAGGTTTTTCCTCTTGTTCATCAGGAATTGGACAAGTGGAAACGAAAAGCTGAAACGATTCAAAATCCCGAGCTGAAAACGCAGGCGAAAGCCAGCATCAGGGATAAAACCTTTCACTGTGAAGGCGGCGGCATTATGGCCCTCCTTTCAGGCGACAAAATCGAGCAGTCGATCCGGTTTATTACGGCGTATCAGACGATAAGCGACTATCTCGACAATCTATGCGACCGGAGCACCTCGCTTGATCCGGATGATTTCACCATGCTTCATCAGTCGATGAAAGACGCGCTGACCGTCGGGGCTGAATTGAAGAACTATTACCGGTTCAGGGAAGACCAGGATGATCAGGGCTATTTGCACGACTTAGTGAAAACGTGCCAAGGCGTGCTTGCGGAAATTGAGAACTATGATCTGATCAAGCAGCACCTGCTTGAGCTTTGCAGCTACTACTGCGATCTGCAAGTTCATAAACACGTTGTGGAGCATGAGCGTGTTCCCCGGCTCGAAGCGTGGTTTGAGAAATATAAATCGGCCTTGCCGAAAATGGAATGGTACGAGTTCTCAGCCTGTGCGGGTTCAACGCTCGGCATCTTCTGTCTCGTCTCGTATTCCGTCCGTTCCGATTTTACTGAATCGATGGCCGGAAAGATCCGCGACAGCTATTTTCCGTACATACAGGGACTGCACATCCTGCTCGATTATTTAATTGACCAGGAGGAAGACTTAATCGGCGGAGATTTGAATTTCTGCACGTATTACCCATCGCATTCAGATATGATGGATAGGCTCGAATATTTCATCGAAATGGCGGATGAACATTTGCGCGGGATTCCGCACGAAAACTTTCACCGTTTGATCAACAGAGGTCTTCTGGGTGTTTATTTATCAGACGATAAGGTCGCGGGTCAAAAGGAAATCGGCCGGCTGGCGAAGCGCCTCATTAAAGCAAGCGGAAAAACTTCCTACTTCTTCTATATCAACGGAAGGGCCTACCGCAAAATTCAAAAAATGCCGTGGATGAAAAGTTCATAAAGAAAGCTCAAATCATTTGCTGATTTGAGCTTTTTTTTCAATGGCGATAATAAACGGAGGATCATTCCGCTGGTTTAAATATTGATAGCAGAGGACGCGCGCTTTATCCTGGTCAAGATTCGAGCAAAATTCGAGAAGGTCTTCCTTCTCTCTTTTTCCTTCCGGATGGCCGTGATAGACGACAAGCACGATCAGCCCTTCGTCTTTCAGGATGTGCAGCAGCTGCTCGATGCTCGAAATGGTTGACTCGCTTCTTGTTGTCACCGCTTTGTCTCCGCCCGGCAGATATCCGAGATTGAAGACGGCTGCCGATACACGGCCGATCGTTTCAGACGGAAGCGATTCAATCAGCTGATCGTGGCTTTTTTGAATCAGGGTGACGTTGCCGCGGTGCTTTTCTCCAAGCCTTTCCGCAGTATGGGTCAGCGCTTCTTCCTGGATATCAAAGGCATAGACATGTCCGCTTTCACCGACAAGTTCTGCTAAAAAGTGAGTATCATGTCCGTTTCCCATTGTCGCATCAATGACGATGTCTCCTTCGCCTGCGGCTGATTTCAGCAGTTCTTTCGCATACGGGAGGATCTTCTTGAGCTTCATGTGGCCATGCCTTCTTTCTCTTTGTTGAACCATTTCCCCTGATAGCTGCCGCGCCTTTCCAGTTCTCCATTGATGGCGTTTAAGACTTCCCATTTATTGACGCTCCACATCGGTCCGACCATCAATTCGATCGGTCCGTCACCCGTAATCCGGTGAATGATCATTTCCGGCGGAAGAATTTCAAGCTGATCGCAAACAAGCTGGACATAATCATCTTGAGAAAGGAATGTTAATTTGCCTTTTTCATACTGCTTCACCATTGGCGTTCCCTTTAACAGGTGGAGCAGATGGATTTTAATCCCCTGCACATCCAAGTCAGCGACCGCTTTTGCGGTTTCCATCATCATGCCGCGGTCTTCGAGAGGCAGCCCGTTAATGATGTGGGAGCAGACGCGGATACCGTGTTTCCTCAGCTTGTTCACGCCTTCCACATAGCAGTCGAAATCATGGGCGCGGTTGATCAAATCAGCCGTCCGTTCATGAACGGTCTGAAGGCCGAGTTCCACCCAGAGGTATGTGCGTTCATTAAGCTCGGCAAGATATTCGACAACATCGTCGGGAAGACAGTCCGGCCGGGTTGCGATAGAAAGGCCGACTACGCCGTCGAGGCCGAGGACCGTTTCGTATTTTTCGCGAAGAACGCTGACGGGAGCGTGCGTGTTCGTAAATGCCTGAAAGTACGCCATGTATTTGCCGTCTTTCCATTTTTCATGCATTCTGTCGCGCACTTCATTAAATTGGGTCAGCAGATCGTCGGCTCGGTTTCCCGCAAAGTCTCCGCTCCCTGCGGCGCTGCAAAATGTGCATCCGCCGTGTGCGACCGTGCCGTCGCGGTTCGGGCAGTCAAAGCCTCCGTCAAGGGCGACTTTAAACACTTTATGACCGAAATGATTTCTTAAATGATAATTCCATGTATGATATCGTTTTTCACTGTTTGTATATGGAAAAGGGTTGTACTGATGCAAACAAAAGGACCTCCTTTTAGTATCACGGCATCCTAAAATTGTAGCAAATAAACACGATAAGAACAAACCGATTCCCAATTATTTTCTTCAATGATCACGGCTGTGATGGTCAAACTAATCACGATGGATTTTTCCATTAAGGAGGGGTTTTCTTTGGCTACAAGACAATCCGTCGGAGAGCACATCCAAAGAAGCGAAGATGCTTATGATTATGCTTTATCTCAATTTGAAACTGCAAGCAGGCAGGAACATTACAATGAGACAGAGTACAGCCATGCGCAGCTGATGCTTGAAAACGCGGTTAACGAATTAAACAAGCTTTCGCTGTTTGCCAATGAGCAGCAAAGGGAGGAAATTCACCGCAAAAGGCTTCAGCTGCAAACCCTTCAAAACAATATGATTCTGCAGAGATCGTATGAAAGATGAACCCTTTTTGAAAGGGTTCATTTTTTTGAAAAAAGTGATTGACAAAAAAGGACGATGTATTTATTGTATTAGGTGTACTATATCGAGTAATACAATTAACACACACATGTAAAGGAGCAATACTCATGAGTGATAAACATAAAAAAGTAACGCCGATGGTGGTCGTGGCGTTTATCATTGCCTGTTCGTTCTTGTTTGTACTTGCGAAGCTGGGCTTTATAATTCAAGAAAATTTGGGATACGTATTTTTTTAAAAGTGAATGATCTGAGATTGAACGAGAAAGAAGGGAGATAGATGATTCAAATCGATCCGAGAAGCTCAACCCCGATCTATGAGCAGATCATCCAGCAAATGAAAGAGCTTTGCTTAAAAGGGATAATCAAGCCTGGAGATAAACTTCCTTCTGTCAGAGAGCTTGCAACTATTATCATTGCGAACCCGAACACTGTCAGCAAAGCCTATAAAGAACTTGAACGGGAAGGAATTATTGAAACGTTGAGGGGAAGAGGAACGTATATTTCTGAAAACGCGAAAGTTACGCTTGATGAAGGGAAGATTGCGATGATTAAAGAGCAGTTAAAGCAGCTGATCATCGATGCGCATTACGCCGGGATCGACACGAAAAAGCTGCAGGAGTGGATGGCGGAAATCGACGAAGAAGTGAGAGGAGGCGAAGTGAATGATTGAGCTCAAATCTGTGTCAAAAACGATTGAGGGAAAACAAATACTCAAAAACATCTCCTTTAAGCTTGAGGAAGGAGAGATTTTCGGGCTGCTCGGAAGAAACGGCTCAGGGAAAACGACGCTTCTCCGCCTGATTCAGCAAATCCTGCTGCCTGATGAGGGAGACATCTACTTCGGCAGCGTCAAGGTGAAGGACCATCCGCTCGTCAAGCGCAATATCGTCTATATGCCCGTTCAAAACACCTATTTCGAAAAATACAATTACAAACAGCTCGTCAATATTTTGCGCAACATTTATCCTGACTTTGATGTTACATACGCGAATGAATTAATGAACCGTTACGATATACCCGAAACAAAAAAGTACAGGGAATTGTCTACAGGATTGAAAAAGCAAATGTCGCTGATCTTGTCATTTGCAATCCGGCCGGCGGTCATCCTGCTCGATGAACCGACAGACGGCATTGATGCCGTCACAAGACAAGACGTTCTCCAGCTGATGGTCGATGAAGTGGCTGAAAACAACACGACGATTCTCATCACATCCCACCGGCTTGAGGATATTGAAAGAATGTGCAACCGAATCGGTTTTCTCGAAGACAATACATTGTCGAACATTATGGATCTTGATGAACTGAAAGGCGATTTTATTAAAATCCAAATGGCATTTGAAGAAGATGTCAATTTGAAAATCAGGGAAAGGGAAATCCCTGTTTTGGATCACACCGGCGTCTTTTATACGGTGTTGATTCCGAAAGAAGACGATGTGAGCAAACAATTTCTTAAAAGTTTGTCTCCGAAAGTTTGGAACGAGCTTCCGGTCAGTCTTGAGGAAGTATTCATCGCGAAGTATGGAGGTAAGCGAAGATGGTAGACCGCGGACTTTTATATAAAGAGTGGAAACAGCATTTTTGGATTTTTTTAGTTGTGTTTGCAGCGGTGATGCTGAGTGAACCGTTTTCGATTTTAAATGATTATTTTCAGTATCAAGGATGTCTTTCAGAACTGAAAAAATTTCCCGATATGGAGTGCGTTTTATATAAAAATTATGAGATAGGCGGGGCTATGAGAATGTTCTGGGTTGGCGGAGTCGCGCTTGCGCTAAGCCAGATCGGGTTTGAACGGAGCAGAGGAACGCTTGATTTCACACTAGGCCTTCCTTATAAGCGCGGCGTCATTTTCAATACGAAATATTTCTTCGGCATTTCAATTCTTTTAACAGCCCAGCTATTATCTTACTTGCTATCTTACGCTTTGATTATTTTGTATAAGGTTGATGTCATTCATTTTCATGAGTATTTTATCGGGTCGGTTATTTTCTGTTTTATGGTCTATTCGCTTGTCATGGCGGCGGGCACGATGACCGGCAATCCGCTGGCCCAGCTGATTGTTGCATTTTCAACTTCGATCCTGCCGTATTTGCTGATCGGGCTTCCGTTGGCCAACATTCGAATCATCCGGAGTTTCTTTGGAGATCACCCTGCTTTCTTTTATGGTGAAACAGAACTATTGGATTATATAACGCCGATCATGTACCTCAACCAATTCGGCAATCAATACGGCAGCCTGGCCTTTACGCTTATTCCGCTCGCCATGGGGATCTTGTTTTATATGATCGGCTACTTCTGCTTTATCAGACAGCAGATTGAACGGAACGGACATTTTTTCCTTTGGGGAAAAATGGACCGGCCAATCCAAATTCTCGTGATTTTATTTGGCATCTGGGGATTTGGCACAGCCTCTGGCTCAAGCCTGTTCAGCTATATCTTCGGTATGTTGATCGGTTCGGCAGTCGGGTTTTTAATCAGTTACTTCTTGATTTTTAAAAAAATAAAACAGCTGTAACCCATTATGGAGAGGAGATTTACAAATGATCAGTGTAGAGCATATTCACCACTCGTTTAAAGTCGGTAAAAAGGGGAGGGAAAATGAAATTAAAGTGTTAAAGGATGTCTCGCTTACCGTCGAAAAAGGCGAAATCGCCTGCATTGTCGGACGGAGCGGTTCCGGAAAATCGACGCTGTTGAACTTGATTTCCGGCTATATCGCCCCGACAGAAGGCAAGATCGTCATTGACGGCACGGATGTCACGAATTACGGCGAAAAAGAATGGGCGGCATTCAGGCTTGAACATTTCGGCTTCATCTTTCAAAGTTTTCAGCTGATTCCGAGCTTGACGACTTTCGAAAACATCGAACTGCCTCTGACTTTAAAAGGTGTTCAGCCGTCGGAGCGGAAGCAGCGCGTCAATGAGATGCTTCACCGCGTAGGCCTTGAAAACCACGCCGGCCACTATCCGAATGAGCTTTCAGGCGGACAGCAGCAGCGCGTCAGCATCGCCCGCGCTTTGATTTTGAATCCATCAATCATTTTAGCCGATGAACCGACCGGAAGCCTCGATTCCGAAACAGAGCAGGAAATCCTCGAATTCATTCGGCAGCTGAACAGGGAGCGCGGCATTACATTTGTCATCATCACGCACGATGACGAGGTGGCATCGATCGCCAATACGAAATTTCAATTATCTGACGGCGTGTTAGAGAAAGGGGAAGAGACTCTTGAAGTTTAAGGATCAGTTAAAGTTCATTAGAAGAAATATGAAGAAAAACCGCCTGCGTGTGTTTATGACCATTCTCGCAACAACGGTGGCCTGCGCGTTTTTAATCGTGCTCGCATCGGTCGGATTCGGACTGCAAAAATCGATGACTGAACAGCTGATGAAAGAACAGATTGTCACTGAAATTCAGGTTGTCGGAAAAGAAGGAAAGAGCGATCAGAAAGTTCAAAAGAAAGACTTGAAAGAGTTTGAAAATCGCAAAGATGTGTCCGCGATTATCGAGCGCACGCAGGTGTTCGCACCTGCTGAAGCAAAGTTGGGCAATAGGACCAACAATCAAATGTCGAATATCACGATTACTGACATGGCCGCTGAACAAAAAGCCAATATCAAACTCGATCGCGGCCGCGTAGCGAAAACACCGAATGAAATCGTCGTCGGCTACCATTTCGGGAAGAATCTCTGGACGAAAAAAGAAGCCCAAGATTATGAAAAACAGATGGAAAATAATGCGGAGGAAGTAAAAGAACCAAAAGGATACGCAGAAGATATTCTCGGCAAAACAATTGAATTAAAGATCTCAAAAATGGATGAAAAAACAGGAGAAGAAGGGAAAGCGAAAACATATGATCTGAAAGTTGTCGGAGTGACGAAAAAACCTTCTTATGAATGGGCAAGCGATTCAACAGTCTATGTCAGCAACGACATGCAAAAAGACATCACCGGATTTCTGAAGGCGGACAAAGACAACGGCACGATCGAAAAAAAGCTTTCGGTTTACGCGGATAATTTTGAACATGTCGGACAGCTGACAACAGATTTGGAGGATGAAGGCTACTACGTCGATTCAATAACGAAAAAACTCGAAAGCATCAATCTGTTTTTCATGGCTTTTAAAATCGGTCTGATCTTTGTCGGAGTCATTGCCGTTTTGATTTCAGCCATCGGGATTTTCAACACGATGACAATGGCGGTTACAGAACGGACGCAGGAAATCGGGATTATGAAAGCGATCGGGGCGAGCCCGAATGTGATCCGCCGAATGTTCCTGCTGGAAAGCGCCTATATCGGCATCTTAGGATCTGTTTTAGGTATTATCATTTCATACGGTGTCAGCTTTTTAGTGAACAAGATTATTCCTGTCATTTTATCATCGGTTTCAGAAGGAGAAGCAAGTGCTGCAGAGCTCAGCATCACCTTCTCGCATATTCCGGTCAGCCTTGTACTCATCGCCACCTTGATCAGTGCAGGCGTCGCCATTCTTTCAGGCCTGAATCCGGCCATTAAAGCGACAAGAACGAACGTGCTGACAGCATTAAGAAGAGAGCTTTAAGAAAAAAGCCGGCGGTATGCCGGCTTTTTTAACGTTTCGGAGGTCTGTATCCCGCATCACGTGCCTCCTGTTCTGTGCAGAACCAACGGGCGACGTTTTTCGTGCGGTCATAATATGTACTTCCCGGTGTATGATAAATATGGTTGACGCTTCCTTTAATTTTGCACTCCTGTGTGCTTTCACCGCTGCTTTTCTTAGCGGCGGGCGCGCTGTGTGACGTTCCGGCCTGAGCGGTGGTGTTCTTTTCTTTTACAGTGGCTTCGGCACTGCCGCTTTTTTCTTCAGCCTTGGCCAGTTTTTCTGATAGCGATTTTGTTTTTTTCGTAAGCGAGTCTTTTTCTTTTGTCAGTTTTTCGTTTTCTTTTTTTAATGTGTCATTCTCCGTTTTGACTGCCTTCAGTTTTTCATTTGCTTGATTGAGCTGCTGCTTTAATGCGGTTTGCTCCTTTTGTACAGCGCTGTGTTCAGTTTTCAGTTCCTGAAGCTCGGTTGTCAGGTCCTCTGTTTTTGTCTCATCGACGGCATATGTTTCCTCATCGTAATAAGGAAGAGAGATGATCAGGAGGAGAAGTCCGCCTGCAAAACAAGGATAAAAGAGTTTTCTGGAAAATTTTTTGCCTGGAGAAAAGATTCTTCTGATAAAATGAAAGGCAAGATAGCAGATGGAAAAAATGAAGGATAAAAACCCGATCAGCATGATAGATTCCATAATTCGTCTCCTTTCGTGTTTGATAACTATATTTTAGCTTAAAAAGAAAAAAATGTTTATACTAAAAAATTTCTTGCAAATCTAAATATTCAAACGTAAAATAGAGAAATCATTTAAAAACCGAATATGCAGCTTATAAAGAGAGATGGAGGGACTGGCCCGGCGAAATCTCAGCAACCTGCAGCAGAGCAAGGTGCTAAATCCAGCAGAATGTCAGGCGCATTCTGAAAGATAAGTTGAACAACTCTTTCAGGCGGCTGAAAGAGTTTTTTTATTTTGGAGGAGGAGATATACATGAACAAGTTATTAAAATGGACTTTTGCGCTGGGACTGGCCTTGAGCCTGGCGCTTCTGGCCGCGTGCGGAAACAATGCTGAAAGCGACGGTAAAACGATCAAAATAGGCGCTACTGCAGGACCGTATTACGATATGGTCAAAAAAGCGATTCAGCCTGAACTTGAGAAAAAAGGCTACAAAGTTGAAGTTGTCGAATTCACCGATTATGTACAGCCGAACACGGCATTAAGCGAAGGCGAACTCGACGCCAATTTGTTTCAGCATGAGGTTTTTATGAAATCATACAATCAAGAAAACAATAAACATCTTGCGGCGCTCATTTCTGTGCCGACCGCTCCGATGGGTCTCTATTCTGCCAAATATAACGACTTGAACGATGTCAAAAACGGGGCGGAAGTGGCTGTTCCAAACGATCCAGCCAATGCCGCCAGGGCATTCTTAACGCTTCAGGATCAGGGGCTGATTCGGCTGAAAAGCGATGTCGACACATTGAAAGCCTCTGTCCAGGATATTGCGGAAAATTCGAAAAAGCTGACATTTAAACAGCTTGAATCCGCCAATCTTCCAAGAGCTGTCGATGACCTGGATATCGCGGCTGTCCCGGGCAATTTCGCTCTCTCCGCCAATATGAAGCTGCAGGACGCGCTGGCGCTTGAGAACATGCCCGACCGCTACCGCAATCAAGTGGTAGTGGATGAAAAAAACAAAAACAAGCCATTCGCCGAAGATCTCAAAGAAGCGGTCAAATCCAAAGCTTTTGAAGATGCGATTGATCGGGAGTTCGCCGGTTTCGGAAAGCCGAAATGGATGACGCAATCATAAAAAAATTCCCCCTTTAAAAAGGGGGTTTTTTATGTTGAAAATCGAAATCGTGTCAATTGAAAAAAATGGGCAAAACGAATAGAATCTAGAGGGAATGCTAAAGAGAAAGAAGGAAACGCTATGCCGCGCACATTATGGCTTTTGGTCATCGGAATGTTTATCAATGTCACAGGGGCATCTTTTTTATGGCCGCTGAATACCATTTATATCCATCAGCATTTGGGAAAGTCGCTGACAGCGGCCGGATTTGTGCTGATGCTGAACTCAGGGGCAAATGTGCTGGGCAACCTGTTCGGGGGATATCTATTCGATAAAATCGGCGGATTTAAAACGGTCGTTCTTGGAATTGTGATTACATTTGCGAGCCTTTCAGGCCTCGTCTTTTTTCACGATTGGTTCCAATACATTCTTTTCTTAACATTGGCCGGTTTTGGATCAGGTATCGTGTTTCCGGCATGCTATGCAATGGCCGGCTCAGTTTGGCCGGAAGGCGGCAGAAAGCCGTTCAATGCTGTATACGTGGCGCAAAATGCAGGGGTGGCAGTCGGTTCAGCGCTCGGCGGAATTGTCGCGTCTTTTTCATTTACGTATGTTTTTCTGGCGAATGCGATGCTGTATGCCGTCTTTTTCATGATTGCGATTTTCGGATTTAGGCGCATCCGCTCTGAAAAAGCCATGCAGTCTTCTGTTTTGGATCATGCCGATTCAGTCAGCGGGAAATCGAGATTTTCCGCGCTTTTGGTTATATGTACGGGCTATCTGCTCGGCTGGGTCGCTTATTCGCAATGGTCCTCGACCATCGCTTCACACACCCAGGAGCTGGGGATATCTCTTGGGCAGTACAGCGTGCTTTGGACAGTGAACGGTGCGCTCATTGTTTTCGGCCAGCCGCTGATCGGTTTTTTTGTGAAACGGTTTGCCGAATCGCTGAAAAACCAAATCGTGATCGGATTTGTCATTTTTATGATGGCATACGGAATTTTGTTTGGCGCTGAACGGTTTCCGGCGTTTCTTGCCGCGATGGTTGTGCTGACCATTGGCGAAATGCTTGTATGGCCGGCTGTGCCGACAATCGCAAACCGTCTCGCTCCGAGGGGGAAAGAAGGGTTTTATCAAGGGTTTGTCAACAGTATGGCGACTGGCGGAAGAATGATCGGGCCGCTTTTTGGCGGAATGCTGGTTGATTATTTCAATATGCAGCTTTTGCTCGCGGTTCTGCTCGTATTGCTGCTGATCGCAATAGGAACGGCGTTTTTATACGACAGGAAGGAAAAGCAGCTCTCCGCTCAATCAGATGCATGAGTGATATAGAAAAAATAGGTAATTGTAATTATGCGAAAATGAATCGAAGGAATCAAGATTATCAACCAAATCTTCACATATAATGGAAGAAACAAGCTTTTTTTCTTCTCAGACAGAACACATTTTCTGTATGGTAGTATCGAATATCATCGCAAGGGGTCTAGGGGGGGCTGCTCGATGGCCTGAAGTCGCTTGACTAAACTAAGGGCTTTAGGAAGGTGATGAAGATGCTGCATCAAGTTTTGGTTGCTTGTTTGATTGGAGGGATTATGGGGGTTCTCGGGCACGTTAAAAAAAGAGGACGCCTCGAGAAACCGAGAACAACGAAACGATTCATTTACCTTGGATTTTTTGAAGATATTCTTGTCGGAATGGTTGCTTCTATTTTGCTTGTTTTATCTGCGGAGCCTGATTCTGGAATTCAGCTTGTCGTTTTATCGATCATTGCCGGCTACGGCGGTGAAGCTGTATTGAGAAGCTTTGACTTTGTCAGAGAACAGCAGGCAAATGTACAGAACTCCGAACGGCAAAACAAATCTCCACACGATTAAGATCCTCACTCTTACCCTTTTTTCAGCACATTCCCATTGTATACAAACCTGCTTGCACTTATGAACAGAATTCTATAAAATACAGATAAGATTACGGTTACGGCAAGAACAGTGAAGAGGAGCAGTAAGAAGCCCATTTTGTTTCAGAGAGTTGACGGCTGGTGAAAGTCAATCAAATGAGCTTCCGAACTCGCCTCAGAGTTGCAGCAGTGATGAGCTGCTGCCGCGTATCTGCGTTACAGATATCAAGTGAGTGTGCCGCATGCACACTAACAAGGGTGGTACCGCGGGAAATCTCTCGTCCCTTCTTAG
The DNA here is from genome assembly GCF_030449715.1 of Bacillus sp. LB7. Taxonomy (NCBI): domain Bacteria; kingdom Bacillati; phylum Bacillota; class Bacilli; order Caryophanales; family Bacillaceae; genus Bacillus; species Bacillus sp. LB7. Next base: position 32,515 of record NZ_JASGCA010000016.1, read on the forward strand.
GGATGGGAGAGTTTTTTTGATTTTAGAATAATCTGAATATAACGCTGCCAGTCCCGTCCATACTTGAAGACAAAGAAGCCGTACTCATATTCAAAGGAGGTTTTTACAATTGAGTTTTGACCATCAAACAATCGAGAAAAAGTGGCAGGACTATTGGCTGAAAAATAAAACGTTTGCCACGCGTGAAGATAAATCGAAACCGAAATTTTATGCATTGGACATGTTTCCGTATCCGTCAGGCGCAGGCCTTCACGTCGGACACCCTGAAGGCTATACGGCGACCGACATTTTGTCCCGCATGAAACGGATGCAAGGGTACAATGTCCTCCATCCGATGGGCTGGGATGCATTCGGTCTTCCTGCGGAACAATATGCGCTGGATACGGGAAACGATCCTGCCGTCTTTACCGAGCAGAACATTGCCAACTTCCGCCGTCAGATCAGAGCGCTCGGCTTTTCGTATGACTGGGACAGAGAAGTCAATACAACAGATCCGGACTACTATAAATGGACGCAGTGGATTTTCTTAAAGCTTTACGAAAAAGGTCTCGCTTATGTAGATGAAGTCCCTGTAAACTGGTGTCCTGCGCTTGGAACCGTTCTTGCCAATGAAGAAGTTATCGACGGCAAAAGCGAACGCGGCGGCCATCCTGTAGAACGCCGTCCAATGAAGCAGTGGATGCTGAAGATTACCGCTTATGCCGACCGCCTGCTTGAAGATCTGGAAGAACTCGACTGGCCGGAAAGCATTAAAGAGATGCAGCGCAACTGGATCGGCCGTTCCGAAGGGGCGCATGTTCATTTTGCGGTCGACGGCACAGACGAAACGTTTACGGTTTTCACAACGCGGCCTGACACATTATTCGGTGCGACATATGCCGTTTTGGCTCCGGAGCACGATTTGGTTCAAAAAATCACGACACCTGAACAGAAAGACGCAGTCGATGCCTATATCGAAGAAGTTCAATCAAAGAGCGACTTGGAGCGGACAGACCTTGCGAAAACAAAAACAGGCGTCTTCACAGGTGCTTATGCGGTCAATCCGGCAAACGGGGAAAAAATTCCGGTCTGGATTGCGGACTATGTCTTGGCTACATACGGGACCGGGGCGGTCATGGCGGTTCCTGCCCATGATGAGCGGGACCACGAATTCGCATCTGCATTCGGGCTGCCGATCAAAGAAGTCGTCAAAGGCGGAGATGTTGAGAAAGAAGCATATACAGGCGACGGCGAACACATTCATTCAGACTTTCTGAACGGCCTTGATAAAGCGGCTGCGATCGAAAAAATGATCCAGTGGCTTGATGAAAACGGAAAGGGCGAGAAAAAGATAACATACCGCCTCCGCGATTGGTTGTTCAGCCGTCAGCGCTACTGGGGCGAGCCGATCCCGGTCATCCATTGGGAAGACGGCACATCGACTCCGGTTCCTGAAGAAGAGCTGCCGCTGATCTTGCCGAAAACGTCGGAAATCAAACCGAGCGGAACGGGTGAGTCTCCTCTTGCGAACATTAAAGAATGGGTGGAAGTGACAGATCCTGAAACAGGCAAAAAGGGAAGACGCGAAACGAATACGATGCCGCAATGGGCGGGAAGCTGCTGGTACTTCCTGCGCTACATCGATCCGAAAAACCCGAACGAACTGGCTTCCCCTGAAAAATTAAAGGAATGGCTTCCTGTCGATATGTATATTGGAGGGGCGGAACACGCCGTTCTGCACTTATTGTATGCGCGCTTCTGGCATAAATTCCTTTATGACATCGGGGTCGTTCCGACGAAAGAGCCGTTCAAACAGCTTTATAACCAAGGAATGATTCTTGGTGAAAACAACGAAAAAATGAGCAAATCGAAAGGCAATGTCGTCAATCCGGACGAAATAGTGGAGACGCATGGCGCGGACACGCTCCGGCTGTACGAAATGTTCATGGGGCCTTTGGATGCATCGATCGCCTGGTCAACGACAGGACTTGACGGCGCCCGCCGCTTCCTTGACCGCGTATGGCGTCTGTTCATCGATGACAATGGCGGGTTAAACGAGAAGATCGTTGAAGGAGCCGGCGAAACGCTTGAGCGCGTCTACCATGAAACGGTCATGAAAGTGACAGACCATTTCGAAGGTCTGCGTTTCAATACAGGTATTTCTCAGCTGATGGTCTTCATCAATGAAGCATATAAAGCTGATCAGCTTCCGAAAGAATACATGGAAGGCTTCGTGAAATTGCTGTCTCCTGTCGCGCCTCATTTAGCTGAAGAGCTGTGGAGCCGACTTGGACATGAGGAAACGATCACGTATGAAGCATGGCCTGTCTATGATGAAGCAAAGCTCGTTGATGACGAAGTCGAAATCGTCGTTCAGCTGAACGGAAAGGTGAAAGCGAAGCTGAACGTTCCAGCCGACGCTGACAAAGAACAGCTTGAAGAGCTGGCGAAAAACAATGAAAAAGTAAAAGAACAGCTCGAAGGAAAAACGATCAGAAAAGTGATCGCTGTACCTGGAAAGCTTGTCAATATTGTCGCAAATTAATGGCGAAAGCCCCTTCAATCCGAAGGGGCTTTTTTGTCATTCCGCCGAAAGGATGAAAATATTTCAGCCGTTCGCTTCGTTTCAAATGATCCATGACCGCTTAAAATGGGAAAAAGGAGATGATGATGATGCATTTTTCCGATTTTTCCGCCGTACAGGTCAGAATCGCCCGGCCTACAGACCGTTTTGACGAAATCGTTGCGTTTTACGAAAAGGGGCTGGGCCTGAAAAAGCTTGGCGGTTTTTCCGGACATCAAGGGTATCGTGGTGTCATGTTCGGCCTGCCGAATGTCCAATATCACCTTGAATTCACCTCCCATATCGGAGGCAGCCCTTGCCCGGCACCGACCAAAGACAATCTGCTCGTCTTTTATATTCCTGATCAGAAGGAAATCAAGAGCATTTTAAAAAGGCTTGCTGGCATGGGCCATCAGGAAGTGCCGCCAGAAAATCCGTATTGGAAGGACAAAGGGGCAACGGTGGAAGATCCGGACGGCTGGCGGATCGTGCTGATGAATACCGAAGGCATTTAGATATAGGAACGTTCTGCCTGTGCCCAGTCTCTTGCTTTCGTGCGGACGATATCTGTAAAGACCGCCATTGCAGGAGAAAGCCATTTGTTTTTATGATAAGCCATTTGAGTGGAAAACAGGGCGTCGCGGACCAGCGTGCCCTGAAGCTTTCCTTCTTCGATATCAGTGCGCGTTGTGATCAAAGGAAGAAGGGATACGCCTAAACCGCACATCACGCACTGTTTAATCGCTTCGACACTCCAAAACTCCATCGTATGGTCGGCAATGACTCCCCTTTGACGTAAATACTCCTCAAAAAAATCACGGTAGCTGCAGCCGTGCTCCGTATATAAAAACGTTTCATTTGCGGTAAAAGTCAAATCATCAAGGGCCTTTTGTCCTGCCGGGTGTTCCTTGGGAAAGATGAACACCATCGGCTCATTGACCAGCTTTTCAACATGAAGGTCGTTTTCTTTCCGATCGTTGTCCAAAAGAAAAGCGACATCGATTTTTCCCTGCTTCAATTCGTCTCTCAGCTGCCAGCACGTGGAAGACTTTAATGTGACCGTGACCTGCGGATATTTGTTAGTAAATTCGTGAAGAATGGCAGGCAATCTGTAAACCGTTAAAGATTCCGAGGCGCCGATGATCAAGTTTCCCGACGGCTCCTGGTCGTTTTCCGGAATGTGCCTCGCTTTTTCATACAGTTCGACCATTTCTGCGGCATAAGGGAGAAGGTGTTTTCCCGCTTCCGTCAGCATCATTTTTTTCCCCAGCCTGTAGAACAGCGGCTTTCTTAATTCTTGTTCGATTGCTTGAACGTGCGAAGTCACAGTGGACTGCGCATATCCCAAATAATCGGCAGCACGGGTAAAACCGCCGATATCGACGATGGTTTTGAATGTTTTCAAATGTCGGATCTCCATCTCGTCATCCCCCTTTTTTATCTTATATCGAAAAATTCGAAGTTGCAGATCGATAATATCTATTTTACTGATGAATTAAACAAGATTACAATCATTTTAAACGACTTTGCGAAAGGATTGTATCAGTATGAGAGAAAAAAAGCTTGGCCCTTTATTATTAAGCGGGCTGATGACGGGACCCATTTTAGGATCCGGAATCATTCTGCTGCCGCCGATGATTCATCAGACAGCGGGGGACTATGCGATTTTTGCATGGCTGTTGATGTTGGGAATCGGTTTTTTATTTGCCTGGATTTTTGCCAGATTGAGCGTCGAGTATCCGAATGATGCCGGGATTGCCTATGCGGCTGAAAAAGCGTTCGGTTCCCGTGTTAAAAAGTTGGCAGTCTTTTATTTTATTATGGCTGCGAGCTTCGGCCCCGCCGCCGTATTAATGACGGCCGGCGAATATATTCATTCTCTTGCGGCCGGTACGGCATTCCCTGCCGAACTGTACGGCTTCATTTTTTTTATCTTTTGTATGGCAGTTCTTTGCTTTAATCTTTCATTTGTCGGCATGGTTGCACTCATTTTCTCCACTGCCGCGGCCCTCATCCTGTTTGGAAGCAGCGCGGCTTCTGTGCCTTACTTCCGTGAGGGGCCGCTCGTAGACGGAAACTTTCAGTTTGCTGATTTTGGCCGCGGATTGCTGCTGCTGTTCTGGGCATTGGTCGGATGGGAAATCGTCGGCAACTACAGCATGGAAGTGAAAAACCGCGGGAAAACGATTCCCCGGGCCGTCGTGATCAGCAGCCTGACGGTAACGATCATATATGTGGCGACTGCGGCAGCTGTTCAATGGATTGATCCGGGATTCTTTGCAAACGGACAATTGAAGCTGGCGATGATGCTGACGCCGTTGTTCGGATCTTTTGCATTGCCGGTGATCGCAGTGCTCACCGCTGTCCTCTGCATGTGCGCTTATTTTCAGGTGACAGGCGGAGCAGCCAGGCTGGTGGCATCGCAGGCCGGCGGGCTGTTTGCCTGCAGATCAAGGGGAAATCAGCCGATGGCTGCGCTGGGGCTTATGTTTTTCATCCATACCGTCGTTTTCGTCTGCCTGATGTTTCACTTTCTTAATGTTGAGACGCTGGTCCTGATCGCAAACGCCTTTTTCATCTGCAACTCGCTGTGCGGTCTTGCCGCTGCTTACAAGCTGCTATCCGGCCGCGTTTACAAAATAGGCTGCCTCTTTCTCATAGGGTGCTTCTCACTGCTTCTTTTGTTTTCATCACCCTGGGTCTTACTGTTTATCATGCTTGCCAGCGCCTTGGTTGTAGTGAACTTCCGTCAACTTATCATCTGGAAAAAGGTAAAACGCCCTTTCAAATCGTATTAATGAATCAAACGAAAAAAGAAAGGGGAACACGATGCGCAGTCAACTTTTCAAACTGCTCGGCGATTTGCCGGGGAAAAAAAGCATTGATGTAAGCACTCTTAAAATTGAAGAAAAGTCATCTTTTATTCTCGAAACGCTTTTGCTTGATTTAAACGGAATTGAAGCGGTGCCGGCCTATTTTGCAAAACCGAAACAGATGAACGGCAAGCGGCCGGCCGTGCTTTACTGTCATTCACACGGAGGACGTTACGAAAGGGGAAAGGAGGAGCTGATTGAAGGAGCGGATTACTTGGAAATGCCGCCGTTCGCCGAGGAATTGACGGCCTTGGGATTTTCCGTGCTTGCGATTGACCATTGGGCTTTCGGAGACAGGCGCGGCAAAACGGAGAGTGAGATATTTAAAGAAATGCTTTGGACAGGGCGGGTGATGTGGGGAATGATGGTCTTCGACAGCATCAGAGCCATCGATTACCTGAGCATGCGGGAGGACATAGACGAAAGCCGCATCGCTTCACTCGGCATGTCGATGGGAGGCCTGATGGCCTGGTGGACTGCTGCAATGGATGAGCGGGTCAGCGTATGCGTTGATATATGCGCGCAGGTGGACAGCGAAACATTAATCAAGACGCAGAATTTGGACCGTCACAATCTCTATTCGTATGTTCCAGGGCTGGTCAAGTACTTTTCAACCGCTCAAATCGAAAGCCTGATCGCTCCAAGGCCTCATTTAAGCCTCGTCGGAACCGCAGATAAACTGACGCCTGTTCAAGGGATTGACCTCATTGAAGAAAAGCTGTCTGATGTGTATAAAGAAAAAGGCGCCGGTGAACGCTATGAAGTGTTTCGCTCTCATTCCGGACACTTCGAGACAGCCGGAATGAGGCATAAAGCAATCGGTTTCTTAAAAACATGGCTGTAAACCAGGAGGTGAATCACTGTGAAAAAGGTGACGATCATCGGAGGGAACGGCACGGTCGGCCGCGTATTAGCGGGCGGATTGGCAGGCGAAGGATATGAGGTTACAGTGCTGGATCTAAAAGAACCTGATGAAAAGCCGGCTGTCCGCTTTGTCCGGGTGGATGCGACAGATTACAATGAAGTCGTGAAAAGCATTCCTCTGAATACGGATGCGGTGATCAACCTTTTAGCTGTCAAGCCGTCGGGCGATTTGCTTGATCGGCGGGAGTTTGAGAAAATGACGGATATCTTTTTTAAAGCGACATATACGATTTTGCGGGCGGCGGCGGAGCTCGGCGTGCCGAAGGTGGTTTTTGCAAGCAGCAACCATGTGACAGATGTGTATGAAAAGGACGGCGATTCTCTGCTGGGGAGGCAGATCAACACGGATGACTACCCGCAGTCGAAAAGCTTGTACGGCTTGCTAAAATTGGCGTCCGAAAATCTCGGCTACCTTTTCTCGCACCAATTAGACGCCAAGGTTTCCGTGATCAATCTGCGGATCGGGACAGCCGCTGAAAATGAGCAAGAAACGCTGCGCGCAAAACCGAGGAGCAAAAAAACGCTGTTATCCCACCCCGACCTCATCGGGATTTTTAAAGCAGCAATCGAATCCGGCAAAACATATGGTACATATTATGCTGTCAGCGACAATAAGGGGCGGCCGTGGTCGATCGATTCCGCCATTCGGGAACTGGGGTTCAAACCGAAAGTCAGCGCCTCAGACATCCTTGATGAAGACTGACGTATCATCTTCTAAGGTGATGATCTTTTTCTCCGCTTTTCTGATCCTGCTTAAAAAATGATTATAGACGCTCTCCTTTCTGTTTGCTACATTTTAGACACGATATCGTAATATTTTGACAGCGCTTACAAGGAGGGGGAAATGACGATCAGGCATTCTGCTGGAAGCCGCATGTTTGACATATTGAATTATTCATTTTTAACAGGGTTCGGATTGGTTTGTGTGGTGCCGTTCATCCATGTTATTGCAGCCTCTTTCGCGACAGTTGAAGAGGTTATTTCAAAAAAGTTTATCTTAATACCGACGACTTTTTCGCTGGATGCGTACAGGTATATTTTTTCAACTGACATTGTGTACAGAAGCTTAATCATTTCTATTCTTGTCACAGCCGCTGGAACGGCGGTCAGCATGTTTCTATCCTCTTTAATGGCATACGGGTTGTCGAGAAGGGAGCTGATGGGAAGGCGCGTCCTCATGTTCTTGGTCGTGTTCACGATGCTGTTTAGCGGAGGGATGATCCCGACCTTTCTCGTGGTAAAATCGCTCGGATTGCTCGATACCTATTGGTCTCTGATTCTTCCGACGGCTATCAATGCGTTTAACTTGATCATTTTAAAGAACTTTTTTCAAAACATACCATCAAGCCTCGAGGAATCCGCCAAAATCGACGGCTGCAATGACATCGGCATTTTTTTCCGCATCATTCTTCCGTTGTCTTTGCCGGCGATTGCGACAATTTCGCTGTTTTACGCCGTCACCTATTGGAATACGTACATGCAGGCGATTCTGTATTTGAGCGATGCGACAAAATGGCCGATACAAGTTTTGCTTCGCCAGATTGTCATCGTATCAAGCGGTATGCAAGGGGATATGACGGAGATGGGAGCAGCCGCAGCGCCGCCGGAACAAACGATCAAAATGGCGGTCATTGTCGTTGCAACCATACCGGTGCTGCTCGTGTATCCGTTTATTCAAAAGCACTTTGCAAAAGGCGCTCTTTTAGGGTCAATTAAAGGATAAAAACGGAGGGGACAATATGGGGAAAAAATGGCTGATCGCGGTTTTTGCGTTCGCGCTTTTAGCCGGCGGACTGCTTGGCTGTTCGAACAGCGGAGCTGATCAGGCTTCTACAAAGGATGAGAAAGTCGACCTGAACTCGCCTTTGGACTTGAGCTGGATGGTAATCCTTTATCATCAGCAGCCGCCGAAAGATACGGCGATTAAAAAAATCGAGGAGCTCACCAATACAAAGCTCGATTTAATGTGGGTGCCTGATGCGGTAAAAGAAGACCGCTTAAACTCAGCGCTCGCAGCCGGAAACCTGCCGAAAGTCGTCACCATTCAGGACATTAAAAATTCATCTGTCATGAATGCATTCAGGTCGGGGATGTTTTGGGAGGTCGGTCCTTATTTAAAGGATTATCCGAATTTAAGCAAGATGAACAAGCTGATCAATAAAAACGCTTCGATCGACGGAAAGCTTTACGGCATTTACAGGGAGCGCCCGTTATCAAGACAGGGGGTTGTCATCCGTAAAGACTGGCTTGACAACCTTGGGCTCGAAATGCCGAAGACGGTTGATGAACTTTACGAAACAGCGAAGGCATTTACAGAAAAAGATCCTGACCAAAACGGAAAGACCGATACGATCGGCTTTGCCGACAGAAACGATTTGATCTACGGCGCCTTTAAAACATTGGGGTCCTATATGGGCATGCCGACTGACTGGGAGGAAAAAGACGGCAAGTTCACACCTGACTTCATGACAAAAGAGTACATGGATACGATGAAATATATGAAAAAACTGTATGATGAAGGGCTGATCAACAAAGACTTCCCGGTGACGAGCAAAACGCAGCAGCAGGAGATGTTTTCACAAGGGAAAGCCGGCATTTATGTCGGAAATATGGTCGATGCCGTCAATTTAAGAGACCAGTCTGTCGATGATAAAATGGAGCTTGAGATCATCAATCGGATCAAAGGGCCGGACGGAAAGGAACGCGTCTGGGCATCAGGCGGGCATAACGGAATCTTTGCCTTCCCGAAAACAAGCGTCAAAACAGAAAAAGAGCTGAAGAGGATTCTGGCCTTTTTCGACCGGATCGCCGAAGAGGATGTTTACAGCCTGATGACTTACGGGATCGAAGGGGTTCACTATAAAAAAGAAGGGGAAAAACAATTCAAACGAATGGATGAAAAACTGAAAGACTGGCAGGCGGAAATCCAGCCCCTCGTCTCTCTCGTCGGCATTGATAAACAGTATTTGAAAAATACGGGAGATCCGCTCCGTACAAAATATGAGGAGCTGACAGAGGACAATAATGAGCTCATCGTCTCAAATCCGGCCGAAAGCTTGTACTCACCGGTCGCATCTGAAAGAGGCGATGAACTGCAAAAGATCATTAATGATGCCACATATCAATTCATCCTCGGCAAAACGGATGAAAGCCAGTTCGAGAAAGCGGTTGAAAAATGGCGGACGAACGGCGGAGATCAAGTCATAGAAGAATATGAGGAGTCATTTAAAAAAGCGGAAAAATAGAAGACAATCCCGGGAAGCCGGGATTGTCTTTTTATGCCGAATGATTTTTCAGCTCGCGGTATTTGCCGGGCGTGATTCCCTCCAGTTTTTTAAATGAGCGGATGAAATTCTGCGGATTTTTGTATTTCAGTTTTTGGGAAATTTCTTTTACGGACAGCGTCGTTTCCGTCAGCCAGTTTTTCGCGATATGATGCCTGTAGGATGACAAGTATTCGCTGAACGATATTTTCATTTCTTTCCTGAAGATGCTGCTTAAATAGTTGGGGTTGTAATGAAGCCTTCCTGCGATCGATTCGAGCGTCAAGTCCGTGTCGAATTCCTGCTGGATAATATGGACGATTTTTTCTGAGATGTTTTTGTATTGCGATTCTTCTCTGATGCTGAGTGTATCGATCATTTTGACGATAATCTGCGCGTTCAGCCAGCTTTCGATCTCCTCGATCGTCGTCAGCTCAAAGACGTCGTCGTACAGCATCGTATTTTCGTTCGGTTCAAAAATCTCGATTCCGAGCAAATGCATAAATTCAATCAAGTTGTTCAAGAGCCTTGCAATCGCTACCTGGCAGTGATGCGGATTCATGTTTTCAGAACAAATCGATTCAAGGAGAAGATGAAGCTGTTCGGCCGCTTGTTTACGGTTGCACGTTTTAATGGCTTCAAACAGTTCATTTTGGATCTGCTTTGGAAATTGGGTTAAAAACGCTTTGTTGCGGTCAAGATGCTCATAGAAAATCACCGCGTGTTTTCCTGATTTCAGACGGTATGTCAACGCTTCAAGCCCTTCCAAATAAGCGCGCTTTGACATTGCAAGGCTTGTAAACGGCTGGCTGATGCCGATGCTGACGAACAATCCAAGCTCTTCATGAATTTTATCCCTGATGGATGATGCGGTATGTTCCAGGTCTTCCTGAAACCTGTCCAGCGGCTGTCCGCGGTTCAGGATGATGATGGTCTGCGTTTTATCAATGACAACCGGAGGGAGGCGCTTATTCTTGGGCACAAATCGTTCGACAAGACTGTTGATCGCAAACAGCAGGACATCAAGATCCTTTTTTTCATATGACGTGTCTTTCAATGTATCAATTTGCAGGGCAAAAACGGACAGGTGGCTCCAATCTTCAGGGAAGCCGAGCCCTGTAAAACGGTCTTTGATTTCTTCTTCGCTCAGCTTGCCGAGCAAAAGCCTTGTTAAAAAATACTGCTTCAGCTGGGTGACCTGCTGTTCGACGCGGACCTTCAGATCATGGTTTTTATTTTTCATCTCTTTAATATTCCGTTCAATCAGTTCAAATTCGTTTTTCGGATTCTCTTGGCCCGAATCAGCCCCTGCAGAAAAGCCTGAGACGGATTCGTACAAAACCTTGATCGGCCTGTAAAAATGACGTGAACCAAACCAGGAAAATAGATATGAAAGCGCTAACAAAATGACGCAGGTCGTAAACGTGAACCAGCCGATTGATGCCGTCTGCTGATAAAGTTCCGGAATGGTCGTTAATGAAATGTATATCCAATTATTGTAATCTGATTTCTGGTATGTAATGTTATAGGCAGTGTCGCTGACTGTTGTATCAAACTGGCCGTTTTTGTCCTGGTGCAGGTGGATCGTTTTGAAATAATCCTCTTGTTTGATCGATTGCCCAATCATTGACGGGTCTGAGTGAAGGATGATCCGTCCGTTGTCATCAAGCACCATCATGCTGTTTGTTTTTGAATGATGAGGCATGCGCTTGACAAGTGAACAAGAAGGAATGCTCGCGATCGCAAGGCCTCTGTTTTCCATGCTGTTGAGAGGAAGCTGTTTGACCAGATTGACGTTGTACAGGCAGTTGCCCGAAGCCCCTTCTTTTGTGGCGACAAGATCGTTGTTTTTTTCAAGCACCCAGCTGGAACGGCTTTTTAAAGCGTTGTAAAGCGAGATCGTGATGGCTTGTTTTCCCTGATCTAAAGGATATAAACCGGAATTGTTGATATACCACTTTTTTTCTTGGCTGATCAGCGTGATATCCGACAGATCGGTATCGAATGTCTGCAGTTCGTTTAATTCCTTGTTGATTTGGTTATACAGCTGAAAGCGTTCTGGTGTAATGGTGCGGCTGAGTGTCTGAATTAAAGGATAGGAACGGACGTAATTGGTGAAGGAATGGTCAACCGTTTTTAAAATATGCTCGATATTTAGCTGTGTCTGGCCAACGGTTTGGAGCTTTTCGTTTGTAACGTTTTGTTCAATGGTTTCCGCTGATCTCTGATAGGAAAAAAAGCCGACGATGATGACTGGAATGGTGCTGAGAACGAGAAAGAAGGTCACCAGCTTATAGTAAAACTTATATTGTTTTCTCTTCATAAATTCCCCCCCAACAAATCTTCGTTTGAGATGTTCATATATAATTAATTCGACTTTTGTGTGAATTTGTCAATAATCATTTTCTAACCATCGTTTCATTTTATTAGGTTTTGCCGGCTGCCGGGCGAGGTGCGGCCGATGTGAAGATATGATTGTAGATTTATTTTTTCATGGTGGGATAAAGTGAAAGCAAACATCACGAAGGGAGGCCGTTTATGAAAGCAGCCGATGTCCAGACCGGAAAAAATCCGGCCCATATTGTTGAAAAAAAACGAAAGACGCGTTTTTGGGAAAAGCTTCTGCAGCAAAAATATTTATATTTGATGATTCTGCCGGGACTGATTTATTTTTTGCTTTTTAAGTATGTGCCGATGTGGGGGATTGTCATAGCGTTTCAGGATTACCAGCCGTTTCTCGGCATAACGGGGAGCGAATGGGTGGGTTTTAAGCATTTTGAAAGGCTGTTTACCGAACCGACGTTTTTTATGCTTCTGAAGAATACATTGATTTTGTTTTTCCTCAATCTTGTTGTATTCTTTCCAATACCGATTATTTTGGCGCTTTTATTGAATGAAGTCAGAGTCGCATTGTTCAAAAAGTTTGTCCAGACGCTGATCTATATTCCGCATTTTATGTCATGGGTTATTGTCGTATCGCTTTCATTCGTCCTGTTGACGGTTGACGGAGGATTGATCAATGAGATTATCGCCTACTTCGGCGGAGAAAAGATCAACTTTTTGTTGAATGAAAACTGGTTCAGGCCGATGTACATTCTCCAGGTCATCTGGAGGGAAGCCGGCTGGTCGACGATCATTTATTTGGCGGCGATTACCGCTGTCGATCCGCAGCTTTACGAAGCGGCGAAAATGGACGGGGCCAATCGCCTGAGGAGGATGTGGCATGTCACACTACCTGCGATCAGAAGCGTCATCGTTGTTTTGCTGATCTTGAAAATCGGCGATACGCTCGAACTCGGCTTTGAGCATGTGTATCTGCTTTTGAATGCAACGAACCGCGAAGTGGCCGAGATCTTTGATACGTATGTATACACGGCCGGATTAAAGCAGGGGCAGTTCAGCTACAGTACAGCCGTCGGTTTATTTAAAGCAGCTGTCGGTCTCACTCTTGTCATATTTGCAAACAGGATGGCGAAGAAATTTGGAGAAGAAGGAATATATTAATATTTTTTGATGAAAGGAATTGAATGACATGAATCAATCTCTCATCACAAAAACGCCTCTTTACATTGCCGAAGAAGCTGCCAAAACAATGATGAAAGCGTATACACCAGTAGAGCTGCCGCCGGCCGGACGCTGGCACTACCATCAGGGCGTATTTCTGTGCGGACTGATTCGCCTCTGGGAAGAGACGGGGCAAGAAGCATACTTCAAATATGTAAAAGAATACGCCGATGAGCTCATTGACGGCTGCGGGAATTTTTATTTCAGGAGGGATGAACTGGACGCCATACAAGCCGGACTTATCCTTTATCCTTTGTATGATGAAACGGGCGATGAACGCTACCGTAAAGCCGCCAAAAAGCTGAAGGGCCTTTTTGAAACGCTGAATCAAACAGAAGAAGGCGGGTTTTGGCATAAAGATAAATATCCTTACCAAATGTGGCTTGACGGGTTGTACATGGGGGGGCCTTTCGCACTTAAGTATGCAAGAGCGTTCAATGAGCCTGAACTGTACGATATGGTCATCCTCGAGGAAAAACTGATGAGAAAACATACGAAAGACTCCAGGACGGGATTATATTATCATGCGTGGGATGAAAAGAGGGAAATGCCTTGGGCCGACCCCGTTTCAGGCTGTTCTCCCGAATTTTGGGGAAGGTCAATCGGCTGGTACGCGCTTGCACTGAGCGATATGATCGAACTGCTCCCGCAGGGGCATGACACAAGACAGGAGTGGACCCGGGCGCTTCAAGAGATGGTCAAAAGCATTGCCGATTTTCAAGATGAACGCACAGGGTTATGGCACCAGGTTGTCGATAAAGGCGGACTTCCGGATAATTGGCTTGAAAGCTCCTGCTCGTGTTTGTATATGTACGCGATGACGAAAGGAGCTCGCATGGGATATATCGATTCATCATATATTGATAGAGCCGCAAAGGCTTTCAAAGGACTCGTCGAAGAGAAAATCGAGCTGAGTGCAAAAGAAGGATTGCTTTTAAAAGATATTTGCGTCGGAACTTCTGCAGGGACATACGATTATTATGTCGGGCGGGAAAAAAGCACCAACGATCTTCACGGTGTCGGCGCATTGATCATGGCTCTTGTAGAACTCGAAAAGACCGGCCGTTTTTCCCGCGAGGAAGCGAAGTGAAGAACTTCGCTTTCTCCGTCCTTCTATTTGCAGCAGTGCTTCTCCTTTCCTCATGCGGAAAGGATGGTAGCCGGGGAACAGACGTATTGATCTTTTCGGATGCATCGGCTGAAATAAAGGAAAACGTCCAGCGCGCTGCCGGGAAAGAACAGCTCAACATCACCGTTTTCCCGGCTGCATCGGAAAAACTTCTAGTTGAAATTGCGGCGAAAGAAGGAGATCTGTTTATCGTTCCAGAAGACATGTTTAAACCTTTTTACGATCCCGAAGGACTTCAGCCATTGAATGTTGCTTCGGAAGAAAAAGAGCCGTACAGCGCTCCGGACAAAAACGGGGACGTACAGCTGTATGCGGCTGTCATTGAAAAAGGAGAAAAACGTTTGAACGGCTATACGTTTCAGCTGAATACAGACATGGCAGCTTTCATACCGGTCTATGCGAAGAAAACCCCTGAAGCGATGGAACTCATCGAAGCGCTTCGCTGAAAATGAAAGGGGGAGGAACCGATGAAAACATATGCGATATGCGGTCTGAGCGGCCGCGCTTTTAACATGTTTATTGAGCCTCTAGTGGGAAAATACGGGGAAGAACACCGCATCGCTGCGCTCCTGGACAGCGATCCGCTAAGGGAAGAAGTCTGCAAAGACAGGTTTCCGGCGCTTCGTCCTGTCCCGTTTTTCGAGGAGAAAGCGTTTACCGAGATGCTTGACAAAATCAAGCCGGACGCCATTATTGTAGCAGGCCGTGATGATACGCATGTCCGCTATATATTGGGCGCTTTACAGGCGGATATCGATGTGGTCACTGAAAAGCCGATGGTGACAACGGCACGGGATGCGGCAGCCGTGTTAAAAGCCGAAGCTGAGAGCAAAGGAAAAGTGACTGTAACGCTTAATTACCGCTGCAATCCGTACCACCGTAAGATCAAAGAGCTGATACTTGAAGGAAAGCTCGGCACGATTACGTCGGTTGACTTGAACTGGTACATCGATACGTATCACGGCGCAAGCTATTTTAAACGCTGGAACAGGATGAGAGCATACTCCGGCGGACTTTCCGTCCATAAGTCAACCCATCATTTCGACCTTGTCAATTGGTGGCTTGCTCAAACGCCCCGCGAGGTTTTTGCCTATGGCGGCCTGTACTACTACGGACCCGGCGGCGAAATGAATCCTGAAAAAGGTGAAAAACGCTATTGCGGAACATGCCATGTCAAGAAGAAGTGCCGCTATTATATGAGGTGGCAGGCAGGCGACCCGCAGGACGATCATGTCAAGACCAACGAAAGCCGGCATCTGCTCTATACCGATTACAGGCCTGACGCGTGTATTTTCGATGAAGAAATCGATATCGAGGATACGTATGCAGCCGTTTTGAAATACGACAAAGGGGCGCTGCTGAATTACTCCGTTCATTTTTCAGCCCCGTATGAAGGCTACCGGCTTGCTATAAACGGGACAAAGGGAAGGCTTGAAACGCAGGAATATCATGCGCCGGCAAGGGTTCCATTTGAAGTTTCCGAACAGACCATCGATTATTATCCGCTGTTTGAATCGAAAGAAACGATTCGCGTCGTCAGGCAGCCCGGCGGGCATGGCGGAGGAGATCCGCTGCTTTTGGAAGAGCTGTTTGGCGGAGGAGACCCGTTGAGGAATTACGACATTCTGGCCGGTGCCGAAGCAGGCGCCTATTCAATTGCAGCCGGCGAGGCATTGTGGCGCTCCATCAAAGAAAAAAAGCCGATAGGAATCAGTGAACTTCTGTATACCCGGCAATATACATAAAGGGGGGGGATTCGTGGAACAAAGTGTTTCCATGGGAAGGGTGCTGAGCTTTTGTGATTGGGTGCTGAAGTTTTTTTACGCCAATCTGCTGTGGTTTGTTTTTACGATGCTCGGCCTTGGCGTCTTCGGGTTTATGCCGGCGACGACTGCATTGTTTTCCGTGATGAGAAAATGGATTATGGGCAAAACCGATATTCCGATATGTAAAACGTTTTGGCAGGCGTACCGCAGCGAGTTTTTTCGTTCCAACGTCATCGGTCTTATTCTGGCGGCGGTTGGCATCATCATTTATGTTGACCTTGCTTTTATTTATCCGGAGCATTTCCTATTGCACGTTCTCCGGTTCGTCATTATGATTTTTGGGTTTTTGTTTTTGATTATGCTGTTTTATATGTTCCCGCTGCTCGCCCATTTCGATTGGAAGAAGCGGATGTATTTTAAGTTTTCGCTGATTCTGGGCATATCGTATTTACAGTATACATTAACGATGATGGCGGTCACTGCCGTGCTTTATATCGCTTTTGCCTTTCTGCCCGGAATCGTTCCTTTTTTCAGCGCCAGCCTGCTCAGCTATGCGGTCATGTGGCTGGCATATCAAGTATTGAAAAAAGCGGAAGCCACAGAACAGGGGGAAACCGTCATCACGACAAGACACACCTGACCCTTTGCTTCAGGTGTGATGAGAGGAGATGGCTCATATGAGTGAAGAATTTGAAAAACGATATCTTCACTGGATTGATCAAGCCGTAAAGGAGAGCGAAAAGAAAGACGACTTCAAGTCCCTCCCTGGTTTTGGAAAACCGCTCAGCAAAGAGGCGCTCGAGGGGGATGCGCTTTCGTCAACTCTAAAAAACGCCCGTTATCTGCCGGAGTGGCTGAAGCTGCAAAAGGAAATTAAACAAGAGATTGAAAAAGCGATCAAATCGCATCAGCGCGAATCGCTGATCGATGCCATCAACCTAAAAATTAAAAAATACAACCTCACCTGTCCGAACCAATTCCAAAAAGGCCTTGTTTCAGCCAAAAACCTCGAAAGCCAGCTCAAATATTGGAGCTGACGCCATTCCTTGCACTTATTCATAAAAATAATTGCCAATAACAATTATCTTCTGCAAAATAAAGTTAATAAATGTAATTTTTATGTTTTTAAAAAGAAGAAAGGATGAATGAAGAAGTGGAAGCGAAAGCGGCATACGAAAAAGCGGCCGGGCTCTTGAATCAGTGGTACACCATGATCAAGCGCCATGAAGCGCTCCAGGCTGTATCTTTGAGATACGAGATCCGAAACCTGCTTTCTAAAATGGAGAAAAACAGAGATTTGGAGCTCTATTTTCAGCTTTTGGACTACCGCTGCAAATTGATGATGGAGCAGTTTGCAGAATCAGCCGAGCTCTTCCGGAAGATTAAAAGGCAGAAGGAAACGGTTAAGAACGCGGATGATATCATTCAGTACTATTTTTTCTTTTTTTCAGGCATGTATGAGTTTTATGAGAAAAACTATCTTGAAGCGATCAGCTGTTACAAAAAAGCGGAAATGAAGCTGCATAAACTGACCGATGAAATTGAAAAAGCGGAATTTTACTATAAAATCGCGACCGCCTACTACCAAATAGATGATCATTTCAGATCGTTGAACTACTCCGAAAAAGCGCTCTCACTTTTCAGCAAGCATAAAGAATACATAGACAAAACGATCGGGTGCGAAATGATTCTCGGGTCGGTTCAGTTTGAACTGTTCCGCATCAAACAAGCCGAGGAACACTACGGCCGGGCGCTTGATCAGGCCGTTTCCCTCCAAAACCGGCGAATCATCGGGCTGATCTATCATAATATGGGTCTGAACTACGCCAAATGCAGCATGCCGCTTTTGGCGGAAGAGCACTTTAGAAAAGCCCTTTCAATCGGTGTCCATGAGCAATCGGTCTTTGGCATTAACACCCTTTTTGAGCTGTCTCACCTCATGTACAAAAACGGTTCTCCCGAAGAAGCGAGACGTCTCTGCAAAGAGGGATTTACCAGAGCGGCCGAACAAGGAGAAGATGAATATGCGGCGAAATTCAGGCTGATTTTCGCCCTGTATGACGCGGGCCATCCGCTCGATATTGAACTTTCGCTTGAATATATGAGCGATAAACGGCTATGGCCGCATGTTGCCGAACTGACAAAAGATATAGCCGATTACTACATGAAGTCCGGCGACCATGAAAAAAGCGCGCTTTACTTGGAAAAATCGCAGCATGCCAAGAATCAAATATATAAAATGAAGGAGGAGCTCATATGAAAAAATCCATTTGTTTTTTCGCCGTCATGCTTGTTTGTCTGATAGGAGGAAGCTTCACAGCCGATTCTGCAGTACAGGACGGATCATTTCAGCCATTAGGCAAATCGGTGTTTCCTGACAGCGGACGATAGAGAAAATCTGCTGAAATAGAAATTGCCTCCCGACTTTTGCTATAATAGTCTCACCTAAAGGCAATTGAAGGGAGCAGTAACGATGACGATAAAAGAGATTTTGCCTGATGAGCTGAAAGACAGGCTTGCAAAAGGAGAAACACTGAACATTATTGACGTCAGAGAAGATGAAGAGGTAGCTGAAGGAATGATCCCTGAAGCCGTTCACATTAAAATGGGGGATATTCCTGAAAAACTCGATGTCTTCCAAAAGGAGCAGCCTTATATTTTTGTCTGCCGATCAGGCAAGCGCAGCGAAAATGTCTGCCTCTATTTGCAGGATAAAGGCTTTGATGTCACCAATATGGTCGGCGGCATGCTCGAATGGCCCGGAAACACAAAGCCGAAAACAAAATAGCGGGTCCGGCTTCTTATCTGTACAGATAAGAAGTTTTTTTATTGCAATGGATTATTACATGTCAGGAAACGTTCGGAGCGTCCTGCCGGCGACATTCAAGGTTCTTTCGCTCAGGATTTTAAGCATAACTTCGGCTGTGTGCGAATACCTTTCATTATAGAAAGGAGAGAGCGTATGCTGAAGGTGGCCGTATTTGATGAAGAACACGAAAAAGATTTGCAGCATGAGATCAATGAATTCTTAAAAAAGCTGTCGGAAGACCAGCTGGTCGATATAAAATATGACGTATCAGCCGCATGCGATCCTCAAGGCGAACAGCTTTACTGTTTTTCAGCGTTAATTTTATACAGGACATAAAAAAACAGCTCTTCAGAGAGAAGAGCTGTCAGCGTGTCGACAAACCCTCGCATTCGTTGTCAGGCCTGCTAAGTCGGTGCTCACGAATAAGGAGAAGGATCGGCGGCTAACCGCCCAGGCGTCCTGCCTGAACGCCGCCGTCATCACATCCTGTGAAAGTCAGCTTCCGATGCTCGGCCTTCCTAGACTGCAAGGGTTTTCAATCACGCTGAAAGGATGACAAAATCCCAAAACTAAAAGTCGTTTTGGGATTTGTCAACAATTTAAAACAGCTCTTCAGAGAGAAGAGCTGTTTTCGTTTATGCTTTTTTCACCCTCGGGCTTCTTGGCTTCTGGAATTTCTCAGCCTGTTTAATTTCTTTCCGCTCTTGTGACAGAGATTTATACAACGATACGAGCATGAAAATCACGACGACTGAGAACGGCAGTGCGGCCAGGATGGCGGTGTTTTGCAACGCCGATAGTCCGCCTGAATACAGAAGCGCCGCAGCCATTGCTGACTGGATGATACCCCATGATATCTTGACCGAATTCGCAGGATTCAGTGAACCGTAAGTCGTTTGCATTCCGAGAACAAATGTTGCCGAGTCTGCGGAAGTGATAAAGAATACGGCAATGAGCACCAAGGCAACGATAGATGTAATCATCGCCAGCGGATAGTGGTCAAACACGCCAAACAGCATCGTGTCTGAAGACAGTTTTGCAACGTTGAAAATCCCTTTTTGCTGAAGATCCATCGCTGAAACCCCGAAAATTGAAAACCATAGAAACGCCAGCACAGTAGGCGCAAACAAGACGGCAATCAAAAATTCCCTGATTGTGCGCCCCCTTGATACGCGGGCGATGAAAATACCGACAAACGGCGACCAGGAGATCCACCAAGCCCAGTAGAAAATCGTCCATGAATTGATCCATTCACGGCTGTCCGGATCATTAGGCGCAAGGCGGAAGCTCATTTGCACCACATTGGAGATATACGTTCCGATCGTGTCCGTAAACGAGTTCATAATCAACACCGTCGGTCCGACAAACAGCATAAAGATCATCAGGACGCCGGCCAGCACCATATTCGTGTTACTCAAGTACTTGATGCCTTTTCCGATACCGCTCCATGCGGAAATTAAGAACAGAACGGTAACGACCGCAATAATGGCCAGCTGCACCTGAAAGCTGTTCGGCACTCCGAATAGATAATGGAGTCCGCCGTTAATCTGCGTGGCGCCGATTCCGAGGCTTGTTGCTACACCGACGACGGTTGCAAAGACAGCGATACAGTCAATCCCTTTTCCAAGCGGTCCGTTGACTTTGTCGCCGAAGACCGGAAACAGCGTCGCGCTGATCAAGCCAGGCGCGTCTTTTCTGAATTTAAAGTACGCGATGCAAAGGGCAACGATCGCATAGATCGCCCAAGCATGCAATCCCCAGTGGAAAAATGTATACCTCAGAGAATCTCTAAAGGCCCGGGCTGTTTCTGTTTCACCTGATGGAGAGCTAATGGCATAATGGCTGATCGGTTCAGCCGCGCCATAAAATACGAGACCAATGCCCATACCTGCGCTAAAAAGCATGGCAAACCAAGATAATCGAGAGAATTCAGGTTTTTCTTCAGGTTTCCCTAATCTGATCTTTCCGATCGGACTGAAGATCAAAAAGATGCTGAATGCGACAAACAGAGAAACCACCAATAAGTAATACCATCCGAGTGTGTTCGTAACATAACCTTGAATCGAAGTCGTTAACGCCTGAAGGTTATCCGGAGCAACGATTCCCCATAATACAGCTGCTGCTGTGATAACAATCACAATCCAAAAAACGCTTGAAATATTTTTCAAAATCATCCTCACCCTCTAATCATTTTTCGTCCTTACTCCCATCATTATGTTTAGTATGAGTTGCACATATAAAATTCATTCTCTCTCAGGAAGTTTGACCTAGCTTCCCCTATTACCCCACAATCAGGTGAAACAAAACTCTTTAACCGTAACATACTTTTCAAAAAAGGCACAAGTCTCAGCACTGCGCTGAAACTCTGCCATTCCACGTTTGTCAAGGGTTTGGAGCAATTTTATTTTTTTCTTCGGCAAAGCGAAAATTCGCCCGCATTCATGCCTGCAAGTCTGCCTGTGACAAGCGCGGATGTGATATTATACCCGCCCGTATAGCCGTGAATATCGAGGATTTCCCCGCAGAAATAAAGTCCTTCCTTTTTTTTAGACGCCATTTTTTTCGGATCGATTTCTTTTACGGAAACCCCTCCTCCGGTCACAAAGGCTTTGTCAAGCGAAAGAGTGCCGTTCACGTTGACGGTAAACTCTTTACAGTCTTTGACGAAAGCTCTGAAACGGTCTTTGGAAAGGGATGAAAACGTTTCAGAAGGATCAATCTTGTTGCGCTCAAGAAGAAACAGCAGATACCTTTCCTGCATCCAAGGCTTCAGCATGTTTTTGAGTGATTTTTTCGGAGCGTCCTTTAATTCTTTATGCATGTTTTGAAAAAGCTGTTCTTCGTGAATGTCAGGGAACAAGTCGATTTTCAGTCTGACTTTTTCCTGCTTTTTCAACTCTTTGACGACAAATTGGCTGCACCGGAGGACAGCGGGCCCAGAAAGTCCAAAATGGGTAAAAATCATATCCATTTGGTGGGTGATGACCGGTTTTCCTTTTTTGTTCAATACGCTGAGGGCGACGTTTCTCAATGATAGGCCCTGCAAAGTTTTCTGCTTGATAAAAGGCTCGTCAGACGTAACCGGAACTTCTGTCGGGAACAGTTCCGTAATCGTATGGCCGGCTTTTTCCGCCCATTCATAGCCGTCTCCGGTCGATCCCGTATGGGGGACGCTTTTCCCGCCGACAGCGATAACGACAGATCCCGCTCCAATTTCTTCGCCGCTGCCTGTCACGATCCCGCACGCTTTTTCTTCATTGTATAGGACAGTTTTCACTTTTTCGTTTGTCCGCACGCTTACATGAAGCTGTTCAAGCCTTGTTAAAAGTGCATCCACTACGCTCTGCGCCTTGTCGGAGACAGGAAACATTCTTCCGTGATCTTCTTCTTTCAGCTGGACGCCCAGGCGCTCAAAAAATTTGATGATGTCCTCGTTGTTAAATTCAGAAAAAGCGCTGTACAAAAAGCGTCCGTTTCCGGGAATATGCCGGATGATCTCATCAACCGGCAAGCGGTTCGTCACATTGCATCGTCCGCCTCCCGAAATGGCAAGCTTGCGGCCGAGTTTGTTTCCTTTGTCAATCAAAAGAACGTCCGCCCCCTGTTCACCGGCCGCGATGGCGGCCATCAGCCCGGAGGGGCCTCCGCCGATGACGATGACATCAAAATACTTCATACCAATATCCTCAACTTTCCTGTCTTGTAGAGCCTGCATGCTGTGCAGGCGGGGCGGATTGCATCAGATAACATCCGCGCTCCATCTTCTTATTATAACGAAAGAACGGCAGAATGAAAAAACGTTAAAACATGGGGATGTTAAAATTTAGCCATGTTATTATTACCTGAGTAATACGCCTGTATGTTAAAATAGAAAAGTTGAATCTATTGAAGAAAAATGGTGATTGGGAACATGTCAAGCAAACTGTTAAGAGGCACCTTTGTATTAACGCTTGGTACCTATATTTCAAGGATCCTCGGAATGATTTATTTGATTCCGTTCGGAGCTATGGTCGGTGCCACCGGCGGTGCCCTGTTCCAGTACGGTTATAATCAATATACGATTTTTTTAAGCATTGCGACCATGGGGTTTCCGGCGGCCGTGTCCAAGTTTGTTTCAAAGTATAACTCGATGGGCGATTATGAAACAACGAGAAGGATGCTGCGCGCCGGAATGTCGATGATGCTCGTCACAGGCATCATTGCTTTCTCCATTCTATATTTGTCCGCCCCGTTTTTTGCGGAGATGGCCCTCGGCGGAACAGAAAACAACGGGCTGACGATTGAACATGTCGTGTATGTCATTCGCATGGTCAGTCTCGCTTTACTTGTTGTGCCGATCTTGGCGCTGATCAGAGGCTTTTTCCAAGGTCACCAGATGATGGGGCCGACAGCCGTTTCACAGGTCGTTGAACAAATTGCCAGAATCGTCTTTCTATTAACGGCTACTTATTTGGTGATCAAAGTATTAGACGGCGGGCTTGTCGTCGCTGTCGGCTATGCGACTTTTGCGGCTTTGATCGGCGCATTCGCGGGGCTGTTCACGCTTTATTTTTCCTGGCAGAAAAGAAAAGGAGCGCTTTTGGCGCTGAAGCCGAACCTTGTTCCTTCCGCCAATATTACGTACCGGCAGATGTTTAAAGAGCTGTTCAGCTATGCCGCTCCTTACGTCTTTGTCGGGCTGGCGATACCGCTTTACCAGTACATTGATACGAATACGTTTAATAAAGCGATGATTGCAGCCGGCTATCAAAACATCAGCCAGGATTTGATGGCGATCGTGACGCTGTACGTGCCAAAGCTTGTGATGATTCCGGTATCTCTCGCGACGGCATTCGGCCTGACATTGATCCCGGCGGTGACTGAAAACTATACCAACAAAGATTTCCCTGCATTAAACAAACAG
Source organism: Bacillus sp. LB7 (assembly GCF_030449715.1). Lineage (NCBI taxonomy): Bacteria > Bacillati > Bacillota > Bacilli > Caryophanales > Bacillaceae > Bacillus > Bacillus sp. LB7. Next base: position 56,288 of record NZ_JASGCA010000016.1, read on the forward strand.
ATTGATCAGGCGATGCAGATCATTCTCTTCATCGTGCTTCCTGCATCAGTCGGTATGGCTCTTTTATCGGGTCCGGTTTACACGTTCTTTTATGGCTCGGAAAGCCTGCTCCCTGAAATGGGACGAGATATTTTGTTCTGGTACGCGCCCGTGGCGCTGTTATTCTCGCTCTTCACTGTCAACGCTGCGATTTTGCAGGGGGTAAACAAGCAGAAATTTGCGGTTGTCAGCCTGATGATCGGGATTGTGATCAAAATCGCGCTTAACGTTCCGCTCATCAAGCTGTTTCAAGGAAGCGGATCGATTTTGGCAACGGCGCTCGGCTATTCAGCGTCACTCCTATACGGATTTATTATGATTAAACGCCATGCCGGCTATTCGTATCGCAAACTGTTTAAACGGTTTTTGCTGATGCTGATCCTGACGGCGGTCATGGGCATCATGTTGCTGCTTGTCCAGGCGCTTCTCAGTCTGTTTATTTCATATGAAGGCGGGCAGATCAAATCTGCTGTCGTCATTTTCATCACAACTGCGGTCGGCGGATCAGTTTACCTGTACTTGGCTTACCGTGTGAAACTGCTCGAAAAAATCTTCGGTCAGCGGTTGAATCGCTTTTTCAAAAGAAAGGCCTCCTAAAAAGGGCTTTTCTTTTTATGCAAAAAAAGGGAGTGTCTTCATGAGATTGGATAAACTGTTGTCAAACAGCGGCTACGGGTCGAGAAAAGAAGTCAAAAAAATGCTGAAAAACGGCGCGGTGCGCGTCAATGATCAACTGATCAAAGACGCAAAAGAGCATGTAGACCCGGAATCAGACGACATCACGGTTTACGGCGAACCCGTCGTTTATCAGGAATTTATTTACTTGATGATGAACAAGCCGCAAGGAGTGCTGTCAGCGACAGAAGACAGCCGCCAGGAAACGGTTGTCGATTTGCTCGATCCGGAGCTGCTGAGGTTTGAGCCGTTTCCGGTCGGAAGGCTTGACAAGGATACCGAGGGGCTGCTGCTTTTGACGAATGACGGACAGTTGGCACACCAGCTTTTATCGCCGAAAAAACACGTGCCTAAAACGTATGAAGTACATGTCGATAAGCCGATTGATCAGGCGTCTCTCGATCAGCTTGAAAAAGGGGTCGATATCGGTGAAGGATATGTCACAAAACCGGCTGAAGCGTCGCTTTTGGAAAGCGAAAACGGCGTGGAACGTTTGCTTTTGACAATAACGGAAGGGAAATTTCATCAGGTTAAAAGAATGCTGAAGGAGGTCGGCCATGACGTCATCTATTTAAAGCGGCTGAAAATGGGGGATGTCGATCTTGATGAAGAGCTTTTGCCGGGGGAATACAGAGAGCTCTCTGAACACGAGCTTGCCGCATTGCAAAACAAAAAGACACTCTGATTCGTCGAGTGCCTGTAGAGCTGGTTTATGGGGCATCAAACTTCATCGGGTTTGATGCTTTTTATGTTTGATGGCTGTCCTATATGATATTCAGCGCTAAAGTTCAATTTTTCAGAATATTGCTATGAGGAGATTTTCACTTTTTTTCTTGTAGTCTCCCATTTGCCTCTGCTCGGGCTGTGTACTAGATCGTTGTATGCCAACACATTCAGATCACGCTGGATTGTTCTCGGTGTAGTGCCAAATTCATCAACCAGTTCCTGGGTTGTAACGAGTCCTTTTTCTTGTATGAACATGTAGACTGATTTGATCCTGGTTAGCATTCGGTTTGTTGAAGGTTTCAAACAACCACTCCCTATCGTATGATCGAATGGACTTGACTACCACAACTTACGACTCCAAAATGCAGCATGGACGGTTAGCGACCATTTCTTGAAAATGATCAATAAATATTATACACGATCTCTTTGCCAAATATCCAGAAAAAAGCCGGAGCCAAATTTATGTAAAAATGAAAATCGTGAGCAGAACATGCAGTACGATCACGTTTTTTGCTAGAAAAAATTTTAAACTTTTTCTAGCTTCATACGTAATAAAAGAGAGGTGGTAAAGATGATGAAATTAAAAGTGCATATCGAAAAATCCGGTTATGAAGAAAAGGAATCGGCGATCGAAAATATATCGTTTGCTGTGGGAGAAGGCGAGCTTGTCGGATTAATCGGACCGAATGGAGCGGGGAAAAGCACGACAATTAAAACGATACTCGGTTTAACAAGGCATATGGCCGGGCAGATTGAATGGCCTGAAACGTCGAACTATGCATACATACCTGAACAGCCCAGTTTTTACGACGAATTGACTTTATGGGAGCATATCACGGCTTTAGGGACGTTTTTGCAGGAGGACGAGTCCTCGTTTTTGCCGAGGGCGAATCGGCTCATCGAGCGATTCTCGCTCGAGCATGCGCTTCACGATTATCCGGGAAGCTTTTCGAAAGGGATGCAGCAAAAGCTGATGCTGATCCATGCTTTTCTCATGCGGCCTGATCTATATATTATAGATGAACCGTTTATCGGGCTCGATCCGATCGCAAGCCGCCTCTTTTTGGATATGCTGAAAGAAGAGCAGAAGCGGGGAGCGGGTATTTTGCTTTGTACGCATGTGCTGGATACCGCCGAGAAGATCTGTGACCGTTTTTTGCTGATTTCAAATGGCCGTCTGATGCTGGAGGGTACGCTCGAAGAGCTGCGGGAGAAAACCGGCCTTTCGGATGGCTCGCTGCTTGACTGCTTTTACTTTGCTGTAAAGGGCGCGCCCGCATGAGCGGCCGGGCGCTGTTTATCAGCAGGCTGAAGGCGGACTGTCTTTATCAGCTCCGGATCATCAAACTGGTCATCGACTGGACGGTTGCGCTGTATATTGTGCTGCCTGCGGCTGGAATCGGCGTTTATCAATATATTAAATGGCTGAATGAAGGGGCATTTGCTTACGGATGGCAGGCCGGATTGATTGTGCTGGCTCCTGCCGTTTTTACGCTGTTTGGGTCTGTGAGGACATTTTTAATGGAAGCCGATCAGCTTTATTTGTTGCAAAAAAAGACACTCGTGTTGGACATGAAAAGGTGCGGCTATTTATATTGTCTGATTGTCCAGTTTTGCAAATGGCTGTTTACGGCGGCCGTGTTTACTCCTCTGTTCGTCAGACAATTTGGGGTTGAACTGCCTGCTTGTCTCGCCGTATTCTTTTTTTATTTCTGTCTCAATTTCTTGATCACCGTCTTGAAGAGACGGAACATCGGATGGCAGTACAAGCTGAAACACCGGGTACTGAACGCCGGACTGATCTTTTTCGTGTGGCTGTCGGCTTGTGCAGTTGTTTTGTTGTTTTCCTGGCCGGTTGTGCTCTTGATCGGCCTGGTGCTGCCTGCGGCCGCGGTGAAGACCGCAGGCGGCATTCTCGGAAACATGTATCTATTTTATGAAGAGGTTGAATTTGATAACAGAAGAAAGCTGAGACTAGCAAAATTTTTCCTGTCGCTGAACCTGGATGGAAGCGTGCCGAAGCCGGGGAAACGAGGAGCGAAAAAGCCGCGGCTGTTCTTTAAAAAATCTCAGAACATCTTTAAAGCCCGTACAGTGCAAAATGGCCTAATGGAAATCTTTTTTAAAGTGATGCTGCGCCATCCGGACTATAAAAGACAGCTTATGCAAATGATCGGCATTTTTACGGCGCTGATAATGGTTGGGCCGGTCTGGATGAAAGCAGGCGCCCTCCTGGTTTTTGTCTTCGCTTATCGAAGTCTGTTGTCCGTCCATTTTGATAAGGTGATGGAACGCGTTTTTTTGCTGGGGGCAGACAAAGAAAGCGACGCTTTTTATGAGGCCAGGCGGAATGCCATTAACTGGCTTTTCTATCCGGGATTGATCTGGTGCTGCCTCGTCATCGCGCTCAGCCTGATGCTGAAAACCCCGTCTTTTTAAAAAAGACGGGGTTCAGTTGTTTAATGCCCTTCCAAAAAGAAGAGGTGTATGAAAAAGAGAACGGCAAACACGAGGACAAGCGGATGAATCTCGCGCCATTTGCCTTTCGCGGCTTTGACAATCGGATAAGAAATAAACCCGAGGGAAATGCCTGTCGCAATAGATGATGTCAGCGGCATTGTCAAAATGACGAGAAAGGCCGGGAATGCTTCGTCAAGCTCTTTCCAGCGAATGTTGGTGACAGCGCCGATCATCATGCTTCCTACAATGATCAATGCCGGCGACGTAATCGCTGAGATCCCGGAGACCGCGCTCACAAGCGGGCTGAAAAACAGCGCCGCTCCGAAAAGCACAGCGACTGTTAAAGACGTAAGCCCTGTTCTTCCGCCTGCGGCCACCCCTGCGGATGATTCGATATAAGCGGTAGTCGGGCTTGTCCCGAACATTGCGCCGATCGTCGTCGCTGTCGAATCGGCAAGAAGGGCTTTTCTTGCATTCGGCAGTTTGTTGTTTTTCATGAGTCCGGCTTGCTCGGCGACACCGATCATCGTTCCTGTCGTATCAAAAATCGTGACGAGCAGAAACGAGAAGACAACCGAATAAAGGCCGTAGTGGATGACATCGCCAAAAGCGGCGAAAGGGTTTGTGACGATCAGTTTTTCCGGCAGATGAGGCATTGACAGAATCCCTTTGGTAAACTCAAGCTGGCCGGTAAAAAAGGCGATCAGACCGGTTAAGATCATACCGAAAAATAGAGCGCCGTTCACATTCATGACCATCAAAACGACGGAGAAAGCCAAGCCGATTAGCGCCAGGATCACTCCGGGCGAGTGCAGATTGCCGAGCCCGACCAAATTGGATTCATTGGCGGTAATGATTCCGGCTCCTCTCAGACCGACAAAAGCGATAAACAATCCGATTCCGGCGGTAATCCCGTATTTTAGATTGGCCGGAATGGCTTCGATCAGTTGTTTTCTAAGAGGTGTTAGCGATAAGATAATAAAGAGGATACCGGCCGCGAAAACAGCGCTGAACGCTGTCTGATAAGAAATTTCGCCGTTGGACGAGCCGACGACTGACACTGCAAAATACGCGTTCAGTCCCATCCCGGGTGCGATCGCGATCGGAAAGTTGGCGGCAAGCGCCATCCAAAGCGTTCCGACGACTGCGGCGATGATTGTGGCAGTGAACACTTGATCAAACGGGACGCCTGTGCCGGAAAGGATACTCGGGTTGACCACGACGATATAAACCATTGTAAAGAAGGTTGTAATACCGGCCAGGATTTCTTTTTTGACTGTGGTTTGGTTTTCTTTTATGTTAAACATCATTTCCTCCAATAACGAACATTATAGCAAAACAATATCTATATTATTCGTTATCGGGTGTTTTTGCAAGGGTTTTTGGCTAAACTGAAAAAAGAAGGGGCGAAATTATGAACTGGGAACAGGAAGTGTTAAAAAGACGGAATGAGATCGTAGAGGATATTCAAGGTTTTTTAAAAATCAACAGCGTCCTTGATGAAGAGAAGGCGGGTCCGGGCCGGCCGTTTGGAAAAGGAATTCAAGAATGCCTGACAGCGCTTCTCAATAAAGGGGAAGAAAGCGGGTTTACGGTCAAAAATCTTGACGGGTATGCAGGCCATATCGAATGGGGGAAAGGCGAGGAGATCATCGGCGTGCTTTGCCATATTGATGTCGTTCCGCCCGGAGACGGCTGGACGAGCGATCCGTTTGCTGCAGAAATCAGAGACGGCCGCATCTATGCAAGGGGAGCGCTTGATGATAAAGGGCCGACAATGGCCGCGTATCATGCTTTAAAAATTGTCAAAGACTCCGGCCTCCCATTATCAAAGCGAATCAGAATGATTATCGGCACTGATGAAGAAAGCGACTGGCGCTGTGTGGAGCATTATTTTAAACACGAAGAGATGCCTTCGGCAGGTTTTGCGCCTGATGCTGATTTTCCGATTATCTATGCGGAAAAAGGCTTGATTGACGCAGCTTTAAAAATTGAAACTGATCAGGCGGAAACAGGTGCGGACTTAATATTGGAGACTTTCCGGTCCGGCCGGCGTCTGAACATGGTGCCTGATGACGCCGAAGCCGTCCTGGCGGGGGCTGCCCCGTCAGGTTTTGAAGAGTCATTTGTCCGGTTTGTAAAAGAAAAGCGCGCAGAAGGGCGTATTCTTCAAGAAGGCGGCAGACTGACATTAACCGCGTACGGTAAATCAGCTCACGCCATGGAGCCTAATAACGGTGTCAATGCCGGTCTTATTTTGGCCGAGTTTTTACATACCCAATCCCTTGACAGAGCCGGGCTCCAGTTTGTTCAAACGGTTAGCGGGGCTTTTGCCGGAGATACGAGAGGGAAAAAGATCGGCATCGGTTGCCGCGATGACATCAGCGGAGAGCTGACGTTGAATGTCGGCCGGCTGCAGTATGAACAGGAAAAAGGCGGAGAAGCCCATATTAACATCCGCTATCCTGTGACTGAAGAGAGCGATCGGGTGAAATCCGGGCTTTCGCAAATAAAGGGCGCCCGGCTGGTGAGCTTTAAAGACAGCAAGCCCCATCATGTAGCAAAAGACCATGAGCTGATCAAAACGCTGCAGCGGGTCTATGAGGAGCAGACAGGGGAAACGGCACAATTAATTTCTATCGGCGGGGCGACATATGCACGGTCACTGGAAGCCGGCGTCGCGTTTGGCCCGCTGTTTCCAGGCCGGCCCGATGTTGCCCATCAGAAAGACGAGTATATGGAAATTGATGATCTGCTGAAGGCTGTATCGATTTATGCACAGGCTATTTATGAATTGGCGAAGTAGTAAAGAGAGTGATGACATGAGTCATAAGCGAGGCGTAATATTTGAAATCCCGAACGGGTACGGGCGCTTTCTTCTCGATATGCTGAAGCCGGTTGATCCGGCCTGCTTCAATTGGCTGCTTGCCGATGGCGAATGCTATCTCGTGCAAAACGGTGAATTGTCAGATGAAAATCTTTTTCCTCAAGATCCGCAGGTGATGACAGGAGAAGCATTTAAAAAAAGGCTGGAAGACGCAAGATACTATCTCATCTTCGCCGATCTGAAGGCTTTTCCGAAGGATGGCCATCCCGAAGATGTCAGCACATATGAATCATATATGAAAAGCAGCTGCGAGCTGATTGTGCTTACAGCTGATTCGAGTTTTGTCACGATATACTGCAAAGATCAAAAAAAGCTGGATCTTCTGTATCAAAACGCAAAGGACTGCGGTTTCAAGCATATTGAATATATAACGGATCACAACGATGCCAGGACAGGGATGCATGTATAGCACAACAAAGACGGCCGCTCTATAGAGCGGCTTTTTTGCTGAAAAACATTGCTGTTTTCAGGGATAACGAATATAGTAAAGGTGCGTACAGGCGTCCGAGAGGAGAGGGGCTTTTTGAAGCAGGAAAAGGAATTGCTACATGTGAAGAAACGGTTTTATTCATTTTACTTTTTGTTCTTTTTCGGGTACGGGGCATTTTATCCGCTTCTTTCCGTGTATTTAAAAGATGCCGTTCATTTGTCAGGCGGGCAAATCGGCCTGATCTTGTCGATCAGCCCCGTTGTCATGATTTTCATCCAGCCTGTCTGGGGAATCATGAGCGATTTAACGAGAAAGCCTACCGTGCTTTTGACTATTGCTTTACTGTCGACGGCTTTATTTGCCTTCCTGTTCTCACTATTCAAATCATATGAATGGCTGCTTCTTGCGATGATTTTTCTTGCTGTATTTCAAAGCGCCATCGTCCCGCTGTCCGACAGCATCGCGGTCAGTTTTTCGGAAAAATCAAAAATCCCCTACGGATCGATTCGGCTGTGGGGCGCCCTCGGCTTTGCCGCCGCCGTTTTTGTGATGGGAAGGCTTGCTGAAATGTTTCATCTTTCCGTTATTTTTTATACGTTTACTTTGTTCCTGATCGCTTCAGCTTTATTCGCTCACAGGCTTCCGAAAGAAAATAAAGCGATGAAGGTCGATTTGAAGAGCGGGATCAGAGAGTTATTCAAAATCAAAAAGTATTTGATCTTTTTGCTTGCCGCCTTTTTGATGATGGGACCTACACTTGCCCATAACATTTATTTTGGCATCTATATCAATGAAATCGGGGGCACGCTTGCGGGAGTGGGGATCGCGTTTTTGGTCGCTGCCGGCAGTGAAGCGCCTTTTATGAAAGCCGCGAACCGCTTGATTCAGCGGTTTGGAATTGAAAGGGTGCTGCTGTTTGCGGTTTTCATTTCCTCGCTTCGCTGGGTTTTTTACTACATCATGCCGTCGCTGCCGTTCGTTTATGCGACATGTATCGTACAAGGCTTTTCGATCGGACTGTTTATTCCGGCCGCGCTGCAATACGTAAGAAAGCTGGCACCCGGTCATTTGGGCGCTACAGCGATCAGTATGTACACAGCTGTCGGTAATGGTTTTGGCAACTGGTTTTGTACATTTGCCGGCGGGTTGATTTATGAACGCTATTCAGCGCTGTCCGTCTATTTGTTCTTCGGCGTTTTATCCTCTCTATCTTTCCTGTTGTTCGTGATGATCAATGTCTTTTCAAAAAAGACGGCAGCCGTGCAGACATCGGTTTCTTCATAAAAAAAGCCTGATTTCAGAACAGAAATCAGGCTTTCCTCTCTTAATCAAATTGAAATAAATCGCTTGATAAATAGCGTTCCCCTGTATCGGCTGTCATGCAGACGACCACTTTGCCGGGATGGAGCTTCTTGGCCGTTTCAACTGCGGCGAAGCAAGCGGCCCCAGAAGAAGGGCCGACAAGGATTCCTTCTTCCCGCGCTAATCTGCGCGTCATCTCATAGGCTTCTTCGTCCTTGATCTTTAAGATTTCGTCATAGACGTTTTCGTTTAAAATATTTGGAATAAATCCCGGACTTGTCCCGACAAGCTTGTGCTTTCCCGGTTTGCCCCCGGATAAAACAGGCGACCCTGCAGGTTCTGCCACATGAATGGTTATGCCCGGAAATAACGCTTTCAGCTTTTCGCCTGTCCCGGTAATCGTTCCCCCTGTTCCTGCTGTTGCAACAAATGCGGCGAGCGGTTTGCCGATTTTTTCTATTGCCCGGGCAATTTCCAGAGCGGTTGATCTCCGGTGAGCCTCCGGATTGGCTTCATTATCAAACTGCATCGGAATAAAGCTGCCCGGGATTTCCAGAGCGAGCTCCTGCGCTTTTTTGATGCTGCCCGGCATTCTTTCATCCCCCGGCGTCAGGACGACCTCAGCCCCGTACGCTTTCAGAAGATTGATCCGCTCCTTTGTCATCGTATCAGGCATGACAAGGATGGCTTTGTAGCCCCTTGCCGCCGCGTTCATCGCAAGGCCGATGCCGGTGTTTCCGCTCGTCGGTTCGATGATGGTTGAACCCGGTTTCAGCAGGCCTTTTTCTTCGGCATCCACAATCATTTGGTAGGCCGCGCGGTCTTTCACGCTTCCGCTCGGATTAAAAGATTCAAGCTTGATATAAACTTGGGCCGCGTTTTCGGGCTGAACGCGGTTCAACTTGACAAGGGGTGTTTCCCCGATTAATTCTGCAATATTGTGAACGGCTTTCACGGCTGTGCCCCCTTTCTAAAAAACATGATTCTGTCAATATCCTATCATAAGGCCTCGGAAAGTGGAAAATAGAGAGGTTATAAGTCCTTATATTTTTTGTTAAAATATAGAGAAGACGAATGAGGAGGAAGCCATACATATGTCAGTCAAACCGCATTATTTTATTGGAATTCCAATTCCGGCGGAGCTTAGTGAGCCGCTTTATCGAACAGTCAGCAGCCGTCCGGAATTTTCTTTTCATAGATGGGTGCATCCTTTGGATTACCACATCACCCTCGTGTTCCTCGGCTCTGCTGACGAAGAGCAGCTGGCTATGCTTGCTGACAGCCTCAAGCTGATATCTGATGAGACGGCTCCGTTTCAGATTGCCTTGAAACGTTTCGGAACGTTCGGCAAGCCGTCGGAACCGAGAATTCTTCATGCAGAACCGGAATACTCAGCCGCTCTCTTTCACGTGAGGGAACGGGTGAAGCATGCTGCAGATGCGGCGGGATTTGAAATTGAAAAACGGCCTTTTCATCCACATGTGACGGTCGCCAGAAAGTGGAATGGATCGGCCTCTTTTAACGGCCGCCTGGAGCCTCTTGTAGACGCGGTGTCTTTTACGGCCGGGCATTTCACCATCTTTCAAACTCATTTAGACAGGCTTCCCAAATATGAGCATCAAGCCGTTTTCCATTTCGGTGAACGGCCGGCTGCAGAAAAGCAAGATTCGGAGATGAACGCAGATGGCACAGATTATTAAAATACAGGATTGTATTTCAAGGTATGAACAGGATCCTTATCATTATATCAACCAGTTTATCCGCTTGAAAAAGCAGCGCTGGCAGTCAATTAAAGAGATGGCTGAGAAAAAGAAAGACAGCCTTCATTACGATAAAGGAGCCGCCGATGATGAAACGGTCGGAAAAAGAAAGAAGACATTTACATTAAAGAGAAAAAAAGAAGCATCCGATATTAATAAAGGAAAAGAAGCCGATGAATGGTTTAACGGACTGGACGGAGAAACGGATGAAAGCTTGATCGCAAGAATTCCTGCGGCAGGGGAGGAACTCGTGTCGTTTTTCAAAGAATACGTATACGAGTTTCAGCTGAAATGGGCAAGCTCGACAATCTCTGACATATCCAGGCTTTCCCGGGAAATAAAAAGCGATAAAATCCTGCACATTTTGGCAAAGCAGCTGCCGGATTCATATTTCATCATGTATCGGCCGGTGCTGCAGGTGAATCAGGCTGCGATAGAGCTCAGCGTCTTGATTCTCACGCCTCTTGAGATCTGCTGTATATCATTTCTCGAAGGCGAGAAGGACAGCGCATTTATCGGTTCCAAAGATCGTTTTTGGAAAGAAAAAACGGTAAGGGGCAAGGAACGGTCACTATTAAATCCGGCTGTCGAACTTCTCAGGACAGGCACGGTTCTTTCCGGCTTGTTAAAGGGATCGGGGATTGAACTGCCTGTGCGCAAAGTCATTGTCAGCCGGACATCGTATATCGATTATCCGGAACCTCCTTACGGAATCGACATTTGCGACAAAAGACATTGGAAAGAGTGGCTGGAGAAGCAGCAAAAGAACTTAGCCCCGATTAAAAGCCAGCAGCTGAAAACGGCGAAAATTCTGTTGTCGCACGGCGTCTCCGACTCGATGCGGAGACAGGAATGGCTGAGCTGACCGCCAGAACGTTATCCCGGCTTTTTCATACTATAAAATGGAGAATGGAATCATGAGCGATTGGTATATCATCATAAATCCAAAGGCGGGAAATGCGACGGCCTTCAGAGTATGGAAATCATTGCAGAAAGACCTTCAAAAGGCAAATATATCGTACCGCTCATTTATGACCCAGCATCCCGGGCATGCTGAAGTTTTGGCAAGGCAAATATCAACGATGCAGGATGACAGGCTGAAGCGTCTGCTTGTGATCGGCGGGGACGGAACCGTCCATGAAGTGCTCAACGGCTTAGTCAGCTTGCGGGACATTCAGCTGAGCGTCATCCCGTCGGGCTTAAATAATGATTTTAAACGCGGCTTTGCCGTGAAAAAATCGAATGTCATCAAGGAAATGAAGCGAAAAGGGCAATCGCTGACCCGGACATATGCCCTCGGAAGCTTTCATACGAAAGACAGTGAAAACGAACTTTATTTTGCCAATCATCTCAGCCTAGGATTTGATGCCTGCGCCGTCAAAAAGACGACTGCTTTGCCGAAATGGACGGCTGCTCTCAGGCTGAATCATGTGATTCAGCCGCTGATTTTCTTTGTTACGGCGTTTACGTTTAAACCGTTTGTTCTTTCGTATGAGAACGGGGATGACAAGCGTACGTTTAAAAAAATCTGGTTTGCGTCGGTTTCAAATCACCCCTACTATGGCGGAGACATGAAGGTAGCACCGAACGCGAATCCGCGGGATGAGTTTTTAGACGTGATCATTATTGAAGACCGCTCCGTCCTGAAAAAAGCCGGCCTCTTGTTTGCGATGATATTCGGCAAACACATCGGCAAAAACGGTGTTACGGCGTTTAAGACGAAAGAAATTTATTTTCATACGAATGAGCGGGTGCTCTTTCAAGCGGATGGAGAGGTGATCGGCTGGGCCCCCGTTTTCATCAAAACAGGGACCGAATCTCTTCGGTTAAGAGCATAAATCTTTCGAATGAAGGAGAGACTGAGATGCCGGGTATCAGCCGCCCTTTTGAAGCTTATCTCGATGAAATGAGAACGATCACTGTTTTAGTTCCGAAGAGCCGCGCGTCAAGCTGCAGCCCCCCTTTTCTGCTTGAAGATGATCAAGGAGAGAGGATAGAGCTTTCGGTAAAAGCGACGGAGGAGCTTGGGGAGAAATTCAAGTATGTTCTCGAAAGCAGCCGCCTCGTTCCATTCGGAAGAGTTCATAAAGTATGGTGTGAAGAAAGCGTTTGGACAGACCTGCAAATCGGTTCTGTTACGCGAAGTGCGGCGTTTGACAAGGCTTTTTTTTATGACGGCCGTCTCGGCGCTTTTTATTCACACGAGCGTACTTTATTTAAGGTATGGGCGCCGACCGCGAGTACGGCAGCGATCGAGCTGGAGAGCCCTGATTCGCTTCAAACAAATACTTTTCAAATGATGCGCAGAGAAAAGGGTGTTTTTGAGGTAACGGTCGAAGGCGATCTGAACGGCTGGTCCTATTTATATAAGCTTTATGTAAACGGGATGCCGTTATTGACAGTCGATCCTTATGCGAAAGCTGTTACGGTAAACGGGGAAAAGGGCGTTGTAATAGATCCTGAGGAAGTCAAAGTGGAAAAATACCGTGCGCCAAGCCTTCACAGTCCGTGTGATGCGGTTATATATGAGGTTCACATCCGCGACTTTTCGATTCATGAAGACAGCGGTATGCGCCATAAAGGCAAATATCTTGCTTTTACAGAGGACGGAACTGAAACGTCCGGCGGCTTCTCAACGGGAATTGCCTATTTGAAAGAGCTCGGCGTTACCCACATCGAGGTTCTGCCCTTTCACGATTTTGCCGGAGTTGATGAGCTGTCACCTGACCAATCTTATAATTGGGGCTATAACCCTATTCACTTTAATGCTCCGGAAGGAAGCTATTCGCTCGATCCGCAGAACCCCAAAAGCAGAATCACCGAGCTGAAAACGATGATTCAGACGCTGCACAAACACGGCTTCTCCGTGATCATGGATGCGGTATATAATCATGTGTACAAGAGGGAAACGTCCCCCTTTGAAAAAACGGTTCCCGGGTATTTTTTCAGACATAATGAATACGGTTTTCCAGCCGACGGAACAGGCGTCGGAAATGACATTGCTTCTGAGCGGCTGATGGTGCGAAAATATATTCTCGATTCTGTCCGCTATTGGCTTGAAGAATATGATGTCGACGGAATTCGTTTTGATTTAATGGGCATTCTTGATATTGAAACCGTTCGCCAAATCAGTAGGCTTGCCGAGAATGTGAAGCCGGGCGCGCTCCTGTTCGGAGAAGGCTGGGATTTAAATACCCCGCTTGAAAGCGGGCAAAAAGCAACATTGCAAAATGCCGGAAAAGTTCCGGCGGTCGGCTTTTTTAATGATCGGTTCAGAAACGCAGTCAAAGGGAGTACATTTGAGCTTAGTGACCGCGGGTATGCTTTAGGGGACACAGGGAAAAAAGCTGAGCTTCAACATGGAATTGCCGGCTCACCGGGATTCTTGCCGCCGCCACAGTCAATCAATTATGTGGAATGCCATGACAATCATACGTTTTGGGATAAGATGGCCTTCTGTTCGGAAGAAGATGCCTGCACAAAACGGCTCAGGCAAAGGCTCGCGCTGTCGATCGTCCTGCTTTCGCAAGGCGTTCCGTTTCTTCATGCCGGGCAGGAATTTTGCCGAACAAAGAATGGGGACAGCAACAGCTACAGGTCGGGAGATGGCATCAACTTGCTCGATTGGGAAAAGCGGGCGGAGCTTTGCGAGGATGTCGAATATGTGCGCCGGCTGATCCGGCTGCGGAGAAGCCATCCCGCCTTTCGTCTGCAAAAAGAGGAGGAAGTCAAGGAACATCTTTCTTTTATGAGCGGTACAGGAGAGGTGACGGCATACAAGCTCAAGAACATTGCAGCATTTGATTCCTGGAACGAAATCATAGTGGTGCATTGTCCGTCTGCAAAAAAGGAAACGCTCGAGCTGCCCGCTCAGAAACAGTACTTGCTGCACTGCGATCCTTTTACGTTTTTAAATGGGAAGGTTCAAGCGGAAAAAAGGCTTCGGCTGAACGGCATCGGAACCTACGTTCTATATGAACCAAAAGGGATTTTTTAGTTTTGCTTGACGAAGTTTGGCGTCTAGCGCTAAAATTTAAAAGACGGCTATTGTTTAGCACAAATGACTCTCAATAGCCGTCTTTTTATTTGAATATAAAGAGACGACAATACAAGCGGTTTGCTGCCCGCTCTAGGGAGCAGATGCTTTTTAAAATCTTTTAATGAAATGATGGGTTGAAAATCGATATGAACTGGTTGGGACAATTACTAGGTAGCGAATGGGAGATTTCCCCCGCAGGAGGAGCTACAGGAGACGCATATTATGCAGAACATAATGGACAGCAGCTTTTTTTAAAGCGCAACAGCTCTCCTTTTTTGGCTGTCCTGTCCGCGGAAGGAATTGTTCCTAAGCTCGTTTGGACAAAACGAATGGAAAACGGGGATGTGATTACAGCACAGCACTGGCTCAAGGGAAGAGAACTGAAGCCGAAGGATATGAACAGCCAGGCGGTGGCTGAGATGCTTCGGAAAATTCACAGCTCCAAAGAGCTTTTAGACATGCTGAAGAGACTCGGCAAACAGCCTTTTCAGCCAAGCTCTGTAATCACTCAATTGAAGCAGTTTATCCAGGCCCGGCAATATCCGATACCGCAGCTTGACCAAGCCCTTTTGTATCTGGAGCACCATCTCGAAGATGTACAGTCCGGAGAAAAGGTCGTCTGTCACTGCGATGTGAATCATAACAATTGGCTTCTTACAGATCAGAACCAGCTTTATTTAATCGATTGGGATGGAGCGATGATTGCAGACCCCGCGATCGATCTGGGGCCGCTTCTTTATCATTACGTTGAAGAGCGGGAATGGGGAAGCTGGCTGGAACGCTACGGCTCTTCGTTAACGGACAATCTCAGGCTGAGAATGGCCTGGTACGTATTGGCGGAAAAAGCAATGACAACGCTCTGGCAAAAAGCGAAAGGCAATCAGGAAGGCTTTCACCAAGGGCTGGAACAGCTTCACGTATTAATGAAGCGTCTCGCCGGGACTTCATGAAAATGAGTCGATATCTTCCACCCATTGCGTGAGATGATCCTGGTGTTCCTGAATGTGGCTGTTGATCGAAGCGGACGATTTTCCCCTCTGGCTGTACAAATAAATGTCTTCGAGAACGCCTTTCAGGCCGGCGTCAAGATTCGTATTTGCCATTAAAGACTTGATAATCCGCTCCACCTGTTCGCACTCAGCGACGGTTCCGGTGCAGTCTGCCTGATGGTCTGAGAGAATGTCTTTTAATAGATGAATCTGATTTTGCTGATTTAAGCCCATAATATTGGCACTTCCCTTCATTCTCGGAGTATATGGATTAAAATGTTCAGAAAGCTGTAATTTATACGCGAAAGACCCGGAGGCCGATCTTCGGTCTTTTTTGCTTTGGAAGAGGCCTTGCGGGATTCGCGCATTTCATGGTATGTTGTAAGACGATATAACAGATAGAGGTGTAAGTACATGCGTATGCGTCACAAGCCTTGGGCGGATGACTACCTGGCTGAAAACTCTCATATTGTGATCAGCGAGCCGTCTCAATACAAAGGGAAATGGCATTCCGTTTTTGGAAATGACAACCCGATCCACATTGAAGTAGGAACCGGAAAAGGGCAATTTATTTCAGGAATGGCCCTGCAAAACCCGGATGTAAACTATATCGGAATCGAATTATTTAAAAGCGTCATCGTAACCGCTGTTGATAAAGTAAAGCAGACAGAGGCGCCGAATGTAAAGCTTTTGAACATTAATGCCAATATGCTTTCAGACGTTTTTGCAGACGGGGAGGTCGGCCGGGTCTATTTGAATTTTTCCGACCCGTGGCCGAAAAAGCGCCATGCAAAGCGCCGTCTGACCAATCAAGCGTTCTTGAAAAAGTATGAGCGGGTGCTCGGAGGCAAGGGAGCGATTCATTTCAAAACCGATAACCGCGGATTATTTGAGTACTCCCTTACCAGTTTTTCCGAATACGGACTCGTTTTGACGTTCGTCAGCCTTGATCTGCATCAAAGCGATTTTGAAGGAAACGTGATGACCGAATACGAAGAAAAATTCGCCGCTAAAGGCCAGCCGATCTACAGAGTCGAAGCTGAATGGCGAACATAAAAAACAGACTGCTTCCGGCGGTCTGTTTTTTTGCTTTCAAATGAAGCTGATTCGGGTTGCATTTTTTGCTACGATAGGAGGAGGAGGGATGAACATGGAAACTTTAACAATCGGACGAATCAAGCTGACATGGCTGAACGGAGGCGTCACGCACATGGACGGAGGCGCTATGTTCGGCGTTGTGCCCAAGCCACTTTGGTCTAAAAAGTATGACGCCAATGAGAAAAATCAAATCGAACTTAGAACAGATCCTATACTGGTTCAGAAAGACGGCACAAATTTGCTGATCGATTCCGGTATCGGACACGGCAAACTGACGGATAAGCAGAAACGAAATTACGGGGTCACCGAAGAATCGTCAATTGCTGACTCGTTAAAAGCACTCGGGCTCTCAACGGAAGATATCAACGCCGTTCTGATGACACATCTCCACTTTGACCATGCATGCGGATTGACGCGCTATGAGGGAGAAAGCCTTGTTTCCATGTTTCCGAATGCAGCGATTTACACGTCTGCGATCGAATGGGAAGAGATGAGAAATCCGAATATCCGCTCCCAAAATACATATTGGAAAGAAAACTGGGAAGCGGTTCAGCATCAAGTGAGGACCTTCGACGAGAAGCTTGAAGTTTTGCCCGGAATCACGATGCATCATACAGGCGGCCACAGCGACGGCCATTCCGTGATCGTTCTCGAAGATGCCGGCGAAACGGCCCTTCATATGGCTGACATTATGCCGACGCACGCTCATCAGAATCCTCTCTGGGTGCTGGCGTACGACGATTATCCGATGACATCGATTGCGGCGAAGCAAGCATGGCAGGCGAAAGCCGCCGAGAAAAACGCCTGGTACATTTTTTACCATGACGCCATTTACAGGGCATTAAAATGGGATGAAAACGGCGAGATTGCAGAGTCAGTAAAAAGAGAAAGGCGCTAAGCTATTTTGGTGAATGGTTTGCTTTATTGTTATCCATCCTAAGGATAACTAACTTTTGAAAGGAAGACGCCGGGTGAGCCACAATAAACTGAATGAACAAGGGATCGAGACGCAATTAAGAGGATTTGAAGTCCTTGCGACGCCCCTGCTGAACAAAGGGGTTGCCTTCCCTCCGGAGGAAAGGGAAGCCCTCGGCTTGACAGGATTGCTTCCTCCCAAGGTGCTGACGCTTGAAGAACAGGCAAAACGGGCGTATAAACAGTTCCAATCACAGCCTGATGACTTGAGCAAAAACGTCTATTTAACGGCGCTTCACGATCGAAATGAAGTGCTGTTCTACAGGCTTCTGAACGACCATATGACAGAAATGCTGCCGATTGTATATACCCCGACTGTCGGAACGGCAATCCAGCAATACAGTCATGAATACAGGAAGCCGCGGGGGCTGTTTTTGTCGGTTCATGACCCTGAAGGCATGAAAACGGCATTTGAAAATCTGGCCGCTAAAAAAAGCCGGATCGATTTAATCGTGGCCACTGATGCTGAAGGAATTCTCGGAATCGGGGATTGGGGAGTCGGAGGCATCGCCATTTCGATCGGAAAGCTTGCCGTTTATACTGCGGCTGCGGGCATCGATCCTAGCAGGGTCCTTCCCGTTATCATTGATGCGGGGACGAACCAGGAAAGGCTTCTCAATGATCCGCTTTATGTCGGGAATCAGCATTCAAGAATAAGAGGCGAGCGTTATGAATCGTTTATTGATCAATACGTTCAAATCGCAACCGAGACGTTTCCAGGCGTTTTGCTGCATTGGGAAGATTTTGGAACGCAAAACGCCCGTCAGATTTTGAAAAAATACAAAGACAAAATTTGCACCTTTAACGACGACATTCAAGGCACAGGAGCAGTAACCCTCGCAGCGGTGCTTGCGGCCGTCAAAATATCGAAAATGCCCTTGAAGAATCATAAAGTGGTCATATTCGGAGCGGGGACGGCCGGAATCGGCAACGCAGAGCAAATTCGCGCCGCTCTCGTTCAAGAGGGGGTGTCGGAAGAGGAATCATACCGCCGTTTTTGGTGTGTTGACCGGAACGGTTTGCTGACAGATGATATGAACGACTTGCAGGACATTCAAAAGCCGTATGCGCGGCCTGCCGACGAGGTCAAAGACTTCAGCCGGAACGGCCCGGGGGATACAATCGATCTGCTTGAGGTGGTAAAACAAGTGCAGCCTACCATTTTGATTGGAACCTCTACTGTATCGGGCGCATTTACAGAAGAAATCGTAAAAGAAATGGCGAAGCATGTAAAACGGCCGGCTATATTCCCGATGTCCAATCCGACACCGTTATCTGAAGCAAAACCTGAAGATTTGATCAAATGGACGGAAGGACGGGCGCTCGTCGCCACAGGAAGCCCGTTTGCACCTGTCGATTACAACGGTACCCGTTATGCGATCGGCCAGGCGAACAATGCCTTTGTATTCCCCGGTCTCGGTCTCGGAACGCTCGTATCAAAAGCAAGGCTGATGACGGACAACATGTTTTACGCCAGCGCAGCTGCGATCGCGGGCATGGTTGATACCGGCCGGCCCGGCGCCGCGCTCCTTCCGGAGGTTGAGGATTTGCGAACGGTTTCCGCAACAGTGGCAACGGCTGTCATCAAAGCAGCCATAAAAGACGGAGTTGCAGAAAATGAGCCGGACGATGTGATTCAAGCGGTGCAGGATGCGATGTGGCATCCGGTCTACCGGCCGATTCGCGCCATATAAAAAAATGCGGCCTGAAATGGCCGCATTTTTTTGATGCTATGCTGCGGTATCAATCACATCTACGATCATGCCTGTTTTTGCATCAACCATGACTTCGTACTGTTCAAGCTCTCCGAAAGCGGAACGTGTAATGCCTGTTTTGTACACCATGACGGTTTCGCCGTTTACGGTATAGGCTTCCGGAACGGTATATATCCATGAACCGTCGATCGGGCCTCTCTGTTTAAAAGCGGATTTGACGATGCGCAGCGCTTTTTCAGAAGAAATGTAAGGCTGCATGACATATTGTTTGACAACAACGGCCGCGGCAATGCCGATGCCGGCCCCAAGAAGAAAATGGCGCAGTTTCATCTATTCAGCACCTCCAAAGCTTGTTTTTTTCATTATACAGAACATGTCCGTCCGTGTTAAGGATGGGCTCTCTTCTGGAAACACATCGCACACTTATGTAAAATGTAGAGAGATACATAAGAAAAGAGGGAAACAGATGAATCAGGAAACGAGAACGCTTTTTCAAACGCTGACGGAGCTCCCCGGCGCCCCGGGAAATGAACATCTAGTCCGTCGTTTCATGAAAAAAGAGCTTGAAAAATATGCTGATGAGATCATCCAGGACAGACTTGGAAGCGTGTTCGGCGTTAAACATGGACCTGAAGGCAGTCCGAAAATTATGGTGGCCGGCCATATGGATGAAGTGGGATTTATGGTTACATCAATCACAGACAGCGGACTGCTCCGGTTTCAAACGCTGGGCGGCTGGTGGAGCCAGGTTTTATTGGCTCAGCGGGTGGAAATCCATACGGACAACGGACCGATTCCCGGCGTCATCGCGAGCACGCCTCCTCATCTTTTGACAGATGAGCAGAGGAGACGTCCGATGGATATCAAAAACATGATAATTGATATTGGTGCGGATGACAGGGAAGATGCTGAACGAATCGGTGTCAAACCAGGCCAGCAAATCGTGCCGATCTGTCCGTTTACCCCGATGGCAAATGAAAAGAAGATCATGGCGAAAGCATGGGATAACCGCTACGGCTGCGGCCTCAGCATTGAATTGCTGAAAGAACTGCAGGGAGAAGAACTTCCGAACACGCTTTACTCAGGCGCGACCGTCCAGGAAGAGCTCGGCACAAGAGGCGCGCAAACTGCGGCCAATATGATACAACCTGACTTGTTTTTCGCGCTTGATGCAAGTCCGGCAAACGATGCGAGCGGCGACAAAAGTCAATTTGGCCAGCTCGGCAAAGGAGTGCTGTTAAGGATTTTCGACCGGACGATGGTGACGCACAGCGAAATGAGAAATTTTGTGCTGGATACGGCAGAGACTCATGACATCCCGTATCAATATTTTGTTTCCCCTGGAGGAACCGATGCCGGCCGTGTTCACATCTCAAATGAAGGCGTTCCTTCGGCCGTGATCGGTATTTGTTCAAGATATATCCATACATCTGCTTCCATTATCCACGTTGATGACTACCTTGCTGCAAAAGAATTGCTGCTCAAGCTTGTCAAAGCTTGCGACAGCTCTGCTGTACAGTCGATTTTGCGAAATGATTGAACAAAGAGACCCTGTGCCGCTTTACGCACAGGGTCTCTTTTTGATAATACAGTTACCGGCTTTCAAATACGTACGACAACGATTTAATCGCCTGATTGACAGTTTCTACGGTAATGTTCGCTTTGTTTGACAGTTCTTTTAACGGATGATGGAGTAACTCAGGACGGATGATGATCAGCGGCTTGCCTTTGGCAATCGCGTATGAAGCATCCATCGCCGTGTTCCATTGCTTGTATTTTTCCCCGAAAAGAGCGATGACCACATCCGCCTTGTTCATTAAAACAGAAGTTCGAAAATTGTTCAAATCCGAGGCTGCATCATCTTTCGCGATCGAATCAGCCTGCTTGCCCATAATTTCTTCACCGATGTTGTCGGAGCGGTCGTGATGTTCCATCGGTCCGACAAATGTGATCGGCAGCTTGAGCGATTTTGCTTTTTCCTTCACTTCTTCGCGCCAATTGCTATGTATTTCTCCGGCAAGATAAACGATAAATTCCATACATGCTCCTCCTGACTGTCATGGGATCATGGCGCAAGGCGCCTTAACGGATATTTTTACCCTATTACTTACCATGTTAAACGAGAATGGCTTGATAAAGCAAAAAAATTATGCTTATGATATGAAAGAGGATCGGATCGTTAAGATTTTCCCTTTTTAAAACGGGTAAGATACATAAAGAATCGTCCATCTTTTAAAAAAGCCGGCGGACAGCAAAAGGCTGGCGATAAAGCCGGTTGTCTGGTATGATCCGAATGGATGATAAGAACATATATTGGAGGCGTTGAGTGATGAAAACGATCGAGACGAATGAAGAACTGCAAAAAGTTGTGAAAGACGATTTATCCTTGCTGATGTTTTCGGCTGACTGGTGTCCGGACTGCCGTTTTGTAGAACCGTTCTTGCCTGAGCTTGAAGCGAACTATCCGGAATTCACATTCTATTATGTTGACCGCGACAAATTTATTGATACGTGCGCGGAGTGGGACATTTTCGGAATTCCGAGCTTCCTCGTATTTAAAGAAGGCAACGAAATCAGCCGCTTTGTCAGCAAAGACCGGAAAACGAAAGAGGAAATTGAGCAATTTTTAACAGATTCACTGAATAAGTAGCCGAAAGGAGAGTTCCCCTATGAAAATGACGTCAAGGAAACTTTCCGATATATTAAAAAAACGTTTGCAAAATGACAACTGGTCCTTTCATTTCGACAGGGAAAAAGACACCTTGAGAATCGAGGATCAAAACACTGGGAAAGGCATTACACTCGAACTCCCGGGGATCATCGCCAAATGGGAGCAGAAAAAAGATGATGCGATTGACGAAGTCGTCTATTATACTGAGGAAGCGCTCAATGCCATGAAAGGCCAGTCGCAGGAAATGGAAGGGCGGGAAAGTCTCATCTATCCCGTCATCCGCTCGACTTCCTTTCCCGAGAAGTCCAGCGCGGGCGTTCCCTTGGTTTTTGACGGCCACACGGCTGAAACACGAATTTACTACGCGCTCGACCTTGGCAACACATACCGGCTGATCGACGCAAAAATGCTTGAAAAAGAGGGCTGGACAAAGGAAAGGATTCGAGAAACGGCTTCCTTTAACCTTCGCTCGCTCCAAACCGTTGTCAAAGAAGACGCGGTCGCCGGCAATCACTTCTACTTTTTCAGAGCAAATGACGGCTATGACGCCAGCAGGGTGTTGAACGAATCGATTCTCGCTGAGTATGAGAAAAGCGCGGAAGGGACACTGGCGGTGTCAATCCCGCACCAGGATGTGCTGATTATTGCCGACATCCGCAACAATGCCGGATACGATATTCTCGGGCAAATGTCGATGAGCTTTTTTGCAAACGGCACAGTGCCGATCACTGCGCTTTCTTTCCTTTATGAGGATGGAAAGCTTGAACCGATCTTTATTCTGGCTAAAAACCGCCCTAAAAAGAAATGATAGAAAGGAATTTTTCTCATGAACGCATTTTATAATCCAGAAGGCGTAGGCGATACGCTGCTCATCTCATTGAACGATATTCCGCGCGAAGAGATCGCTTTTGAGCGCTGCGGAGACGTCGTGAAAATTTTTCATAAAGACACAAAGGAAACAGCAGGCTATAACATTTTTAATGTTTCCTCATATTTGAGCATTGAGGAAAACGGAGCTGTTGCACTTTCCGAATCCTTTGTCCAGGATGTGAATGAAATTCTGGTCCGCAACGGTTTGAAAGATGAGCTGACCGTGGATCTTTCTCCGAAGTTTGTGGTCGGATATGTCGAAGAAAAAGAAAAGCATCCGAATGCCGATAAATTGAGTGTCTGCAAAGTGAATGTAGGGAGCGAAACGCTGCAAATCGTCTGCGGAGCTCCTAATGTTGATGCCGGTCAAAAAGTCGTCGTAGCCAAAGTCGGAGCCGTGATGCCGAGCGGTATGATCATTAAAGATGCGGAACTTCGCGGAGTGGCGTCGAGCGGAATGATTTGTTCTGCCAAGGAGCTGAACCTCCCAGACGCGCCGAAGGAAAAAGGCATTCTTGTCCTTGATGACAGCCGGATAGCAGGAGAAGCTTTTACATTTTAACGGCATAAAATGAACAAAACTTTCGAATAGATGTAAAAAAGAAGCCGCTGGGTAGATAAACTTGGCGGCTTTTTTATTCGGAGGACGGACACATGAGAAGGACTTGTCCTTTTCTGGGTGGGGAAGCAGTGGTATACTTAAAACCGTCCCCGAAAAATTTAAGGGAGTTAGAGAGTGATGATTCATGAGCTGGTTTAATAAAATGTTCAGCCTGTTTTTAGGCGATGATGAAGATAATGAAAAACAAAAAAAGCACATAGAAGAGTTTGAGGCGGATTCATCTTTAGAGAAAGACGAAGAAATGCCGCAAATATCCGACGCAAAAGTCGTATATGAATATCCAAAAGGGAAATTCCGCTTCCCGGTTATACCTGATCAAAACTCGCGGCCGCGGGAAAAGGATGACAGCCGCGAACAAAGGACCCGCCGCCCGGCAAGCCGGCATTCAGCTTCCCAGCCGAAACCCGGCAATTCCTATCATCATGAAGAGAAAGCGGCGAAAAAACCCTTTAGGCCGTCCGTTATCCCGTCACCGGTTTACGGCTTTCATGAGCAGAAAAGAGCCAAACCGGAAAATTATACATATTGTGCAAACAATCAAATGGAAGCGCGTGTCACACTGTTTAACGAAGAAATTGAAAAAGAGCAGAAGGTTGCCGGAAATAAGCAGCCGGTTCGAGAAGAACCTTCCTTGCAAACTGAAAAGAACGGCCATCCGCTGACTAAAAGCGAGAGCCGCAATCCGGCGTGGCAGGCCGAATTTGAAGATGTCCCGCATATGTCTGAGGAAACGGAAATCCGCCGTGAGCAAAAGACAGAAGGTGGCGAACTCGCTGAAGAAAAAGCGCTGCGGCATGAATCCGAACGAACGGAAACCCCTGTCTCAACAC
>NZ_JASGCA010000017.1:0-79060 GCF_030449715.1 Bacillus sp. LB7
TTCCGCAGTAGCTCAGTGGTAGAGCTATCGGCTGTTAACCGATCGGTCGCAGGTTCGAATCCTGCCTGCGGAGCCATTTATTGGAGAGCTGTCCGAGTGGTCGAAGGAGCACGATTGGAAATCGTGTAGGCGGCCAACGCCGTCTCAAGGGTTCGAATCCCTTGCTCTCCGCCACTTTAAATACATCTGGCCCGTTGGTCAAGTGGTTAAGACACCGCCCTTTCACGGCGGTAACACGGGTTCGAATCCCGTACGGGTCACCATTCTTTTTTGGACAGCACGTTAAAAAGCAGAAGGCGAATGCCAGAGCTTTTTGAAGAAAGGCATGCTAAGATCGCAACATCCTGTTGCAATGCATGCACTTGTACGTCCTGTACTGCGGAGGATTAGCTCAGCTGGGAGAGCATCTGCCTTACAAGCAGAGGGTCGGCGGTTCGATCCCGTCATCCTCCACCATTTCTATGAAAATCATATTATCGCGGGGTGGAGCAGTTCGGTAGCTCGTCGGGCTCATAACCCGAAGGTCGCAGGTTCAAATCCTGCCCCCGCAACCAAATTACTCATTAAATGAAAAATACCCGAAGGGTGCAACTAAAATGGTCCGGTAGTTCAGTTGGTTAGAATGCCTGCCTGTCACGCAGGAGGTCGCGGGTTCGAGTCCCGTCCGGACCGCCATTTTAAATAAAGGCTCGGTAGCTCAGTTGGTAGAGCAACGGACTGAAAATCCGTGTGTCGGCGGTTCGATTCCGTCCCGAGCCACCATTTGCCGGTCTAGCTCAATTGGTAGAGCAACTGACTTGTAATCAGTAGGTTGGGGGTTCAAGTCCTCTGGCCGGCACTGTTTGTGGAGGGGTAGCGAAGTGGCTAAACGCGGCGGACTGTAAATCCGCTCCCTCAGGGTTCGGCGGTTCGAATCCGTCCCCCTCCACCATGTTTTTAGGGGCATAGTTTAACGGTAGAACAGAGGTCTCCAAAACCTCCGGTGTGGGTTCGATTCCTACTGCCCCTGCCAATTTTAATTCACAATTTATGGCGGTTGTGGCGAAGTGGTTAACGCACCAGATTGTGGCTCTGGCACTCGTGGGTTCGATTCCCATCAATCGCCCTTCATATTGGGCTATAGCCAAGCGGTAAGGCAACGGACTTTGACTCCGTCATGCGCTGGTTCGAATCCAGCTAGCCCAGTTTTCATCTTTCTTTATCATCCTGCATATGATAAGATGAATATTAGTTAAAATGCGGAAGTAGTTCAGTGGTAGAACACCACCTTGCCAAGGTGGGGGTCGCGGGTTCGAATCCCGTCTTCCGCTCCAATTCTTAAAATGATGGCGGCATAGCCAAGTGGTAAGGCAGAGGTCTGCAAAACCTTTATCCCCGGTTCGAATCCGGGTGTCGCCTTATTTGCCTCGTGCCGGGGTGGTGGAATTGGCAGACACACAGGACTTAAAATCCTGCGGTAGGTGACTACCGTGCCGGTTCAAGTCCGGCCCTCGGCACCATTGATCACACACATGCCGGTGTGGCGGAATTGGCAGACGCGCACGACTCAAAATCGTGTTCCTTCGGGAGTGTCGGTTCGACCCCGACCACCGGTATCACTAATCATCGTATTGCCAAACGATGAAAGAGCGTTCCTTATCTTGGAACGAGGCCGTAAGAATTTTCTCTTAAGAACTGCGAGCTCCGGAACCTGTGAAAACATACCGTGAGATATTATCGAAATGAGCTTAATAAGGTGCAGTAACTCTTACAGGAGCAAAAAATGTATCTGGCGACCCCTCGTTGATGACAGAGGAGCATATAATGCTATCTTATTCTCCTGAAATAAACTGTGTAAGTAAAAGTTGTGTCCGCTCTTTTACTCACACAGTTTATTTTACAATCCCAAAAAAGACGCAAAATCGGCGTCTATAAATTAAATTTTATTCCAAGTATCGGTATTGATTGCTGCTTATAATTTAATTCTATACTAAACAGCTTACTTTTCTACATCAAACTTCTTCATTTCTTCAAACCATGAGTCAAAAATATCATCGGGTAACAGTTCATCATCATTTGAATAAACTAAATCATATCTGTAATTGCCTTTCAAACTGTTTTGTTTAACCTTGTAAATTAACTTTATTTCTGTAGGCATCTCCTGACCAAATTCAGTACATACCTTATGGATTTCCTTTAAATTTTTTAACCCGATATCTAAAACAGCCTCTTGACGATTTTCCGATGTATCGTATTTTTCATTCTCTTTTACCGCGTCGTTAAGTTTGTGCTTGTAAACCAACTTACCATTTATTTTATAAAATACATCAAAGGAATACATTTCAGGTTCATATGAGCAATAAATATAAATGGCATCAGCCTGATTTTCGACATACTCAAGACAAATGGCGACCATATCTGTTTGTAATTCAGATAAATAATCTTCAAATGTTTTAGTCATATAACCACTCCTAGTTCTCTAAAGTTACTTTCTTCAAGTTACCATCTATACTGTATTTTATGTCAAAACTCTTTGGTCTAGGATTGTTCCCATCATAATTAATTTTAACATTAACGGCTACTTTTTTCTTTTCAGATATCGCTTTAGCCCATTTGTTTTCTAATCTCTTGTATTTACTCTGGTTAACGTTACTGGACTGCGAAACGAGATTGTCTAATTCAGGAGAGCACCAAATCTATCGGCAGCTAAGTGTCCGGCATGACCCTTAAAGACCGGAAGCAGATCATCGCTACGTTCAGGCGGAAGCAACTTTTAAGCCAGCCAAATCTTAGAACATTCACAGGTATTCGAGACTATACGATGATGTTGCTTCTATTGGAGACGGGTATTCGGACGAATGAGTTCGTAAGCATAAATTTAAAAGATGTAAAAATCGAAGAATCAGTCATACACGAAAGAAATGCAAAAGGGAATCAAGAAAGAATTGTTCCGATTACATCCGCAATGATGAAGCAACTTAAAAAGTACATTTCTATCCGAGGGTATGTTGAGACAGACGCGCTGTTTATTACTCTCGATAGAAAGCCTGTCATTGAAATAAGAAACATTCGAGAAGAGGGCGGATAAGTTTGGCCGTAACTTCTATCGGGCGGTATTCGCACAGTTAATTAGCATGCCCTTACTTTTTATTAGCCATTTATAGGACGAAAAGTAAATTATTTATACAAATTCCTTTGCAAAGATTGGTAACTTTCTGTAAAATGTTCTCATAGCGATAGAGGCAGTAAAGTGTGGGAGGTTTGACAATGAAAACAGTAGCCTCTGTGAACGTAGCCAATCTCATCAATCAGTGGTATGTTCACATAAAAAAGAGAGATGTCTCAAATGCCGTAGAACTTAGGGACAGAATAAAAGGCCTTTTAAACGTAATGGAAGAAGATCAGGACGTTTTTCTTTACTTTAATCTACTTGATTACAGGTTCAGAGTATTAATGGAAGACGTCGCGGGGGAGCCGCAGCTTCCGCCTATTGCTGAGGATAAGGCGAAGACAGACGGTTTGTTAAGATACTATCACTTTCTCTTTAAAGGAATGTATGAAAGTGCGAGGAGCAACTACTCTAAAGCGCTTAATTGTTTTAGAGTTGCCGAGCGGCAGCTCGATAATGTCGAAGATGAAATCGAAAAGGCCGAGTTTCATTATAAGCTTGGAAATCTCTATTATTTTACGAAAACAACTCTACTTTCTTTTCATCATCTTTCAATCGCGAAGAGCATCTATAGGGCTTATGAAGAATATAAGACACAGTCGATAAACTGTACGGTGCCTGCTCGCACTCAATTATATAGACGACGGACGTTTAACAAGAGCTGAAAATATGCTTAATAGTTGCGCAGAAAGACTGATCAAGATGGGCGATAATCATCTGCTGGCGGCTGTCTACTATGATCTCGGCTTTTTAAAAATTCAAGAGGACAAGCACGAAAAAGCACTCGAGTATTTCGACCTCTCATTTAAAACGGATGACATCGAAAAAAATGCGCCTATTATGTACATGCAGTGCATATACGAGTCAGCTAGGTCGACTTATAAGATAGGTGAGGTTGATAAGGCGCTTAAGTGGGTTCATCTTGGTTTTGAGTTTGCTCAGAAAACGAATAATATCAACTTTTCGCTCAAATTCTCGATTTTAAATATATGCTATAGCGCTCCCCTCGAGGGTGTACCGCAAGTAAAAGAGTTTATCGAAATGCTCGAGGAGAGGGAGGCTTACGTAGACATTGAGGCGCTTGCTGAGGATGTGGCCAACGTCTACAGCTCATTAAATAATTACAAATATTCCACATACTTCTTGGAAAAAGCAATAAAATCAAGTAAACTAACAGGAAAGGAGGTTCTTTAAATGAAAAAACTTATTGTAACTGCTTTCCTTACTACATCGCTTGGACTCGTTTTAACCAGCGCAGCAGACTTCCTCGCAGAAAATATCCAAACAGCAGACTCAGTAACATTACTTGCCTCAAGAGGAGCGGGCTCATAAAACAAAAATACAACAGTAAGAGGACGGCTATTACAGCCGTCTTTTTTATGATTTCAGCCGCCTTGGTAACTTGAATGCTGCGCTATAGTTATATCAAAATACGAATTTAACGCTATGCTAGACCGTAATGGCTTATTATATCGAATATACCGCGGGCTAGGGCTTTCCGATAGAATCGCACGACTCAAAATCGTGTTCCTTCGGGAGTGTCGGTTCGACCCCGACCACCGGTATCAATTGTGCGATTTGGTAATTTAATCTGTCAAGATAAGGTGCAGAATCATGAACATTACCAGGCGTTACGTAGGCATCGGTGATGATATTGTATTTCATATCCGTTGTTCGGTGATCTAGAAAAAACCTTCAGGTTTATTTTCACGGTAAAGATAGCCGCTTTCTGGATCAGTGGTGCTTTGCCGAATGTTTTTTTCAGCTTTCACCTCCTCTTTGGCTTTTAAGGACTTTTTTCCGTGTGCTTCCCGATCTTCCTGAACGGCTTCATCCAAGTCCTTTATATAGTTTTGTGTATCCTGTTCAATCGTTTTCCTCGTATATTTATGCTTGTTGGCATTGGCTTTGAGATGGGTTGAATCGGTGAAAAGGACACGTCCTCCTACCATATCGTGATTGATGGCCTGAAGAACAATCTCATCAAAAATGTCTTGAAAAATGGTTGTATCTTTAAACCGGGTGCGTCTATTCCAACTGATGGTTGAATGATGAGGAACTGGATCGTTGATATTTAATCCTAAAAACCATCTGTAGGCCATATTGTAGTAAATCTCTTTCTCGAGCTGCCTTTCTGAACGGATACCGTACAGGTATCCGATAAACATCATTTTGAATAAAATCAATGGATCGAGTGAGGGGCGACCATTATTTTCACTGTAGTAAGGCTTTACTTTTTTAATGATAAATGAGAAATCTATGTACTTGTCAATTTTATGGAGCAGGTGATCCTCTTCAACAAGTTGGTCAAGCAGTACAAATTCGGCTTCGTTTTGTGAAGAATTCCTTGTGTAGAACATTAGAATGACACCGTCCTTTTCAATCCTTTTCTTTATTATAAAATGAAAAAATGGATAATTTAAGAAAAAAAGGCTGTCGAGATTTTCTCGACAGCCTGAGAACCCTCGATATATAAGGGTTCTTTTTTTACTTTCAAAGAGACCTATAAACGTGTCGATATAAGTATTATAATAGAATTATTATACTTATGAGGGGATTTTATCTATGCCTTATACGATCAAGTCTTCTGAGAAACTTAGACCATCTGGTGCTGAATATGAAACAAAGGCGCTTTTATATTTAATGAATTTTAGAGCAGATAGTCCGGATGTCTATTATTATGTTGTGGATTTTTTTAATGATTTAACAGGAATAAATAGAACGGGCAAAAAAATGTGGGATATACAATCGAAAGGTGCAAAAAATTCTTCCCCTAAAGCAATAGGGAAAGAACTAGTTACTCTATTTAAAAATTATAGAAGTGACTTTAATTTCAATTGCTTTGTATTATTTTTAGGTGGAACTTCACCTACTGTAAGAATTGATCAAACTAAAAATATTTTTGATATTCAAAACATTCATCCGACAGCACTTAAAAAGATGAAACAGGGGTTGTTAGAAGAGTGTAATGATAAAAGTTACATAGACAATACGAACATTACCGATAAAGAGCTAGATGAATTTTTGAGTAAAGTTCAATTTGTTGTTGATGATAAAAAGCCCCATGAATATGTGAAATCCATTATAAAAACCCATACAAAGTTAATTCCTGATGAAGAAGTGTTAAACGCTATTTTTAATGAGATTAGAGATAAACAAGCAAGTAAAAAAAATTCCGGCGTCGTGGAAAATATCACAATTGAAACTACACATGAAGCATTAAGTTATTCTAGGCATTTAACTGCTGGCGAGATTAGATTATTAACAATTTCACGAATTATTAACAGAGATCCTTTTGAGAAAGGACCTCCTTTGCCATTCTATCTTATTTTAAATAGTGTCCCAGATGAAAGGAAAAAAGATGTGATTTTAGAAAGCCAATTAGCATTATCTAGAGCATTATTTAATAAAAATAATGCTAATACTTTTTGGAGACTATTTGAAAACACTTATACAATAATAATTCAGAATCCTGTGGACAATGTAAATGTGCTTTATGATAAATTAGATCACGACATAGTGGAACAATGTTACGATTTTGATGTGATTTCATTAAAGTATTTTATTTCTTTAATTAAGGATGGTATTGAATAATGTTAATTAAAAAAGTTGCTATTGGCAATGAGCAAGAAGCATTTATTGAAGATAGATTTTCTGAGAAAATGAATATTATTTCTAGTGATGATAACAATCGAGGGAAGACTATTTTGATTCAGGGAATGATGTACGCACTTGGTAATAATCCTGTATTCCCTTCAACCTTCAATTACACTAAGTATTATTATGTTGTTGAATTTTTTTATAATAATATTATTTATAAAATCTGTAGAAACAAAGATCTATTTTTTGTTCAATTTAATGAGTCATTGTTGCTATTTGAAAATGTATCGGAATTGAAGCGATATTGGCATAAAAATATATTCCCTTTGCCTATAATAACAAAAAATAATTTCACACGAATAGTTGACCCTGAACTTTACTTGCAAGTTTTTTTTGTAGGGCAAGATAAAAAAGATACTTCTAATATTGCTAATAAAGGATTGTATAATAAAGAGGATTTTAAAAATATGCTTTATTCTATAGCTGGAATAAAGAATAGTATTGTGGATTTTGATAGCACTAACAACATAAAACAGAACATTGCGAATTTAAAAGATGAGAAAAAACTTATACTTCAACAATCAAAAATTTTGAAATCCCAGAAGAAGCCTATTTCATATTTAAGCAGCGTTAATGACAGGCTTAATTTTAAAAATCATCTTGGAAAAATTGAAAAAGTTAAAGATAAATTAACGGAATTAAATAAAGATCGTAATAAAAATATAAATAGAAAATTAAAATGTGAAATAACAATTAAAGAGTTAAATTCTTTAAATAGAAATTTAGAATCAGGTGAGTTAGTTTGTTTAGACTGTGGGTCCAATCATATTGGCTATAAAGCTTCTCCTCAGCAAATGTATTCTTTTGATGTATCAACTCCGGAAATAAGAAAACAAATAATAGAATCAATTAACAATAAAATTAATGGTTATGACGAAGAAGTTGAGCGTATAACTTTATTAATTAATAGTGAACAAGCTAAACTTAAAGAATTATTATCTGTTGAAGAAATCTCTTTGGAATCTTTGGTTGCATATAAAGATGATGTGTATAGTGTTTCAGATGCTGAAAACAAATTAAATTCCATCGAAGATAATATAAAACAATTAGAAAATCAAATGAAAGAAGCTTCAAATAGCAAAGAAGTTGTTAAGGAGCAACAACATAACCTATTAAATGCTATTCTAAGTAGCATGAATGAAAATTATAAATTAATAGATTCTTCGGGTAATTTAGAGTTCGATAGCATTTTCACTAAAAAAACAGAAGTTTATTCTGGTAGTGAACAAACTATCTATCATTTAGTAAAAGTTTATTCTCTAGCCAAAACATTAAATCATGGTTATCCAATTGTTGTCGATTCATTCCGAGCAGAAGATTTATCGACTGAAAAAGAAAAAATTATTTTAGATTTATTTCACAAGTTGAATGCTCAAGTAATATTTACAACTACATTAAAGAGTGAAGAAATTAGAAAATATGATGAAAAAGGGTTTGATTTTATTAATCATATTAATTATTCTAATCATTCTCCAAGTAAAATTCTTCAATCTAGGTATGTTAACGAGTTTAAAAAACTTCTTTTGAATTTTTCTGTACATATCTAAATCGTTAATTCATGTGAATAAAATTACAATCAGTATCCAGTTCTATTAAAAATTGTCCCACTTTTACTGTTTCGAGTTGTTTGTCGACTAATTGTCCTGTGAATCTATATTCAAAATGTCCATCTAACTTCTCGTGACAGGATGGCTGATTGCACGGCTTCCTGCCGGTCCGCTCGAGACAGCGCCGCGGCGCTTTGACCGGGCCTTCAGCACCTTGGGACCCGTCACGGGAACGACGATATCCAGGTAGGCGGTCTTTAATATTTGCCTGAAGGGGCTGAGAAGGAAGTCCTTTTAGGCCTTCAGCCTATCGGGAACTCCGAAATATATTGGAGTACGCGAAGGTAGAACAGCCGTTAAGAAGTCAGCTTATCACTGAGAAAGAAACTTTTAGTCAAAGGTGCTGTTAAAAGAAACAGGACTCTTTAAACAAGCCGGAAGTTTCCGCAAGTGCCTGCTTTTCATGGGCGGCCATATGCTTCCAGCCTTTCTTGAATCCTTCCCATTTTTTTATGCAGAAACTTAAGGTTAAAAAAGACGATAAGTGTTCCGGTTATGGCTGATAAGATCATTGCAGGAAAACTGAATTTTTCTATCTCTGCGGCAGCGGTTAGCAGATAGCAACAAAATGGCAGCATAAAGATCGATGTTAATATGCCGGGTACATAATGTTTAAATTTCAACCACAGGACGATGTGAAAAAGGAAATGAACAGTAAAAGCAAAAAAGAAACCAAACCAGACGATATATTGATTAAAATAAATACTGATGACAGTTACACCAACAGCTAGAATAAATTCTTCGAGCACAGCGCAAACAAAAGAAGCGGTTTTGGCATGTCCGAATGGAGCTTTTTTCAGTTGTTTCAGTTCGTTTCGATATCTTTTGCCCCATGCCTCGACCATCACCATCTCTTCAAAATCATGCAGTATAAATAAGATCGGCAGCATCCAAGCGATAAATTGCATGTTTTCCATTTACATTCCCCCTCTTATGTGCCACAATTGTGACATTTCATAGAGAACAAAGTCAATAAGGCAACGAAAAGTGCTACATTGCCATAAAAAGTGCGACAGGAGCGAGAATATGAAGCAAATGCCCTCAAAAACAGCTCAGCAATCTAAAAGCTGGCTGACGCTATCATTGTTGGAGCTTATGAAGGAAAAAAGCTTTTCAGACATTACCATTACAGAAATAGCGGAAAAAGCGCAGCTTGACAGAAGAACATTTTATCGGCATTTCCATTCAAAAAAAGATATATTAGACCGCTATTTTGAGCAGCTTTGCAGTGAGTATTCCAATTACATTGTTCAGGAAAAACATATTGACTTATCCAGTCTTGGACATGCATACTTCAACTTTTGGAGCCGACATGCCGATTTTTTACAAGCCCTTTATCAGAACCATTTGTTTTATTTGATTGTTGAGAAATATAATGAACTTCTACCGGATCTTCATAAAAAATTTAAAGAAGAAACCTTTCATTTTAAAAGCAAAATCGACTTGGAGTACGGGCTTTCATTCAGCGCAGGGGGCTTTTGGAACATCCTTTCAAAATGGTTTGAGAGAGGCCGGAAGGAAACTCCTGAAGAAATGAGTCATATTCTGCAAGGAATAGTAGATTCATTTTTAAACAAGCAAGCTTTCGAAAGGTGATCTCATGTTGGTATATGAGTGCTTGAAGCGTTTAGCGTTCTTTCTTAATTTCTGCTTGTGCTTACGGTCAATCTTCGGTACCGTTAATGCAAAGACCCTTGTAATATAGAGAACAGGAGTGAGGCCGTTGGTGAATACGGTGAAGATACGAGGGGTGGCCATCGGAGAAGGAGCCCCGAAAATTTGCGTGCCGCTCATCGGAAAAACGCATGAACAATTGAAAGAAGAAGCTGCTTTTCTTCTATCCATTAATCCGGATCTTGCCGAATGGCGGGCGGATTTTTTTGAAGATGTCGAAGACGTTGACAAAGTGAAAGAGGTATTGGCTGACATCCGGGAGATCTTAAAGGATATCCCGTTGATATTTACATTTCGCAGCGCGGAGGAAGGCGGCGAAAAAGAAGTCGGTAAGGAATTTTACTTTGCCTTGAATCATGCCGTAGTCAAAACAGGGCTGGCAGATGTGATTGATGTCGAGCTGTTCAATGAAGAGCATTATGTGGAAAAACTGGTTCAAGCGGCTCATATGCAACATGTCTTTGTCATTATATCCAACCACGATTTCGGGAAGACGCCGAGAGCGGAAGAGATCGTTTCCCGTCTCCGAAAAGCCCAGGATCTTGGCGCCGATTTCCCTAAGATCGCGGTGATGCCTGAAACACCGGGAGATGTGCTGGTGTTGCTTGAGGCGACTCATATGATGCATGAGCGGTATGCGAAGCGGCCGATTATCACGATGTCGATGGCCGGAAAAGGCTTGATCAGCCGGCTCGCCGGAGAGGTATTTGGCTCGGCCGTGACGTTCGGCGCAGCTAAAAAAGCATCCGCACCTGGCCAAATTGAGGCGGCGGATTTGAAACATATACTCGATGTGCTTCGTCGCAATTTATAATCATTGGGTGCGCCGCTAAGGTCCCTTTTATAGTTAAAAAGATTCATATATTTTTCCATCCTTTTCACTTGCCAAATCGGTGTGTTACGATAAAAAATGAATTGAATAGCTTTACTAGGGGTGCCCGAATGCGGGCTGAGAGAGAAACACGTGTTTCTTAACCCTTTGGACCTGATCTGGTTCGTACCAGCGTGGGGAAGTAAAAAGGATTCGGGAGAAGATGGGGAATGGGTATGGTCCGTCTGTCTTCCAGTGATTTTACTGACTGTAAAACCAGGTTCATCATATGAGCCTGGTTTTTTTGTGCTGGTGCTGTTCCGGAGTTTCGTCCTGATCAATTTTTTAGAGGGGAAGGGTTTTTACATGAAACAGGAGTCAGTACAGCAAAAAAACATCTCGATCATGTCAAGTTTTTCAGGGAGCCGCAAAGTGTATGTCGAAGGGGCGCGGCCTGACATTCAAGTGCCGATGAGAGAAATTTCGCTAAGTCCGACGACGGGTTCGTTTGGCGCCGAAGAAAATCAGCCTGTCCGCGTTTACGACACAAGCGGTCCTTATACGGACGCGAATGCGGAGGTTGATATTCTTAAAGGGCTGAAACCTTTGCGGGCGACCTGGATCAGGGAGCGCGGCGATACCGAAGAATATGAAGGCAGAGAAATCAGACCGGAGGATAACGGCTATAAAAGCAAAGAGAAAGCGAGCCACAGCTATCCAGGATTGAAACGAAAACCGCTGCGCGCGAAAAAAGGTCAAAATGTCACGCAGCTGCATTACGCAAGAAAGGGGATCATTACGCCCGAGATGGAATTTATCGCGATCCGAGAGCACGTATCTCCTGAATTTGTTCGTGATGAAGTAGCAAGCGGACGGGCGATTATTCCGTCAAACATCAACCATCCGGAAAGCGAACCGATGATTATCGGCCGAAACTTCCACGTCAAAATCAATGCCAACATCGGCAATTCCGCTGTCACCTCTTCGATTGAAGAAGAAGTGGAAAAAATGACATGGGCCATTCGCTGGGGCGCCGATACGATGATGGACTTGTCCACAGGTAAAGATATTCATACAACGAGGGAGTGGATCATCCGCAATTGTCCAGTTCCTGTAGGAACCGTGCCGATTTATCAGGCGCTTGAAAAAGTAAACGGCGTCGCGGAAGATCTCACTTGGGAGATTTACCGCGATACATTAATCGAGCAGGCTGAGCAAGGCGTTGATTATTTTACGATTCATGCCGGCGTCCTTCTTCGGTATGTGCCGCTGACGGCAAAGCGCGTCACTGGAATCGTATCCCGCGGCGGGGCAATTATGGCGCAATGGTGTTTGGCTCATCATGAGGAAAGCTTTCTGTACACGCATTTTGAAGAGATTTGCGAGATTATGAAAACATACGATATCGCATTTTCGCTCGGGGACGGCCTTCGGCCCGGCTCGATTGCGGATGCGAATGATGAGGCCCAATTTGCCGAATTGGAGACGCTCGGCGAGCTGACGGAAATCGCCTGGAAGCATGATGTTCAAGTGATGATCGAAGGACCGGGACACGTGCCGATGCATAAAATTAAAGAGAATGTCGACAAGCAGATGGAAATTTGCAAAGAGGCGCCGTTTTACACGCTCGGCCCGCTGACGACCGATATTGCACCGGGCTACGATCATATTACATCGGCAATCGGAGCGGCGATGATCGGCTGGTACGGCACGGCCATGCTTTGCTATGTGACGCCGAAGGAGCATTTGGGACTGCCGAACAAAGACGATGTCCGCGAAGGCGTCATAACATACAAAATCGCGGCCCATGCGGCTGACCTTGCCAAAGGGCACCCCGGCGCGCAAATCCGCGATGACGCGCTTTCCAAGGCGCGCTTTGAATTCCGCTGGCGGGACCAGTTCAATTTGTCGCTCGATCCGGAAAGAGCGCTTGAATACCATGATGAAACCCTTCCGGCGGAAGGCGCCAAAACGGCACACTTTTGTTCAATGTGCGGGCCTAAATTTTGCAGTATGAGAATTTCCCAGGATATTCGCGACTATGCCAAGGAAAACGACCTTGATGAAGAAAAGGCTATTCAAAAAGGATTGGAAGAGAAGGCGAAGGAATTTAAAAAAGCAGGCGGCAGCATTTACAGTTAAAAACGGGCAATACTGCAGATGAAAGGGGAACCTTTCATCTGTTTTTTTATAATATGGGGTTGACAGGTCGGAATAATATGAATTAGTATGTTGTTTAATATTTCGGAAAATTCCATCAGCGCTGATCGGTCAACCGAAGGCTCTTATCTCAATTGGGATAAGAGTTTTTTATTTTCAGTTTAGAAAAGAAAGGGGAACAAGATGTCTTTATCAATTCGTGTAAATGAAAAAGCATTTGGAAACGGCAGCCTTAAAACAAGCGTGCTTCAAGACGTGAAACTGACGGTCGAAAACGGCGAATTTCTGACTGTCATCGGTCCAAGCGGGTGCGGGAAAAGCACGCTCTTAAAAATCGCTGCCGGTCTTGACGGGGATTATGAAGGGCTAATCAGCATGAACGGAAGAGAAATCAAGGGCCCGGGGATTCAGCAAGGCTTCATCTTTCAAGAGCATCGGCTTTTTCCATGGCTGACGGTTGAGCAAAATATCGCCGCAGATTTAAGCCTGAAAGAACCAGCGGTGCGAAAAAAAGTCGATGAATTGATTGAAACGGTGCGGCTGAAAGGCGCGGAGAAACAGTATCCGCGCGAGCTGTCCGGAGGTATGTCGCAGCGGGTCGCGATTGCCAGGGCTTTGCTCAGGGAGCCTGAAATTTTGCTGCTTGATGAACCCTTCGGCGCCTTGGACGCCTTTACGAGAAAGCATCTGCAGGATGTACTGACAGACATTTGGCGAGAAAAGAAGATGACGATGATCCTCGTGACGCACGATATTGACGAGTCGGTGTATTTAGCTGAGCGGGTCGCGATTCTTACCGCAAAGCCGGGGAGAATCCATAAGCTGATTCCGGTCGATCTGCCATTTCCGCGCAGCAGAACATCGCCCGTTTTTCAATCAATCAGACAAAAAGTGCTGAAAGAATTCGAGACAACGGAAACATTCAGCTTTCAGGAAGGTTCAGGGATTTGAGCAGAAAGGAGCGGAAAAACGTGAAAAAATGGCCGTTGTATATGCTGGGCTGCCTGATGCTTCTTGCGGGCTGTTCAGCAGCCCAATCAAGCGGAGGGGGCGGAGATTTAAAAGAGATCAACATCGGAGTGCAGCAAAGCTTAAGCCCGTTGCTCCTTGCGAAAGAAAAAGGCTGGTTTGAAAAAGAATTCGCAAAAGAAGGGATTCAAGTGAAATGGACAGAGTTTCAAAGCGGTCCGCCGCAGTTTGAAGGTCTTGCCGCAGGTAAGCTTGATTTTTCCCAAGTCGGAAATTCACCGGTGATCGCAGGGCAGGCGGCCGGCATTGATTTTAAAGAAATCGGTCTTTCGCAAGACGGTTTAAAGGCGAACGGCATTCTTGTGAAGAAAGGGAGCGGCATCGATGACATAAAAGATTTGAAAGGAAAGAAGGTGGCGGTGGCAAAAGGCAGCAGCGGGTTCGATTTTCTGTATAAAGTGATCGATAAAGCAGGTCTGGAGCCAACAGACGTCAACATCATTCAGCTTCAGCCTGACGAAGCCATACCGGCATTTGACAGCGGCGCGATTGATGCATGGTCGATTTGGGAGCCGTTTTTGTCCCTTAAAACGATCAAAAGTGACGCGGCAATATTGGTTGACGGGGAACAAATCGACAAGTATTCCCCTGGTTTTACGCTTGTACGAAGCGAATTTGCCGAGAAGTATCCTGATGAGGTGATCCGTTTTCTGAAGGTGTATAACAAGGCCGTGAAATGGCATAAAAACCATAAGAAAGAAGCGGTTGAAGCGTATGCGAAAATTAAAAATCTCGACAAAAAGGTCGTTGAAAACGTGCTGAATAACACCGAACCGTTAAATGAGCCGATCACAGACCGCATTATTGAAACGCAGCAGGAGACTGCCGATTTTCAATTCAAATTAAAAGCGATTAACAAAGAGATTGATGTAAAAGAAGTGGTTGACAATTCATTTATTAAAAAAGCGCTGAAAGGAGGAGATGACAAATGAGGGCTGTTTCATCAAGCACCCCCTCGATCCAGCCGAAAGCAGGCGCAAAACTGAGACCGGCCGCTTTTCGGCTGGCATGGGGGAAGGGAATTGTATTACCTGTGATATTGATTTTATTATGGCAGCTTGTCGGGTCATTTGAGCTCATATCAAAAACCGTGCTTCCAGCTCCTTTAGATATATTGATTACATGTCGGGATCTTACCGTATCAGGAGAGCTTTTTACTCATTTAGGCATCAGCATTCAGCGCGCCGCACTCGGCTTTTGCCTGGGGGCCGGACTCGGGCTCCTGCTGGGGCTAGTGATCGGGTTTTCAAAAATCGCCGAGGATTATCTCGATCCCTCTCTGCAAATGCTGAGAACCGTTCCGCATCTCGCCGTCACACCGCTGTTTATTTTATGGTTCGGTTTCGATGAGCTGTCAAAGGTGCTCTTGATCGCGCTCGGCGCCTTCTTCCCGGTATATATCAACACATTTTCAGGGATCAGGGGCGTCGATTCGAAACTGTTCGATGTGGCGAGAGTATTGGAGTTCCATTGGCTGAAGCAGGTGACAAAGCTGATTCTTCCCGCATCGCTCCCAAGCATCCTCTTAGGCATCCGCCTGTCGCTCGGTGTTTCGTGGCTGGGCCTTGTTGTTGCCGAGCTGATGGGATCAAGCGCCGGAGTCGGCTATATGATTATGGATGCCAGACAGTTTTCACAAACCGATAAGGTGTTTGTCGGGATTTTGATTTTCGCAGCCGTCGGCAAGCTGACGGATTCATTCGTCAGAATTCTGGAAAAAAAGTGCCTTGGCTGGAGAAACAGCTATCAAGGAAACCAAAAGTAAAGGGGAGATCTTTTTGGACATTTTATGGTTTATTCCTACTCATGGCGACGGACGTTATCTCGGTACAAACACGGGAGGAAGAGCTGCAGATCACACCTATTTTCAGCAGGTAGCGCAGGCGGCTGACAGGCTG
Source organism: Bacillus sp. LB7 (assembly GCF_030449715.1). NCBI lineage: Bacteria > Bacillati > Bacillota > Bacilli > Caryophanales > Bacillaceae > Bacillus > Bacillus sp. LB7. The sequence goes on from NZ_JASGCA010000017.1 coordinate 15,988, forward strand.
GGGTATACAGGGATTCTTCTTCCGACGGGAAGATCGTGCGAAGATCCGTGGATTACCGCCGCCGCTCTGGCGTCAGTCACGAAAAATCTGAAGTTTTTAGTCGCTGTAAGACCGGGTTTGATGCAGCCGTCGGTTGCGGCGCGGATGGCTTCGACATTCGACCGGCTTGCAGAGGGCAGGCTCCTCATCAATGTGGTCGCCGGCGGTGATCCGTATGAATTAGCCGGCGACGGCCTGTTTATCAGCCATGATGAACGGTATGAAGCGACAAATGAGTTTCTCGACATCTGGCGGTCGCTTTTAAAAGGCGAGACTGTCAGCTATTCGGGGAAACACTTGAAGACCGAAAACGGCCGCTTACTCTTTCCGCCCGCCCAACACCCTCATCCGCCGATCTATTTTGGGGGCTCGTCAAAGGCCGGGCAGGAGACCGCCGCCAAACACGCAGATGTCTATTTAACATGGGGAGAGCCGCCCCATCTCGTCAAAGAAAAAATCCAATCTGTCAAAAGACAGGCTGAAAAAGAAGGGAGAACCGTCCGGTTTGGAATCAGACTGCACGTGATCGTCAGAGAGACAGAACAAGAGGCGTGGCAAGCGGCAAATAGACTGATCAGCCACTTGGATGATGAAACGATTGCCGCAGCCCAAAACGCGATGAAACGGACGGATTCATCAGGGCAAAAGAGGATGGTCCAGCTTCATCAGGGAAACAGAACCGATCTTGAGATCAGCCCGAATCTTTGGGCGGGCATCGGACTGGTCAGGGGCGGAGCGGGGACAGCGCTCGTCGGTGATCCGGAAACAGTGGCCAGCCGGATAAAAGAATATGCTGACCTCGGCATCGAATCCTTTATCTTCTCAGGTTATCCTCATCTTGAAGAAGCGTACCATTTTGCCGAAAAGGTCTTTCCGCTCCTTCCGTTTCGCCCGAAACTTCAAAGAAAAGCGTCAGGCGAAGTCATCGGAAATGACCATTTTCCGACGAGGCAAAAGGAAAGAACGATTTAAATAAAAAACTCCAGACATTTTGGAGTTTTTTATCTGTTTTTATAAAATGAAAACATATACGAAAGATGCTGAATAATGATCAGCACAAAGATGACGATGATCGGAAAATACGGGAGCCTGACTTGGAAAAACGGATAAAAGATCAATAGGAGCGCTGCGACTGGCATCGCCACATACAGCACGATATAAGATGTCCTGCATGCTTTTGCGGTAATCATCTGTTCTCTTTCATCCTGTTCTTTAAATTCGTCAGGGACGAGCATAAAGCGCTGCTTGCGTGAACCGCTTTTTTTCTCCAAGTATGTGTAAATCGAAAGGACGAGCCCAAAGAGAAGGATGGGAATCAGATTAAAAACAAAATGGAGCTCTGAAGCGTTTGTTTTCAAGCTTTTGGCGATTTGTTCCGATGTGTGAAAAAAGGTTATAAACGTCCAGCATGCGAGTCCGAACAGAAGGATGTGAAAGAAAGTCCGTGTGATCATATTCATTCGTGTTTGCCTCCCTCTAACCAAAATACGTCTTCCATTTTTAATTGAAATTCCTCGCAAATTTTCAAAGCCAAAAGAAGCGACGGGATGTAATTGCCTTTTTCAATGGCCGCAACTGTCTGCCTTGTAACTCCGATCGCGTTTGCAAGGGCTTCCTGTGAATACCCGTACCTTGCTCTCAATTCTCTAACCCTGTTGTTCATCCTACCACCTGCAATTCTTCGTTTATATAGTATATTTGACATATTGTTAAATGGGTTTGACATAATGTTAACTTGATTTTACAATGTAATCAACATCTTTTGATCTAGGATCGGCAGGTTATTAACTGTAACATTTAAATTTATACATAAAATTAACAGAAATGGAATAGAGAAAATAGAATTATCTCACTTTTTGAAAAAAGGGACTTTGAGGGTATTTTGGGGTTCGGATTTCAGGAGAATGAGGGTCTTATTAGCTGGTTCTTTTTTCTTAACATCCTTGAAAGACACGAGATTTATAAAAAGAAAAAATGAGAGAGAAAGAAGGAGGAGAAATAAGACAAAAAGATTATAAAGACATCATAAAGTGGAAACGGGGCTTTCATCTTCTCTGCCAAGCCGAAAAGCGTGGGCCATTAGATTGAAAAACCGCGAGATCCTTAAATAAATAGTTGGAACGTAGTGTTTATGAAATAGGAAATTTCATAGATTTCAGTATGATTTTGGATATGTTACTCTTTGGTTACTTGATAGAAAGGAGGGGGAAAAATGACATACGCAGCACCTCAGGTTGACTATTCTGTCAATCCGTCGATCGAAGATCAGGCTTGGTTCTTGGTGTTTGTTGCAGTGCTTTTGGCACTTGGCGCAACTGTTGTTCTTGGCGCCGCTGTATGGTGTGTAGTTAACGGAAACGGCAGCTTCACAGGATCCGTCCAATGGGTCAGCGGTTTGAAAGTCAACATTGAATGTAGGAAATAGCCATACTTAAAGTATCTGTTCACAACAAGAGACATATTTGATGAGGCTTAACCGTCTGTGGGGGACGGTTAAGCTCTTCCTGACATTAATCATACCCTGGAGGCATTATGTTTATTATAGATAACCTATCTAAAACATATAAAAACAATGTGACTGCCGTTAGCGGGTTTCAAATAAAGATTGAAAAAAATCAGATTGTCGCGATAGCGGGTCCGAACGGTTCAGGAAAGACGTCGATCATTAATTCCATTTTAGGAATCATTACGCCTGGCGAAGGAACCATTCTTTTGGATGACCTGCCGAACACGACGGCGGAATTCAAGCAAAAGCTGGCGTATGTTCCCGATGAACTGCTTTTGCCTGATGCCCTTTCAGCTGCCGAATATTTGGATTTTGTTTCTTCTATGTATAATTGTACATCAAATGAAAAGCGGAGACAATTAATTGAGCTTTTCGATATGAAAGAGGCTTTGCAGGAGCCGATTGAAACGTACTCACACGGAATGAAAAAAAAGACGCAGCTGATCGCTGCTTTTATGCTGGAGAGCGAATTTGTCATTATGGATGAGCCGTTTCGCGGGCTCGATATAGAAGCGGTCATCAATACGAAAAAGCTGATGAAGCGCTATGCGGCCACACAAGGGTCGATACTGCTTGCGACTCATGACATGCTTTCTGCGGAAGAATTGTGCGATAAAATTGCGATTATTTCCAAAGGCGTCAAAATGGATGAAGGAGAAGTCAAAGAATTAAAGGCTAAATACAACAGTAATTCGCTTGAAGAAGTATTCTTGAAAGCTTCGATGCTGAGTGATAGGGGTGCGCATTTTGATCAAATCATTCGAAATTTCTAAAATGATGCTGAAAATGTGGCAGAAGGAAATGGGCAAGCTCTTAAATACCGGCACCAAAAAAATGATCGCCGCCCTTTTTTTAATTTTGGCGGTTGCGATGGGGAGCATCATTGGCTACAGCTTTACGGGAATGTTTTTAAGCGCTTTTCTGAATGGAGAAATTCGCTCACTCGGGTTGTTCGTGATTTCAATGTTTATGAACGTCTCGATTTTTACGTTTGTTTTCTTCATTTTATTTAAAGTAAGGACGCCTGAACAGAACAGCTTCTCCATGCAGTTGAGCTGGTTCCCGCTGACGGCTTTCGAGAGGAGTCTCGGATATTTTATTCCGTTTGCCGGTGCGGTTTCATTCCTTGTCCTGTTTATCATGTCTATTCTGCTGATTCCGAATTTTGTCGCCAGCGGTGTAGGCTTTTGGTTTGCTTTTACGTTTTTTGCCCTGCTTTTTGTGCAGATCATTTTTTTCTTTTCGCTTCTCAACCTTGTTTATAACCTGGTGTATATGGTGATCTTGAAATTCGGTTTTCCGCTGCAAAAATTTTTTTCAATGTTTGTTCTTGTCGTATTAGCTGTTATTTACGGATTCACCTCTTTTGATATGGGGAAGATTCAGAACGCTTATTCAACCTTTGATTATAATCTGACGTATTTTGCAGCGCCGCTGTTTCTCGTGCTGAACGGTCAGTCGGCAGGCGCCGGAATCATACTGGTGGTGCTGATCTTGGCAGCCGCAGTAACTGCTTCGTTTATGTCGCTGAATGTTGTGCCGATCCTCACTGAAAAAAAATCATCCAAACTGTTTTCATTTATTAAAATCCCGTCGTCAAAACCGCTGTCTTTGGCGGTAAAAGAAATAAAATCACAGGCCAGAAATGAAGAAAATATTTTAAACTTCATTTTTTTACTTTTGGCTCTATGTTTTTTAAAATACAAATTTCAGTTCGGATTTACCGGGGAGAGCTATTTGGTGCTTGGAGGCTTGACAGGCATCATCGCCTTCAATTCATATGGGAATGATCTGCGGATGATGCAGGTGTACAAGGCGATGCACTTGAAAATCACAACGGTTTTGTGGTCAAAGTATCTCGGGCTGTGTGCGCTTGGTCTCATTCAACTCTGCTTGTTTTCCGTGTTGACGTGGACTTTTCCGGAGAGCTTTGCGGTCTTTGTCAAGACGATTGCCGTGCTGTTAAACGCGATTGCGATGTTCTATTTAGCGGGCATTATTTTTCCGCTTGACCGCAACAACCCTTATATGGGGATCTTCTCTTTCGGAATGCTCCTCATCTTTATGATCCCGTTGTTTTTCATCGTGAATTATGCGGTCGATAAAGTCACGGGCGAAGCGCTGCTGTTTTTCATACCGTGTCTCGAATTACTGCTGATCCTGCTGTTATACGGAGGGTTTAAATGGAGGTACCATTATGATCATTAGGATGTTGAAAGCACTGGTCGGAATCAAAAAAATCCCCTATTTTCCAGAGCATGTGAAGCTGGATCGGAAGCATATTTCAGATCGCGATCTTGATGCGGATTTTCCCATCAATCCGACAGCCTATCAAATGCTGAAAGAAGTCGACGGAAAAAAAGACGAACTGGAGATAGCCGGGGATCTTGCCGGCGTCTTTCGCGTCAGTGAAGAGGTGTTGCTAAAGGATTTGCACCAATTGCTGACAGGGCTCAACCGCAATTATTTAATCAATTGGAAGTACGGCAAACGCCCGTCGTTCCTCGGTTTTCTCTATCAGTTTTTCGGCCAGTACCATATTCGCTACAAGGAAAGGTTCTCAAGCGATTCTGATTCATTTCTGTTTTTGTACATGAAATTTCTTCATGTGATTTCTAAGAAAATTATTGTTTTCTGGCTCGTCTTTTTGATGCTGTCGCTTTCGGCTTACATTTTCGTTCCGGACGGTTCAATCATCAGCATTGCCGCTTATTTTTCCGTCATCTATTTCGGGTTGATCACCGGCACAGCGCTTCATGAAGTGGTGCACGGCATCGCGCACCGGAAATTTGTCGGAAAAAACGGGCCTCAAGGGTTTTTAGCGGCTGATATGATGTCCGTCAAATTTATCAGGCCTGTCATATCGCCGTATGATAAAAAGTCGATTTGGATTACGGCGTTGGGGCCGCTTATACCAGGGGCGCTCGGAATAGCCGGCGTGCTGTTTACGATCTTTTTTCTTCAGGAAAACGCGGTCTCGGTCGGCATGCTTCTGTTCTTTTCCACTTATGCTCTGCATATGATGTATCTGCTTCCGTTTATGGGTGACGGAAAGTCGATTATGAAACAGCTGATGATCAGAGGAATTGGAGGTAAATCATCATGAATACAAACTCTTTAAAGCAGGGGCTAATCTTTGCCAGTTTCTCAAGCTTTCTCGCATTTCCGATGCTTGCGGCTGCGCTTTTGTTTTATCATCTTTTTTCAAATCAAACGAGCAACGATATCCTGTTTAACAGTTTGTCGTTTGTCATGGAGAGCGAATCGGCTTTTTCATTCCAGGTGAAGCCCAACTTTTTCTTCATTATGATCGGGCTGTTTATCGGCATTTTTATGATAACGGCCGCGATTTCATCAATTTATCAGAAAAAAAAGGGTGAATCTTAAAAGAGCTTGCTACTTGAGCAGGCTTTTTTTATTTGCATCGGAAGACGGGTTGTGATAAATTTAAATCGTAATCATTACGCTTTATTGAGAAGGAGGATACTCAGAGTGGCCAAGAAATCAAAAATTGCTAAAGAAAAAAAGCGCCAAAAGCTTGTTGAACAATATGCGGAACTCAGAAAAGAACTAAAAGAAAAAGGCGATTACAGAGCTTTGAGCAAGCTTCCGCGCGACTCGGCGCCATCAAGGCTGCATAACCGCTGCGAAGTGACCGGAAGGCCGAGAGGATATATGAGAAAGTTTAAAATGTCGCGGATCGCGTTCAGAGAGTTAGCATATAAAGGCCAGGTACCAGGTGTGAAGAAATCCAGCTGGTAATCTGTCAATGTCCGGAAAAAAGCTGCCGATGTTCATATCGGCGGCTTTTTTTCGACAAATTTTTAATATACCCTTGACGAAATTTTAATAAACGTGTAACATAATAAAAGTCAAAACGATGATGTTGTTTTTAGAGATCATATGCGGGTGTAGTTTAGTGGTAAAACCTCAGCCTTCCAAGCTGATGTCGTGGGTTCGATTCCCATCACCCGCTCCATACATACTGTTTATAACGCAGTGTTTCGTTTCTTAGATTAAACGAAGCATTGCGTTTTTTCATGTATGAAATCATCGTAAAAAACCTGCTCTCTTTAAGAACAGGTTTTTAAGGAAAGACGGTTGAGATATGTTCGCCGCCGTGAATTTGTTCGAACATTTTTGTTAAAGACTCGAGCAGGCGGCGGGATTCTTCTATAGATAATGAGGGCCTGAAAAAGACGAGCTGCAAGGCATCTTTTGTATCCGTTCCTGCATGATGAAGGCTGAGGTTTCCGGTGATCGTGCCGAATGCTCCAGCATCATCGGAGAACGTGATGATCTCGCCAGGACTTCCGGGTTCGATTTTGATCGGACCGTTTAATTTCCGGGCATCATATATATGAACCGGTATCAAATATTTGAGGGAGAAAAAACGGCTCAGATCAATCGCTGAATTTTCCGGCTCAACAAAGCGTTGTTCTTTGATATCTTTCAGCATCCGTTCGAGTCCGCTTTCCCGTCCTGAATAAGACGGGTTCAGCTCACGGAAGGCATCATGCCATTCTTTAACGGCCGATTCATCTTCGGGACTGCGATCGGCATAGTCAAAAAACAGCGATTCCTGAAAAAGGCGGAGCCGGCCTTTGAGCATTTGCGGGGAGCCGGTGATCTCAATATTTTGATATAACACAGCGCCAACCTTAAATGAAGGAATGCGGTTTAAAATAGCAGGCGCGATTTGCAAACGAAGTTCCAATTTAAATTCATCTCCCGTGTCATGGTACACTCTATTATACAGAGAGCGAAAACGAAAACAAAGAAAGGAGGCTCTGCACGATGGATGTGAAAAAACTGAAACAGGATGTCATCGAATTCGCACAGGAAATCGGCATCGATAAAATCCGGTTCGCCAGTGCAGATACATTTGAAACATTAAAAGAACGATTGATTGAGAACCGGGCCCTCGGCTATGAATCAGGCTTTGAAGAACCCGATCTTGAAAAGCGGACGAACCCGGACCTGCTTTTGCCGAAGGCGAAATCGATCATCGCCATCGCTCTTGCTTACCCTTCAAAAATGAAAGATGCGCCGAGAAGCAAGAAAGGCGAACGGAGGGGCATCTTTTGCAGAGCTTCCTGGGGAAAGGATTATCATCATGTCCTGCGGGAAAAGCTTGATCAGCTGGAAGAATTTTTGAAAGCGCAGCGCAGCGATATCAGAACGAAATCGATGGTTGACACCGGAGAGCTGTCGGACAGAGCTGTCGCAGAGCGAGCGGGCATCGGCTGGAGCGGAAAGAACTGCATGATCATTACGCCTGAATTCGGATCTTACGTTTACTTGGCGGAAATGATTACGAATATTCCGTTCGAGCCTGATGAGAGAATCGAAGATCAATGCGGCTCATGCAACAAATGTATCGAGGCATGCCCGACCGGCGCGCTCGTCAACCCCGGGCAGCTCAACTCCCAGCGCTGCATCGCTTTTCAGACGCAGACAAAAGGTTTTCTGCCCGACGAGTTTCGTACGAAAATCGGGAACAGGATCTACGGCTGTGATACGTGCCAGATGGTATGCCCGAAAAATAAAGGGGTCGATTTTCACCTGCATCCTGAAATGGAGCCGGACCCTGAGATTGCCAAGCCGCTTTTAAAACCGCTTCTGACAATGTCGAATCGCGAATTCAAAGAAAAATTCGGCCACGTGGCCGGCTCATGGAGAGGCAAAAAGCCGATTCAGAGAAATGCGATTATCGCACTTGCCCATTTTAAAGAAACGGACGCTCTCCCTGAATTGATTGAGCTGATGCACAAAGATCCGCGGCCGGTCATCAGGGGAACCGCCGCATGGGCGGTCGGAAAGATCGGCGGAGGAGCGGATGTGATGGGTGAATTGGAGCGCGCGCTCGCGCACGAGCAGGATGAAGAAGCAAAAGCTGAAATCCAAAAAGGCATCGGTCTTTTAAAAGAAACGAGTGCGACTAATTGAGGGCTGTCCTGACATATGTTTAATGATGAGAAATGAATTAACAAACATATGGTGGTGTAGCCCTTGAAACAGATCATCGAGCAGCTCCTGAAAGCCAGACTTCATTACTTAATCAACGGCAATGATGAAACAAACTGGCGGGATGCCGGGGGTTTTGAAGTCATTGAACGGAAGCGGAGGCTTTTTCAAAAGCGCGGCGTGCAGATCGTGAAGGCCAATATAAAAGCAGCTGTAAAAGAGCTTTGGCTTGATGAAGACGGCGCGTCACATGTGAACTATCAAACCCATACCGCATACTTGTGCAAAGACGGGGATGATATGTATATGGAAGAACATATGGAAGACAGAAACGCCCTTTTGTACGATCAGATGGTCATCAAAGACTCCGAGACCCCGCGTCCGCGTCCGGCCGCACAGTCTTATCCTGAGCCTGAAAGCGGCGATGATGAGATGCGCGAATTGCTGGGAAGGGCGTTCCGCTATGACCGGCTGGCCGCGGTGCGCTATGCGGAAACGTACTGGAATAAACGAAATCCCGCTTACAAAAACTTTGAAGACAATTGCACAAACTTTATTTCCCAGTGCATAAGGGCTGGAGATGCGCCGATGCGCGGCTATCCGAACAGAGGCAAAGGCTGGTGGATGCAAAACCATTCCTGGAGTTACAGCTGGACTGTCGCTCATTCGCTCAGAACCTTTTTGAAGCAGTCAAAAGCCGGCCTCCGAGCGGTGCAAAAGCGGGCCGCGAAAGAGCTGATCGAAGGCGATGTCATCTGCTATGATTTTAACGGTGACGGAAGATTTGACCACGTGGCTCTTGTGACGGCAAAGGATAAAAGCAATATGCCGCTGGTGAACGCGCAAACGCACGACTGCCGGATGAGGTACTGGTCTTATGAGGATTCGCCTGCTTATACTTCATCGATTCGATATGCGTTTTTTCATATATCAGATGATACGACAAAATCGTAATGAGTGGTATAATAAACAGCGGATCAGAAAAACAGAGGTGAATACTTTTGGCATTGCATGTCGTACTATATCAACCAGAAATTCCTGCAAACACAGGAAATATCGCACGGACTTGTGCAGCAACAGATACAACGCTTCATTTAATCAGACCGCTCGGCTTTTCAACCGACGATAAAATGCTCAAGCGGGCAGGTCTTGATTATTGGGAATTCGTCAATGTCGTCTACCACGACTCATTGGACAAATTGTTTAATGCCCATCCTGACGGCCGTTTTTTCTTCATTACAAAATTCGGTCAAAAACCGCACACTTCATTTGATTATTCAGATCAAAACGAAGATTACTTCTTTGTCTTCGGCAGAGAGACGAACGGCTTGCCGAAAGAGCTGATCGAACAAAACATGGATCGCTGTCTGCGTCTGCCGATGACAGAGCATGTCAGATCACTGAACTTATCAAATACTGCAGCAATCCTCGTGTATGAGGCGCTTCGCCAGCAGAATTACAGAGATTTGACTTAAGCTTCATCAGGGAAAGAGCCCCTTTTTAACAGGGGCTTCTTTTTTTACTTTCTAATGTAACAGTGTTATGTTACAATGTGTGTAAAGGAGCTGAAACAGATGGTTCAGGATGATTTAATTTCAAAAAAAGAGCTGCTGGATTTGACTTCGATCTCGTACGGGCAGCTCTACAGATGGAAACGGAAAAATTTAATACCGGAAGAGTGGTTTATCCGGAAGTCGACGTTCACCGGACAAGAAACGTTTTTTCCGAAGGAAGACATTTTAAAAAGAATTGAAACCATTCAAAGCATGAAAGAAAATCTTTCCCTTGATGAAATGGCGGAAATGTTCTCGCCCGGTCTGACCGAACTTAGCGCGAGCCGCGGGGAACTGCTTGAAAAAGGCATCGTTTCACAATCGGTCATGACGTTTTTTGAAGAATGCACCGGAAAGCGCGATGATCCATTTCATCTGACAGAAGCGCTCGCGGCTTACGTGCTGGAAGGCCTGCTCCAATCCGGCGACATCAGTCTGGATGAAGGAAAAATGGTGCTGGATGTCATCATGTCGCACGAGGCGGAGAACAAAGGGAGGCTCATTGTGCTTCGGAAGCTCGGCGTTGCAACATGTCTGATCACCGAGGGCAGCATCGTGTTGGAAAAAGGAGTCAAGGTCGCCGCTGACATTAATCTGGCAGCGAGCAGCGAAGAATTGAAAACAAAATTCATGTAAATGGAGGATCAAAGATGGAGAATTTATTGATAAACGGATTTGGCAGTTCAGGCGGAGGTACGTATCAAACGGTTGAATTAAACGGCAAAGGAACGATTAACGGCGATATTGACTGCGAAAGGTTCAGCTGCAGCGGCACCGGAACTGTAAACGGAGATGTGAAAGCGGATGAGCTGAGAATCAGCGGCCATGCCAAACTAAACGGCGCAATCGCAGCTTCCAAGGTCAGAATCGACGGTTCTGCAAAGGTGGATGGCGATGTCGAAGTAGAACAGCTTAAAATCTTAGGCTATGCCGGTATTAGCGGACATGTGAAAGGCGACGAAGCAATCGTTCGCGGAAAAACGTCGATCGGCAAAGACTGCGAAGTGGAACATTTTACTGCGGAAGGCTATTTTACAATCGACGGGCTTTTAAACGCGGAACAAATTGAGATTAAGGTTCACGGCGGTGAAAGTAAAGTGAAAGAAATCGGCTGCCGGAGGATTGTCTGCACAGCCCATCAATCGAAACTGTTCTCGTTTTTAACGCCGCTTATTTCTCCTCCAAGGCTGTCTGCCGAGCTGATTGAAGGGGATCAAATCGAACTCGCCAATACGGCCGCGAAAGTTGTCCGCGGCAATTCGGTTATCATCGGCGAAAATTGCGACATCGGCCTGATTGAGTATAAGGAAGATATCCAAGTGGCGGAAACGGCAAAAGTCGGAGAGAAAAGGAAAATCTAGCGGAGGGATAGGACATGAAGAAACACGACTTGAAAATACACGGCTCCGGAAATGCCGGAGGCGGATCATTCCATCATGTTCTCATCAGAGGTGAAGGAACGATCACAGGAAACATTGAATGTGAAAAATTCAGTACACACGGTACAAGCGAACTGTCAGGCGATGCGACAATCAAAAGCTTTAGTGTACACGGGGAAACAGAGATCAGGGGGAGGCTGAAAGCCGACAAAGCCAGAGTGTACGGGACGGCGGATGTTTCTGAGGACGCCGACATCAGCGATGCAGCCGTAAAAGGCATCATCAATATCGGGGGAAATATGGCGGCTGAAACGTGCGATGTCAAAGGCGCGCTGAACGTAAGAGGCGATTGTGAGGCAGAGGATTTTACACTGACGGGGAGCCTCGATGTAAAGGGTCTGCTGAACGCCGGCGCGATTGACATCGGCTTAAAGTTCGGAAACAGTTCGATTGGTGATATCGGCGGCACGCATATTAAGGTCGTCAAAAAACGCGGGCTCTTGTTTAAGAGAAACGGAGGTTTTCTCTCGGCAGGGACAATTGAAGGAGACGATATTTACTTGGAAAACACGAAGGCCCGCATGGTCAGGGGAAACCGCGTGTATATAGGACCCGGATGCAGGATTGAGAAAGTTGAATACAAAAGCAGCTACCGGGTATCTCCTAAGTCTGAAGTGAATGAAGATCAACAGGAGTAAAACAGTGTTATGTTACGGAAAAAGGATGGCTTCAAACGTGAGCCATCCTTTTTCTTTTAAATTTTATTTGCCGGGTTTGCTTTCGTATCCGGCAGTAAAAATGGATACGAGGAACGCGAGGATGACCCCCATCATGATCAACGTTCTCATTAAAATCCCCCCTCATCCTTATTCCCTTGTTGTCATCTGCACCGATGCGGTCAGCCGTACCGCAGGAGCACTTGCGGACGGAACTTTTCTGCTCTTATTATGAATGGTTTGCTCCATCCTTGTCAATTCGAGGAAAGTACATTTCATTTTTTATATGAAAAGCATCTAAAGGGACATCTCCGCATAGATTGAATGTAACAGTGATTCACTTGGCACCTTGCATTTATCATCATATAGGAGGTTCTTATGGATATATTAAAAAAGATTGAACAGTATAGAGAGGAAGAGCAGCGTCTGCAATGGGAAGGAACCTTCGCTGAATATTTAGAAATCGTAAAGGAAAATCCGACTGTCGCGCAATCTGCTCATTCCCGCGTTTACAATATGATTAAAGACAGCGGCATTGAAGAGAAAGACGGGAAAAAAGTATACAGCTTCTTTGACAAAGAGCTGTTTGGTCTTGAAGAGCCTTTGGAACGCCTTGTTGAAGAATACTTTCATCCGGCCGCGAAGCGCCTTGATGTCAGAAAAAGAATCCTGCTTTTGATGGGGCCTGTCAGCGGGGGAAAGTCGACTTTGGTCACCATGCTGAAAAGGGGGCTTGAAGCATACTCTCTTACAGATGAAGGGGCTGTCTACGCCATTCAGGGCTGTCCAATGCACGAAGATCCGCTTCATCTAATTCCTCAGCATCTGCGGGACGATTTTTACAATGAATACGGCATCCGTATTCAAGGCAACCTGTCCCCGTTGAACATGATGAGGCTGGAACAGGAATACGGCGGAAGAATAGAAGACGTGAAGGTTGAAAGAATCTTTTTTTCAGAGGATAAACGGACGGGGATCGGTACGTTCAGTCCGTCGGACCCTAAATCGCAGGATATCGCTGATCTGACGGGAAGCATTGATTTTTCGACGATTGCCGAATACGGATCGGAATCCGATCCGCGCGCATACCGGTTCGACGGAGAATTAAACAAAGCGAACAGAGGAATGATGGAATTTCAGGAGATGCTGAAATGCGATGAAAAATTCCTCTGGCATCTTTTATCGCTTACACAGGAAGGGAATTTCAAGGCGGGCCGGTTCGCGCTCATCTCAGCGGATGAATTGATCGTAGCCCACACGAATGAAACCGAATACCGTTCATTTATATCCAATAAGAAAAACGAAGCGCTCCATTCGCGGATTATCGTCATGCCGATTCCATATAATTTAAAAGTATCAGAAGAAGAAAGAATTTATGAAAAAATGATTGCTGAAAGCGATGTGTCTGATGTTCATATTGCGCCGCACACGCTAAAAGTGGCTGCGATGTTTTCGATTTTGACGAGGCTGAAAGAGCCGAAGCGGTCAGACATTGATCTTGTCAAAAAAATGAGGCTGTATGACGGAGAGAGTGTTGAAGGCTACAATTCTGTCGATGTCGAGGATTTGAAAAAAGAATACACTGACGAAGGAATGAGCGGAATCGATCCGCGCTATGTCATCAACCGGATCTCGTCGACGATCATCCGCAAAAACATGGAATCGATCAATGCGCTCGATGTCCTCCGTTCTTTAAAAGAAGGGCTTAGCCAGCATCCGTCGATTTCGGCAGAAGACCGCGAGCGTTATTTGAACTTTATTTCCGCCGCCAGAAAAGAATACGACGAAATGGCGAAGAAAGAAGTCCAAAAAGCGTTTGTGTACTCTTATGAGGAATCTGCGAAAACGCTGATGGACAATTATCTTGATAATGTCGAAGCATACTGCAATAAAATTAAGCTTCGCGATCCGCTGACGGGAGAAGAAATGAACCCGGATGAAAAGCTGATGAGGTCAATCGAAGAACAAATCGGCATTTCCGAAAATGCGAAAAAGGCATTCCGCGAAGAAATTCTTATTCGTATTTCTGCCTATGCAAGAAAAGGGAAACGGTTTGATTATAATTCGCATGAGCGGCTCAGAGAAGCCATTCAGAAAAAGCTGTTTGCAGACTTGAAAGATGTTGTCAAAATCACGACATCGACAAAAACGCCGGACGAACAGCAGCTCAAGAAAATCAACGAGGTCGTCGCCCGTCTCATTGATGAGCACGGCTATAACTCGACAAGTGCAAACGAACTCTTAAAATATGTAGGAAGTTTATTAAACCGGTAACTTGAAGACCCGTCCGGAGAAGGGCGGGTCCTTTTGTCCCATTTTCAAAATTGTTTGTCAAAAGTTATTTGGATCTGCATAAGATAACAATAACCATTTTTAGACTTGCATCCGCAGGGCTATAAACCGAAGCCATTTAAGGGGATTATTAATAAGGAGGGGAATTCATGTCCCATAAAGACAATGGCCATTTTATTATTTCTCAGGAAGACTGGTCCCTCCACCGAAAAGGGTATGATGACCAACAGCGTCACCAGAAAAAGGTGCAGGACGCGATCAAAAACAATCTGCCTGACCTGATTACAGAAGAAAGCATTATTATGTCCAACGGTAAAGATGTTGTCAAAATTCCGATTCGATCGTTAGATGAGTATAAAATCCGCTATAACTATGATAAAAATAAACATGCCGGCCAGGGAGACGGCGACAGCGAGGTCGGAGATATCGTCGCAAGGGACGGTTCGGATAAACGGGGCGCCGGCAAAGGCCAGGGAGCGGGCGATCAGGCCGGCGAAGATTATTATGAAGCGGAAGTTTCGCTCATCGATTTGGAAGAGGCGCTCTTCAGCGAAATGGAACTGCCGAATTTAGAACAGAAAGAACGCGATGATATCGTTGTCGAAGATATTGAGTTCAACGATATCCGCAAAACGGGTTTGACCGGTAATATCGATAAGAAAAGAACGATGCTCAGCGCTTTTAAGCGAAATGCAATGACGGGAAAACCTTCATTTTACCCGATCTACCCCGAAGATTTAAAATTTAAAACGTGGAATGACTCCGTCAAGCCGGAATCAAAAGCCGTTGTGCTCGCAATGATGGATACGAGCGGATCAATGGGCGTTTGGGAAAAATATATGGCGCGAAGCTTTTTCTTTTGGATGACACGTTTTTTACGGACAAAGTATGAAACGGTCGATATCGAGTTTATCGCCCATCATACTGAAGCCAAAGTGGTATCAGAAGAAGATTTCTTTTCGAAAGGGGAAAGCGGGGGCACGATTTGTTCATCTGTATACCGCAAATCCCTCGAACTGATCGAAGACAAATACCATCCGACACGCTATAACATTTATCCGTTTCATTTTTCGGACGGCGATAATTTGACATCCGACAATGCTCGGTGCGTTAAGCTTGTCGGAGAGATTATGGAAAAAGCGAATATATTTTGCTATGGCGAAGTCAACCAGTACAACAGACATTCAACATTAATGTCAGCCTACAAAAATATTAAAAATGAAAAATTCAAGTATTATGTGCTGAAACAGAAAGCCGATGTTTTTCAGGCTCTGAAGAGCTTCTTCAGCAATGAAGAACGGCATCAATATACATGAAAACACGCGAATGAAACCTCCGCTCCCGGAGGTTTTTTGTTTGGAAAATATTTAAATCAAAATTTTAAGTGCAAGGTTATTGACATTCTTTATTACTTTAACTAATATTTAATCTTGTTAACTATTTATTTTGTTGTACAGAGGTAAAAACAAATTTACCGCTTCCGATCTTTCTTGCTCAGTTTTGAACAACTTTTTCAGTACACGTCCCGCAAGTTGCTGGGCAGGAAATAGGAAAAACAAAACCCGAGGGAGCCGAGCAAACCGGCTTCATCCAAAATAAAAGGATATGAAAGGAGAAATAAACATGAGCAAAGGACGTTTAATTGCGACGAACATTATCGGACTCATCATCGTGCTTGCCATCTTAGCAGGAGGTGCGTATTTCTATTATGACAGCATCAGCTATGTGAAAACCGACGAAGCACACGTGGCCGGTGAGATGGCCGACATTACGGCGCCTGCTTCAGGGAAGCTCGCAGATTGGGATTTGAAAGAAGGATCAAAAGTTTCAAAGGACGAAAAAGCAGCGAAAATCAAAGGGGAACAAACGGTTGACGTGAAGTCGATCATGGACGGAACGATTGTGAAAAACGAAGCGAAAGAAGGCCAGATCGTACAAGCCGGTCAAACGCTTGCGAAAACAATCGACATGGATCATCTGTACATTACAGCTAACATTGAAGAAAACGACCTGAAAGACATCGAAAAAGGGGACAAAGTCGATATCGTCGTTGACGGTGATTCAGACACTACATTTGAAGGAAATGTCGAAGAAATCGGCTATGCGACAAACTCAACATTTGACTTGCTTTCTCAAAGCAATTCAAGCGGAAACTACACGAAAGTGACGCAGAAAGTACCTGTGAAAATTTCAATCAAAAACCCGTCTGATAAAGTGCTGCCGGGAATGAACGCATCCGTGAAAATTTCAAAATAACCGGGGGAAATAAAAACGAGCGAAAGGAGGATGTCATCAGTGGCTTCTCAGAAAAAAGGAAATATGTCACTGCTCATCATTTTAATGGGCGGCTTGTTTCTGGCCATTTTAAACCAAACGCTACTGAATGTGGCGATGCCTCATCTCATGACAGAGTTCAATGTGAGCGCCACAACGATTCAATGGCTGACAACCGGATATATGCTTGTCAACGGCGTTTTGATTCCTTTATCAGCCTTCCTGATTATGCGGTTCGGCGGACGGAGCCTGTTTTTAACGGCGATGCTGCTGTTTACGGCCGGAACGCTGATATGCGGAATTGCGCCTAATTTCTCGACAATGTTAACCGGACGCCTCATTCAGGCAGTCGGCGGGGGCATACTTCAGCCTTTGGTCATGACTACGATTCTCTTTATCTTTCCTCCGGAAAGCCGCGGGAAAGGGATGGGAATCTTCGGGCTTGCGATGATGTTTGCTCCTGCTGTCGGTCCGACGCTATCCGGCTGGGTCATTGAAAACTACAGCTGGCGAATCATGTTTTACGGTCTTGTGCCGGTTGGTGTGATCGTCATCATTTTCGGTTTTTTCCTATTTAAAAATATGACGGAACCTAAAAAAATCAAATTGGACACAGCAGGCGCGATTCTTTCAATTGTCGGATTTGCGGCGTTGCTGTATGGTGTGAGTGAAGCCGGATCAGACGGCTGGGATGATCCGCTCGTACTTTCCACAGTTGTGATCGGTGTGATCGGCATTGCCGCTTTTATCATCCAGCAGTTGAAATCGAAAGAGCCGATGCTTGACTTCAGAGTGTTCAAATACGATATGTTCTCACTGTCAAGCGTGATCAACGCCATCATTACAGTTGCTTTGTATGCCGGAATGTTCCTGATTCCGATTTATTTGCAAAACCTAGTCGGCTTTACAGCGCTTCAGTCGGGGCTTCTGATGCTGCCGGGCGCACTCGTCATGCTTGTGATGTCGCCGATCTCAGGAATTTTATTTGATAAAGTCGGCCCAAGGCCGCTGGCGATTGTCGGATTATTGATCACTGTTGTGACGACCTACGAATTTACGACGCTTACGATCGATACACCGTATATGCATATCGTGTTGATCTATGCGATTCGGGCGTTTGGGATGTCCATGTTGATGATGCCGATCATGACTGCCGGCATGAACCAGCTTCCGCAGCATTTAAACAGCCACGGAACGGCGATGTCGAATACGCTTCGCCAAATCAGCGGTTCGATCGGAACGAGCTTGATCACGACGATTTATACAAATCGCACGACATTCCACTATGCATCAATGGCCGATCAGACAAATACGGCTGATCCGTCATTTATGAGCACATTGCAGTCAACCATTCAGTCAACAGCGCAATCGATGCATATATCTCTTGAACAAGCACAACAATATGTCGTGAAATATTTGACCGGACAGGCCCAGCTCAACTCGAATGTCATGGGCATCAATGACGCATTTATGTGGGCGGCCGGGTTCTGTGTCATCGGCCTTGTTCTCAGCCTGTTTTTGAGAGATGTCAGAAAAGACAAGCTGCGCAGGAAGAACAAGGTGGAGGAGCTGACATTGCTTCCGGCTCCTAAAGAAGCGAAAGAATCTTAAAATGAGGAGGTTCTGACATGAAAATTTATGTTGTGTACGACAGTGAAGGCGAGCATACGAAAAAGCTGGCTGAAGCCATTGCAGAAGGCGCAGGGGAACATGAGGCTGCAGACGTGCTGATCGATCATGTCAGCCAGGCGGATATCAGAAAGCTCGAAGAAATGGACGCTATCATCTGGGGCTGCCCGGGCCATTTCGGTACAATCAGTTCCGGATTAAAAACTTGGATCGACAGGCTGGGCTACCTTTGGGCGGAAGGCAAGCTGATCAATAAGGTCGGCGCAGTCTTCTGCACAACAGCGACGACCCACGGCGGTCTTGAAGCGACAATGCTCAACTTAATAACACCGATGCTTCATCAAGGCATGATGGTCGTCGGCTTGCCTGGAAATGTACCTGAAAATGCTTTATACGGGTCTTATTACGGTGCAGGCATCACGTGTCCTGTCGACAGTGACGAATTGATCGGCGAAGAAGGCCTGGAGCTGGGCCGGGCTTTAGGCAGACGCGTCGCCCAAGTGACAGACCGCTTTACAGCAGGACAGTGAGGAGCGATTTGACATGACCATTATCTTGACCATCATCGCTGCTGTCCTCGTCATTATCGGTCTGGTGGTATTTAATGTGCGGTCGGCGTCTTCACAGGATAAACCCGAACATGAGGATCACGCGGCAGCTGAAGCTGACATTCCTCATGTTCAAGAAGAAGAAGCGCCTCAGCAAGTTGAAGCCGCTCAGCAAGATCCGTTCGAAATGAATGATCAAACCTATCGGGCGATCCTGCAAAAACTTCAACACCCAAAAGAGGAAAAAAAACAACCCGAGAAGTCGGAAATGGACGATATGGATTACCGAAAAGCATTAAAATCCATGAAAAAACGGGAACAGGATTAAAGGCAAATTCGCTGGGAACCAGCGGGTTTGCTTTTTTATTTGCATTTTTTTGAAATATTGATTGCGATTTTCTTTGTATCAGTGTACTATTGTCGTAGTACACCGATACAGTGACTAGAGGAGGATATGTTTTGCGATCTTTCAGCGGTTTATTTAAAAAAGACTTTCTCATGGCAAGATTTTGGTTTTTGGTTTGGATGCTGTGCATGATTTGTGCGATTATTGCAAGCTTTTGGTTTGCTCATTATACAGGCGAATCAATGGCTCTTTTTGGGGCGCTAGTGACCATTTTATTATTTCATAGCCTGTTTTGTCCTTTAATGATCCTTGCTCAGCTCCGTCTGGAAGGGAAGACGCAGCTTTGGTTATATAATCCGAACAACAGTGCGTTATTGCTGCTGTCAAAGCTTGCTTCAGCTGCCGTATACCAATTGATTTCCCACGCTGTTTTATTCATTTTCGGGCTGATTGTCAGAAGCGTTCTGCTCTCCAGCAGCGCCGGCCTGTTTTCCGTGTCAGATTTGCTTCTCGTCAATATCGCTGTCTTTTTAGGCTCCGTTATTTTTTCCACATGGGTGATGTTTCTGTGGACGATATATGAAGCGCTCAGAAAATATCCGGCTATCAAAAAAATCCGCTGGATCATTCCCTTGCTGATCTACAGTGCTTACGGATTCATCGAGGCGCTGTTCATCGAGAGCGGCTTATTCGAGGAATTGCAGAAATTGTGGAGCATTTCTTTAACAGCTGAATTCAAATTCCATTACGAACATTCAGGATGGACTGTTACATTTTCTCAAGTTGATTTACCGGGTATTCTCCTGGTGTATTACACAGTCTTAGGCGTCTGTCTCTTCTATCTCTCCTGCAAATTATTGAACAGAAGAGTTGAGGTGTAAAAGATGGCAAATGAATTTTCTGCTTCAAAGCCGATCTATAGGCAAATAGCCGAACAGCTCTTCAAAAAAATGATTCGCGGAGAGATCAAGCCGGGAGAAAAATTGCCGTCGGTCCGTGAGCTGGCTGTTCAGACGCAAGTAAATCCGAATACGATTCAAAGAACCTACAATGAAATGGAAAGGATGGGCGTGGTGGAAACCAGAAGGGGACAGGGCACCTTTGTTGTTGAACATACGGAAGTCATCGATGATTTAAAGCGGGAAATGAGATCGGAAGTTATCGGGCAATTTGTCCAGAGCATGGAAGAGCTTGGCTTGTCTAAACAAGACATGTTGTCAGAACTTGACCGTTTTCTTCAGAAAGGAGATCCCAAATGAAGATTGAGCTGAAAAACGTCACGAAGAAGTTTGGCAAAGAGTATGCGCTCAAAGAGGCCGATCTGTCTCTTTCTCCCGGGAAAATTTACGGGTTGACAGGACCGAACGGCAGCGGCAAATCTACGATCTTGAAGCTGATCACAGGGCTCTCGTTTCCGGATTCGGGCTCTGTGCTGATCGGAGGACGGCCGGCAGCCAGAAAGGAGATGAAGAACATTGCCTATTTAACAGAGCTTGATATGTTCTACGATCCATTTCGCGTCAAGGATATGATTCACTTTTATGAAACCCAGTTTTCCGATTTCCGTATAAATAAAGCGTGGGACCTGTTAAAGGACATGAAAATCGACAGGGATAAAAAAATCGGCAAGCTTTCCAAAGGCAACCGGGGCAGGCTGAAGCTCGCGCTCACATTGGCGCGCGATGCAGCGGTCGTACTGCTTGATGAGCCATTTTCCGGTCTTGATCCGATGGTGAGAGAGTCGATCGTCAAAAGCCTTCTTACATATTTGGAGCTTGATAAGCAGACGATCGTCATCGCCACCCATGAGATTCATGAAATTGAACAAATTTTGGATGAGGTCGTCGTCGTCTTAAATGGCCGAATTGAAGAAAAAAAGGATGTCGAACGGCTGCGCGAGGAATCCGGAATGTCGCTTTTGGAATGGCTGAAACGGTTTATCGAAGAAAAAGATTGAAAAGGTGGGAGGAGAAACAGTGGAAACACTTTTAGAATTAAAAAATGTATCAAAAACGATCAGGGGGAAAAAGATCATCGACGGCTTGAGCTTTGACGTGCAGGCAGGCGAGATTTTCGGCTTCCTGGGTCCGAACGGCGCCGGAAAAACGACGACGATCCGGATGATTGTCGGGCATATGAACATCACCGCCGGTGAAATCGCCGTGTGCGGCGTCAGCGTAAAAGAAAATTTTGAAAAGGCTGCACGGCATATCGGAGCGATCGTTGAAAATCCGGAACTGTATAAATTTTTAACGGGCTACCAAAACCTTCAGCAATACGCGCGCATGACGAAAGGCGTAACGAAACAGAAAATTGACGAAATCGTCGAGCTTGTCGGATTGAAAAACAGGATCAACGATAAGGTCAAAACGTATTCTTTAGGAATGAGACAAAGGCTTGGCCTGGCCCAAAGCCTTTTGCACGATCCGAAGCTGTTGATTCTCGATGAGCCGACGAACGGGCTTGATCCGGCCGGTATCCGGGAAATCCGCGATCATTTAAGAAAGCTGACGAGAGAAAGAGGTATGGCGGTCATCGTTTCAAGCCACCTGCTTTCAGAAATGGAGCTGATGTGCGACAAGATCGCCATTATCCAGAACGGAAAGCTCCGGGATATTCAGCATGTGCACGGACCCGCTCGGGATGAAAAGAAGCGCTATTATCTTCAAGCGGATGACAATCAGGCTCTGATGCGGGAAGCGGCTGCTTTCAGAAAGATGAAGGTTGACGAAGCGGAAGGCGGGATAGAGCTCAGCCTTCAAAAGGATGAAGTGCCTGATTTGATCAAACACTTAACAGACAGCGGTGTCCGCCTATATGAAGTGAAGGCTGTGAACAAGTCGCTGGAAGACCGGTTCCTGGAAATCACCGCAGATAAGGAGGAAGCTCAGCATGTTTAATCTCATCGTAAATGAATGGATCAAAATTTTTAATCGAAAAGGCACATACGTCATGATCGCGATTTTGCTGTTATCTGCCATCGGGCTGGGCGTTCTCACAAAGACGATCGGAGAGACAGACCACAACCCGGACTGGAAAAAAGAATTAATGCAGGAAAATAAAGATATGAAAGAACAACTTAAAGGGGTCAATAATCCGGCACTTGAAAAAAGCTATGAACGGTCGACCGCCATTAATGAGTATCGAATCAAGCACGATTTGCCGGAAGACGGGGACTATTCGGCCCTGTCGTTCATCAGCGACGCGAGCAGCATCATTCCCCTCCTCGGTCTGTTTGTGATCACGGTGGCTGCGGGAATCGTTGCGAATGAATTCAGCTGGGGGACGGTGAAGCTGCTTGTGATCAGGCCGATCAGCCGCTTTAAAATTCTGCTGGCAAAATATTTTACAGTTCTGCTTTTTGCATTGGCTTTGCTTTTCATTCTGTTCGCAAGCGCGGGTATCACAGGCCTTGCTTTATTCGGGGCAGGCGACGGCAGCCAGGTTCACTTGGCGTACGCCGATGGAACAGTTGAAGAAAAAAGCCTGCTGCTGCACTTGGCCGGCAGCTATTTGCTGAATTCAATCTCGCTTTTGATGATGGCGACAATGGCCTTTATGATTTCAGCTGTTTTCAGAAACAGTTCGCTTGCCGTAGGTATTTCAATTTTCCTTTTGGCAATGGGTGGAACGGTGACAAACCTGCTCGCGACAAAATTTGAATGGGTGAAATACATCTTATTTGCCAACACTGATCTCACTCAATACTTTGACGGATCTCCGCTTGTTTCAGATATGACGCTGGGATTCTCGATTGTCGTGCTGGCTGTCTATTTTATCGTTTTTCATGTGCTCGCCTTTGGGGCATTCACAAAAAGAGACATCGCTTCATAAGCGGTATTCACGAAAAAGCCTCACCCCGGTTTTCCGGGCGTGAGGCTTTTTTAAATAAAATATAAAAAGACTGCTGACATTCGGTCAGCAGTCCTGTATGAAGATCAGCGGTTCACAGCTTACGCTTTTGTTACGTTAGCAGCTTGTGGTCCGCGGTTTCCTTCAACGATTTCGAAAGATACAGATTGGCCTTCTTCCAAAGTTTTGAAGCCTTCGCCTTGAATAGCAGAGAAATGAACGAATACATCGTCTTGTCCTTCAACTTCGATGAATCCGAAACCTTTTTCAGAGTTAAACCATTTTACTTTACCTTCTAGCATGAAATTTCCTCCTAAAGCGATAACGCTTAAATTCACTATTCTTGCTCTAAAACAAACTTCCAAGACGAAAACTCTTACAAAACTTTCTTCTTAAAGATAGTTCGAACAAAAATAATTACCTTTACTTTACCAGTGTTTAAGCGAAATTACAACTGCTAAACACAATTTTTTTAAAAAAAGTGAAATTTAATAATCAGGGCGAAAAATAAAGCATTGAAAAGCATGTTTTTGAAATTTTCACAAATCTGATTGACAACATTTCAAAGAAGCTGTAAAGTTAGGTAAAACTTCATGCATCAACACTTCTTATTCAGAGAGGCGGAGGGAATTGGCCCTATGAAGCCTCGGCAGCGGGTTCTGCATACAGCAGAATACTGTGCCACATCCAACAAGCCGTAAGGGCTTGGAAGATAAGAAGAGAGCGGACCCACTCTATTTACTTCGTGTCGTCTAAGGCTTCTTCTTATTTTTTAAGAGGAAGCCTTTTTTGTTAGCCAAAAAGAGGAGGAAGATCATCATGATTACATTTGAAGGCGTTGAAAAGGTCTATGAAAGCGGCGGACAGAAGGTCCATGCGCTCAATGGAATCGACCTTCATGTGGATAAAGGGGAAATATACGGCGTCATCGGATTCAGCGGCGCAGGGAAAAGCACGCTGATCCGCTGTGTGAACTTCCTTGAAAAACCGACGGCCGGAAAGGTTTTCGTCGGCGGAAGAGACTTAATGTCCCTGTCGAAAGCTGAGATTCGCACTGTAAAAAGGAAGATCGGCATGGTGTTTCAGCATTTTAACCTGCTAAATTCAAAGACGATTTTCGCTAATGTCGCTGAGCCGCTCGCGCTTGTCAAAACACCGAAAGCTGAAATCAAGCAAAAAGTGACGGAGCTGCTCCGTTTTGTCGGACTTGAGGATAAAGCCCGCGATTATCCGGATCAGCTTTCGGGCGGCCAAAAGCAGCGCGTCGGCATTGCCCGGGCGCTGGCGACAAATCCGGAGGTTCTGCTCTGTGATGAAGCGACATCCGCGCTTGACCCGCAGACGACCGGCGATATTTTGAAGCTGCTGAAGCGCGTCAACGAACAATATAACATCACGATTTTGTTGATCACTCATGAAATGAATGTGGCAAAAGAAATCTGCGACAAAGTCGCGGTCATTGAAAAAGGAAGGATCATTGAATCAGGCAGCGTGTTTGATGTGTTTTCCGCGCCGGAAACCGAAACGGCGAAAAGCTTTGTCAAATCAGCTATCGACCACGAAATACCTGAATCGATTCAAAAATTAAATGTGAAGCATCTCTATCAGCTTCAATTTGTCGGCGAATCTTCCGGGAAGCCATTTCTTTCGCAAGTGGCAAAGCGGTTTGACGTAGAAGTCAACATTCTGCACGGAACGATTACAGAACTTCAGGGAATTCCGTTTGGCAGTATGACGGTTGAACTGCAGGGGGAAGACGGTGAAATCGGGCGGGCGCTCGAATATATACGCAGAGATAACATTCGCATCAGGGAGGTATAAGCATGCTTGTTACATATGACCAAATCATTGACGCACTGGTTCAGACGATTCAAATGACGGTTTTTTCGCTTTTATTCTCAAGCGTGATCGGCATTCCGCTCGGCATTTTGCTGGTTGTCACAAGGAAGGGGCATCTGCTTGAAAATCCGGCAGTTTTTACGGTTGTCAATATGATCATTAACATTTTCCGGTCCGTTCCGTTTATCATTTTGATGGTTGCTTTAATTCCCGTGACAAGGCTGATTGTGGGGACGTCCATCGGCACATCGGCAGCGATTGTTCCCCTGACTTTTTATGCCGGGCCTTACATCGCAAGGCTCGTCGAGAACTCTCTGCTTGAAGTCGATCCGGGAGTCATTGAAGCCGCTGAAGCAATGGGAGCGACTCCGCGGCAGATCATCTTCAGGTTTCTGATTCCGGAAGCGCTCGGTTCGCTTGTGCTGAGTTTTACGGTGGCAACGGTCGGATTGGTCGGAGCGTCGGCGATGGCTGGTGCGATAGGCGCCGGCGGTCTGGGGGATTTGGCGATCACATACGGCTATCAAAGATTTGACACGATGACGATGATCATCACGGTTGCAATTCTCGTCATCGTTGTGCAGGGATTGCAGACATCCGGAAACGTTCTGTCAAAAAAATTGAGAAGAAGATAAACAAAGAGGGAGACGGCTATGATGAAAAAATTTGCATTTGTTGTGATCTTATTGCTGCTTGCGGGAGTGATCGCGGGGTGTGCGGCAGACTCTGATGCGAAAACAATTAAAATCGGCATTAGCGGAACGGATACAAGAATCTGGGACTTTGTAAAGAAAAAAGCCGAGAAAGAAGGCTTAAAGCTTGAAATCGTCAAATACTCCGATTATGTTCAGCCGAACCAGGCTTTGGCGGGCGGTGACATAGACGCCAACGCTTTTCAGACGATATCTTACTTTAATGCATTCAAAAAGGAACGCAATCTTAAACTATCACCGATCGGCACAACGATCATCGCTCCGATGGGCATTTATTCCGAGAAGTATGATTCGCCTGACGATATACCAAACGGCGCGGAAATCGCTGTTCCGAGCGAAGCGACGAACATGGGCAGAGCCTTGCTTCTGCTGGAGTCCGCCGGCCTTCTTCAATTAAAGGACGGATTTGACGGAAACGGAACGCTTGATGCGATTAAAGAAAATCCGAAAAAACTCAAAATCACAACGGTGGCCGCAGAGCAAACGCCGCGCGTGCTTCCCGATGTCGCTGCATCTGTTATCAACAACGGCATAGCGGTTGACGCCGGCTTCCATCCTGTCAAAGATTCGATTAAACTGGAAGACGAAACAGCGACACCGTACATCAACATTATTGCGGCCAGAACAGAAGACCGGGACCGTGAAGATTTGAAAAAGATCGTCGAGCTGTACCAAGCAGACGATACCGCTGAATTGATCAAAAAAGAGTTTGACGGTGCACAGCTGCCGACTTTTGTTCCACTGAAAGACATCGGCGAATAAAATATCAGTCGCGCAATTGATTCCCGGGTCATATATTGAAATGCATCGATAATTCCTACTTGACCAATCAGGTTTGTTGTACTATAGTTTTTAAATGTAAAAAATTCTGGGGGTGCTTTTGTTATCATGACATTATTTGTTGTTATTAATATTATCGTCATGCTCGGCCTGATGGCGCTCCTTTATATGATGCAAAAAAAGCATGTTTCTTTTTCTAAACGGGTATTTACCGCTTTGGGAATCGGCATTGTTTTTGGGTTCGCTTTGCATTTTATATATGGTTCGTCTTCAGAAACGATTACGCAGACATCTGATTGGTTTAATATTGCAGGCGGCGGCTATGTGAAGCTTTTGCAGATGATCGTTATGCCACTTGTATTCATCTCGATTTTGGGCGCTTTTACAAAGCTTAAACTGACGCACAATATCGGAAAAATCAGCGGATTGATCATCGGGCTCTTGATCGCGACGACAGCTGTCGCTGCTGCGGTGGGAATCGCGTCCGCGCTTGCTTTCGACCTGCAGGCCGTCCATGTGGATCAAGGCCAGGCGGAGTCAATGAGAGGGGCGGAACTCGAACAGAAATCGCAGGACATGGAAGCCAAAACGCTTCCGCAGCAAATTGTCGAGCTTCTTCCGGGGAATCCGTTTTTAGACTTTACGGGAGCAAGACCGACATCAACGATCGCCGTTGTTATTTTTGCGGCTTTCCTTGGAATCGCTTATCTCGGAGTCAATCGAAAACAGCCTGAACAAGCTGAGCTTTTCAAAAAGATGGTTGATGCCGTGTATGCGATCATTATGCGTGTAGTGACATTGATTCTAAGGCTGACGCCTTACGGTGTATTGGCGATCATGACAAAAACGATTGCAACGAGCGACCTCGACAGCATTGCCAAGCTCGGCAAATTTGTCATCGCTTCATATGCGGCGCTGATCGTCATGTTCATCATTCACCTGCTGCTCATTACATTCAGCGGTTTAAATCCTGTCACATACTTGAAAAAGGCGTTTCCGGTCCTTGTATTCGCGTTTACATCAAGATCAAGCGCAGGCGCTTTGCCGCTCAACATTAAAACGCAGCGCAACCTCGGTGTTCCTGAAGGTATTGCAAACTTTGCCGGATCCTTCGGACTGTCCATCGGACAAAACGGATGTGCCGGAATTTACCCTGCAATGCTCGCGATCATGATTGCGCCGACTGTCGGACAAAATCCGCTTGAGCCGTCATTTTTGTTCACAGTTATCGCTGTTGTTGCGATCAGCTCTTTCGGAGTGGCAGGCGTCGGCGGAGGTGCGACATTTGCAGCGCTTCTCGTCCTTTCGGCCTTAAATATGCCCGTAGCGCTTGCCGGACTGCTGATTTCGGTTGAGCCGCTCATCGACATGGGTCGTACGGCTCTTAATGTCAGCGGCAGCATGACGTCAGGACTTGTGACGAGCAAAGTAACAAATGAACTTGAAAAAAACACGTACGAAGACCGTACTAATATCATTGAAGCAGAAGTGTAAAAGAAGAACGGCCCGCACAGCTTGATCGCTCGTGCGGGCCGTTTTTTTATGAATAGCTTTGATCGTTATCGAACATCGTCTGATTTGCAGTCTCATCGTTCATGACATTAACCGGGGCAGTCATATGGCTTGATTGATGCTGGTCGTTTGCCGCATGGCCTGACTGGTGATGTTCCTGTGATTGTCCTCCGGGATTGAAAGCCTGTTTGATCATGTCAGCCGGATTCATCATCATCTGGTTGCGGCCGTTACCTTGCTGCCGTCCTCCCATGCCCTTCGCGAACATGCCTGTCAATCTTTTGCGGATTTCGGGAGAGAAAGCCGCGGTTAATGCAGCTGATCCTAAAACCAATACAGCGGGATGGATGCCTGATCTTCTTCTAAACAAAGGGTCTACCTCCTTTTTACGTATACCATCCCCAGTCCGAATCGGTTTTATTCTTCAAGCTGTGCCGTGAGATATAAGCGGTGTTTTTCTAAAAATTCGAAAATTTTACGGTAGGCTTTCACTTTATTTTCTTTCTTAGAAAAACCGTGCCCTTCATTTTCCAAAACAAGATACTCGATTTTCCGCCCCATGTCCTTCAACCGATCGACGACTTGATCGGACTCTTCCTTTACGACGCGCGGATCATTTGCGCCTTGGATGATCAGCATCGGCTGAGTCATACTCTCCAGGTATGTAACAGGAGAATCGGCTTTCATTTTTTCATAATCCCGCTCCGGATTGCCGACCCATTTTTCCATCATCGGCTGCCAGAAATCCGGTACGGATTTGACAAACGAAAACAGATTGCTGACTCCGCATATATCGACGACGGCGCGGAAATACTCTGGATGTCTCCCGTGAAGCAATAGCGACATATATCCTCCGTAGCTGCCGCCCATTAAAAAAAGTTTTTCGCGGTCCGCAAGCTTTTGATCGATAAGCCAGTCGATGCCCGCGGTCATATCGAGGCGCGGTCCGTCTCCCCAATCTTGTTCAACCATTTTAAAGAAGGAATAGCCGTAATTCGCAGATCCCCTGAAATTAGGGGCGAATAACTGGTAGCCCATTTTCGCAGCGAGTTGAAAGATATCGTAGAACATAAAGGTTTCTGCATCTTGCGGTCCGCCGTGCGGCCAAATAATCGTCCAGCCGTTCGCTTCTTCTGGGAGAGGCTTAAACAGCAGCCCCTCTATTGCAAGACCGTCAAAAGAAGGATATGTCACAACTTCCGGATATGACAGCTCCTGTTCGGAGAAACCCGGAACCGAATGTTTCGTTAATTGCCGCCATTTCGCCTGTCCTTTCGTTAATACATAGAGATTAGCCGGCCTGGTCGGCGTCGAGCCGAGAATGTACAGCGCGCCCGAAGAGGCGCAGTGTATTTTCGAAATGGATGTGCAAGGGCAATCGATCTGCCGGCTTTCTCCTGTTGCTGTGTTGTACTCATACATCACATCTTTGACGCCTTTTTTTCCAATCAGATAAAGGAAAGTTCCACTCGGATCAGCGTGGATGGCTGTTAAATCAGTTTTGTCCATCGAAAACACCGGCGCAAAAATACCTGATGAAACGGTGTACAAGGCAAGGTATGAGAACTCGGCTTCGTAGTTTGTCGTGACGAATAACCGATCATCAGATGCAAAGTGAGAAGAATAAACGATATGAGGCAGCGTCTCATCGGGGACGATTCCTGTCGTCACGCCTTCAGCGGTATGGATCATGCAGACAGTGTGGCTGTTGACATAGTAGACATGGATGCTGACGGCTTTCTCGCCCGGGCTTACATCAGCCAGCATTGAAGTTCCGTCTTTTCCTTCAAAAATAAGCTCTTCTTTTTCAGTGAGACAATCGTATCTGTATGTATTTAGAAATGTCGGATTGTCCTTTGTAGAGGAGTAGTAAACGGCGTTTTGGACAGGGACGGGCTCGAAGTGGCGGTCTGTTTGATTTCCGTTTAATGAATGGAACGACCCGTTTTTTGAAGAAAGCTTGTACAGTCCGCTTTGTTCGTTTCCGTCATGGTCAAAACCGGCATAGAGAATAGAGCCATCGGGATTGTAGGCGATTCCTTTTGCATCCTGATTCAAGAATGACAGCTGGTACGGGTATGTCTCGGGAAGATCCATCGCCCACAGGTTTGATGTTCCGTTGAGGTTTGTATCAAAAACAAGCTGCGTCTCATCGGGATGGATCGCAAAGTCTTTAATGCGAAGCACATGCAAAATGCTTTTTGCTTTTTCCATTTCATATACACCTCCGGATTTATTTGGGTATTTTTACATTCAATAAGATCATAACAAAAGTCGCGTATAAAAAATATCCTTTAGACAAATAAATAACACGAAAAAGAAAAAACCTATACGTCAATCATTAAAGGAGGCAATATTAATGTTCAATATGAAAAAGAGCACGATTGCTGCTTTGCTCCTTCCGCTGTTGTTCACAGCCGGATGCGGCATGGCAAACCAGGGGGCGGATAACAACCGGCGCAACCAGGACAATGCGCTTCAAAATGTAACAAACAGAGATAACGACCGCACGAATGTCAATGACGGCAGAAACGTCAACGACCAAATGAATGTGACAGACAACCGCAACCGGAACGATAATAATATGGAAGTGGCGGAAAAAGCCGCAGATAAAGTGGCGGAACTGAAAGAAGTCAGTAGTGCAAACGTCATTACGACAAACCGCAACGCTTATGTAGCGGTCGTTTTGAAAGGCAATCCGAAGGGCAACGTGACGAATGAGCTGAAAGGGAAAATCTCGAAAAAGGTTAAAGAAGCAGACAATAACATCAACAATGTGTTCGTTTCGGCAAACCCTGACTTTGTTGACCGGATGAGAAACTATGGCGACAGAATCCAAAATGGTGAACCGATCGAAGGGATTTTTGAAGAATTTGGTGAAACGATCAACAGAATTTTCCCGAATCAAAGATAATGAAAAGCCGCAATGAGCGGCTTTTTTTGTTGGCTGCTTTTCATACAGGCCACTTCCTGACCCTTTCCGCATAGTGTGTAGTACAGAGAAGCACATTGCGGATGGAGGGAAGACATGTGACGGGAGAGATGAAAGCAGCCTTTATTTTAATTATGGCGGGCACTCTATCCGCTTTGTTATTGGCCGTTTTTGTCGTGTTCAGCCAAAAGAGCCCTGAGGCGGCTGTTCTTTCGGGGAAAAAAGAAAAACTGAAAGAATCGCTGGAAATGGTTAAATATGAAAGTGTCAGCATTTATTACGCTGAAGAAGACAGGGCGATTCTGGAGCTGACAAAGGAGACGCTTCGGGATGCCGCTGACATGAATCGGGAACTGTTTGCCAGCCCTCTTCAAGACAGCGTTGATTTGATCTTTTTTTCAAACCGCGATGATATGGAGTCATTTTCAAAATTAAAGGATATCACCGGATTTTACTCAAATGATATGCGGATGATCGGACTTTTGCCCGAGGAGAGGAAGCATCTGAATAGCGGCGAGGGATTCGCCGTCTTCCTGTACAAACGGGTGCTGATACATGAGTATACCCACTATGCTTTTCACGTCAAGCTGAGAGAACTGAAAGCCGACC
The DNA here is from genome assembly GCF_030449715.1 of Bacillus sp. LB7. NCBI lineage: Bacteria > Bacillati > Bacillota > Bacilli > Caryophanales > Bacillaceae > Bacillus > Bacillus sp. LB7. The sequence continues at coordinate 47,474 of NZ_JASGCA010000017.1, forward strand.
CGGCAGCTTACCCGCTCTGGTTTCACGAAGGAGTGGCGGAATGGGCTTCTGCTCATGACACTATAGAGATCCGGGCTTTGCCGTCAGCCGTTCCTTTGAGCGAGCTGAAGACCGACAGGCAATGGCAAAAAGCCCGCACTGGATATGAAACCGATATTTATTTGCAAAGTTATTATTTGATCGAAGAGCTCGCGGAGAAAAAAGGAAGGGGGGTCATCCTCGACATCATCGAGGAGACGGCTGATCGGGGAAGTTTTGAAGACGGATTTAAGGCCGCCGTCGGCCAGTCGTTATCCGGGTTTGAAAAAGAATTCAAGCGGAAATATGAAGCGAAAAAAACGGCACGGAAGGTTTCGTCCTTCCGTGCCGTTTTCATTATCAATGAATAGGTCTCTGCTGCCCGTTCGGAGGCATTTGCGGCTGACCTTGCACCGGAGCGAATGCTGAAGTCATCTTCTGCATGTCTTGCGGTGCAAGCTGAGGAACTTGATAGTATCCGTGTTTGTTCTGATAAAGGAAAATTTCATAAGACATTTCGATATAGTGAGGAATCTGGTCTGCGAGAACCCTTCTGCAGACAGGGTTTGTCACTTCTGGAGCCGCCATGGCCAATGCCGAACAATTGGTTTTCATCAAGCCGAGCATAAAGCTGCTGATACAGGCGTCATCAATCGCCTGCACGGATTGCTTCGGCTGTTTCGGCTGGGCGTCTTTTAACCCGTAGACAAATTGACGATCCTCTTTCATCATATATGTTGCCGTTTCCTGGCTCGGCTTTTGCCCTGTTCTGAAGCATTCTGTTGTGATGTTGTACTGAGACGAAATAAATCGGTGCTGCCTGTCCAAAATATTGAGCAGCTCCGGATCTTTAACATGCTCTCTGAACATCATATATTGCTCAAGAACGCCGATCATACCGGACAACACTTCATGCATGTCAAACACTTCGTGGCCCCCGTGATTCATATGCTGCATTCCTTCATTACCTTGATTGATTTGCATTTGCGGCTGGTTTTGCTGTTCCACTCTAACGTATCCTCCTTAAATGTAGTTCAACTATTATATTTCGTTTTTGCCGTCATGTTTATTCAAAAAAGGAATAATCGATAAACTGGATTTAAAGGGATTTTATTCTAACCGTCGAATAGTTTAGTTCAGAGAAAATATTATGGGGGTCTTATGTTCAAGACAATATATCATCCCATTGGTCGAAAGTGGAAGTGAGGTTATTTTGGCGTCAAACTGAAAAAAACTGAGGATCAGGAGAGGAAATTAAGACCGGTTTAGAGATCCCTCGTACCTTTGTAAACAAAGCACATATCTGCCGGGCGGTGATGAAATGTTCATGCATGCTTCCGGCAGTTAAGGAATTCGGTGAGTGGATGGATGTCTGATATCCGAAAAAACAAATGAACCGAAACAGGTCGGATTCAAATAAAAGCTGCCGGAAGAAAGAATAAAAGACGATGTCGGTCTTGTGTTCACGCACTTTGTTTAAATATGGACTGAAAAACAATCGATTTGCAATGCCCGGGTGGATATCGGCATGAAGAACTTTGGCATTTAAAGAAGGTGCCTGCAAACTTTTTTTGCCCCTGCGCGATCTGTAAAGGATTCTCCCTCCGTAAATGATTTCAGCTGCCAATCATCATGAAAATGCAAAAAAGGTGTTTTCCTTTTTGATTTTGCACTTAGAAAAGGAGGAGTTTTGTAATGCTGGGCTCAAGTGAGACGGTTGGAAAAATGTCAGGTTTATTTGGTAATGATTCTGTGTATCCGAAGGTGCAAACAGAAGTATATAAAAAAATCAATGAACTGAGTGGTTTTCATAGGCTGGATGATATTTATCTTTCCTTGATCGACCAGTATATGTTTCCTTGTCTGATCCTGAATGACCGGGGAGAAATTGTCGCGTCCTCAGAAAGTGCCGATCAATATTTGAAAAGTTCAAAAGGCAACATCCATCAAGCTTTTCCCGCGAGCTTATCCGTGCAGGTCAATGCCGCTTTACAGCGGGCAAAGAAAGAGAAAAAAGTGTCGTTTAAAAACGTTCCGATTTATTTAAGCGGAGAACTATCCTTTGTTCATTTAACATTAAAAAGTTTCTTCCGCCAGTATCACAAGCTTTATGTGCTGTTTATCGAAAAAGCAAAAGAAGAGGCAGCCCGCGCGCCGGTATCCGGCGGAGAAGACGGCCAGCTTCATCTCCAGCATCTGTACCGGACGGTAAAAGAGCTCGAAGCGTCCAATGACGCTTTGGTGTCTGCCAACCAAAAGCTTCAGGAGGAAAACAAAAAATTAACGGCGCTAAACAGGGCGTTTGAAAAGAAAATGAATGAGCTCAACACCCTTAAAAATGATCTGAATAATCTGCTGACGAGCACGAACATCGCCGCCGTTTTTTGGGATCAGGAATTGAAATTGAAATTATTTACGCCCGAAGCCGCCAACATGTTCGACCTGAAAAAGGAGGACCTTTCAAGGCCTGCCGATAAGCTGACAGAGAGGTTCAACTATAAGGAGTATGCCGATGACATAAAGCGCACGCTTTATGAAAACAAGACGGTCGTAAAAGAGTTCGAAATGCCAAACGGCGGCTGGTATACCGTGAAAATGATCCCTTATTATGCTTCGGGGAAAAAGGTTGAAGGCATTGTTGTCACGTTCACGAATGTCACTGAATTGAAAATGACGAACGAGGCGCTGCATATCAGCTCACAGGCTATTGATCAAAGTCCGGCCAACATATTGCTCACTTCGGTTGACGGTTCGGTCACTTATGCAAACAAACGCTTTTGCCGGATGCTCGAGAAACATCCGGATGATCTCATCGGCGGCGATGTATTTAACATTTACCGCAAGCATTTTCACTGTGATGATCTCAATCGCTTCTGGAAGCACGTCCTTGATAAGAAACCATGGTCAGGGGAGCTTAATTACCAGGATGGGGAGCAGCAGGACAGGTGGGAGCAAATCTCCCTTATCCCTGTGGAGGACAGCGCGGGGAACGTGCATCAGGTTATGCTGATATCCGAGGACATTACGAACCAAAAGCGATCTGAAAAAATGCTCATGAAATCGGAAATGCTGTCAGCGGTCGGGCAGCTCGCTGCCGGGATCGCTCATGAAATACGGAATCCCCTCACATCTCTGAAAGGGTTCCTCCAGTTGATGATCCAGTCTAAAAAATATCAAAAAGATTATGCGGAAGTGATGATGTCCGAATTCATCAGGCTTGAAGCGATTATCAACGAATTTCTCGTATTGGCCAAAACAAAATCGACTACATTTGATCCGGTTCAGGTCAACTCGATTGTTGAAGATGTCTGCATGGTATTGGAGTCGCAGGCCGTGCTGAACAATGTGCGAATCGAGAAACAGCTGAGCGGAGATCTCCCTGAGATTCTCGCTGTTTCAAATGAACTGAAACAGGTTTTCCTCAACATATTAAAAAATGCGATCGAGGCGATGGAGGATGCTGAAGGCTTTATTACAGTACGTTCCTACTATGAAAAAGACAGCGTATTCATCACCTTTGAAGATCAGGGAAAGGGCATCTCAAAAGAAGTGCTTGAAAAGCTTGGGGAGCCGTTTTATACAACGAAGGAAAAAGGAACCGGGCTCGGATTAATGGTTACATTTAAAATTATTGAAAATCACGGCGGAAGCATTCATTTTGAAAGCGAGGAAGGAAAAGGAACGACCGTAAAATTGAAGCTTCCGATTAAAGAATGAGAATGCGGTCATCCCTGTTCTCATTCTTTTTTGAAAATTTTACAAAAAAATCATATGTTCTTTATCATCATTAGATAAACTTGACAGGAAGCAAAAAACGGGAGGCGAATATATGGTCAATGTTCTAAAGTGTCGTTTTTTAGCTGGTTTGACGATCACGCTTATGATGATTGCGTCTTTTTTGACGCCGTTTGCGGACGTATCGCGCGCTTCGGAAACGATTACCGTAGAAGAAGCGATTAAGCACAACGAAGGGCATGCAGCTGTTGAAGGGTATGTCGTCGGGCACACTGTCTCGAGCGGCCATTATCGTTTCAGCGGAAATTTCGCCAACGATTATAACATCGCAATGGCTGATAAAAAAGAGGAAACATCGCCTGAGAACATACTCCCCGTGCAGATACCCGCATCTTTCAGAGACCAGTTCGGTTTAAAGACAAACCCTCATCTCATCGGAAAAAAACTCATCATCGAAGGCGAACGCTCTACATATTTTAATTCCCCCGGTTTGAAATCCGTTCAATCCATCACATTTTCCGGAGGCGATGCACCGCCTGCCAAGCCTGAGATCAAAACGATAGCTGAAGCGCGCAAGCTTTTAAATGAAACGGTCAAAATCACAGGAATCGTCACTGCGGATCAGGCGGCTGTCGGAGGAGGAAAGCTGTCCACATTTATTCAGGACGAAACGGCGGGCATCAATATCTATTCCGCTGCACAAGGCGATTTTCCGGAGCTGAAAGAGGGAATGTCCGTTTCGGTCACGGGGAAGATCACGACATACAAAGGATTGACAGAAATCGTTCCCGTACCGTCAGGCATTGAAGTAACCGGAGAAGGAGCGGTACTGCCCGACCCTGTTCCGCTGACCATTAAAGATGTGCTCGATCAGGGAACGGCAGTTAAATACGAAGGCCGGCTAGTGAAGATGAAAGGCTTTATTGAAACAAAGCCGGATGCGCCGGCAGGCGGCGGCTATAATATCACGATGATCGATGAAAACTATCATCCGCTCACACTAAGGGTGATGGAACAAACGAATGCCGCCGATTCGATAGAACAAGGACAATGGTACGAAATTACCGGCATATTAAGCCGTTATGATACGGTGCAGCTTCTGCCGAGAAAACAGGAAGATCTTCGAAAATTAGACGGCATCGCGCATCCTCCCCCCGCTGCTGAAGGGGAATACGAAAGCGTTGTCGAACGAGTTGTCGACGGGGATACGATCCACTTAAAAGAGCCGGTTCTCGGATCTACAAAAGTCCGCTATGTCAACATTGATACAGCCGAAACCTACCATAAGCCGAAAAATGAATTAGATGAAAACCAGCTGAAACACGGCAACAAAGCGAAGGAATATTTGCAGTCTATATTGGCTCCGGGAGACAAAGTCATCGTGAAAGTCGGCAAGGAAGCAAAAGACAGCTACGGCCGCCTGCTTGCCCAAGTCATCACTGAAGACGGCGTCAATACGAATTTGCAGCTTGTCCAAAAGGGGATGGCCGTCACCTATTTCATTTGGCCGGTTGGAAGTGATGAAGACTATCAATTGTTTCAAAGCGCCGTCAAAAAGGCGAAAGACGAGAAAATCGGCATTTGGAATCCCGCTGATCCGCTCCTCGAAATGCCGTTTGAATTTCGTGCCAGGGAGCAGGGCAAAGGGCTGACACGGCATGTCGGTGACTCTGCGGAAAAAACGTATGTCGCGCCTGAAAAGTGGCGAGAGATTCCGGTGGAAAGACGAATTTTCTTTGCGTCGGCTGAAGAAGCGGAAGCTGCAGGCTATTCGAAAAAAGAACAAAGCGGCAATATTCCACTGCGCATGTTAAGCATGAATGATCTGCACGGAAAGATCGATCAGCAATATGAGCTCGATCTAAACGGCGATGGCCGGACGGATGGAACATTCGGCAGGATGGATTATGCAGCAGCATTGATTAAAGAGAAAAAAGCCGAGCGGGAAAATACGCTGATCGTTCACGCAGGCGATATGATCGGCGGAAGCTCGCCGGTTTCTTCCCTGCTTCAGGACGAACCGACAGTTGAAGTCATGGAGGAAATCGGATTTGATATAGGGACCGTCGGGAACCACGAGTTTGATGAAGGGACCGAAGAGCTGCTGCGCATGTTGAACGGCGGCGAACACCCTGAAGGGAAAGGGACCAAAGGTTATGACGGACAGGATTTCCCGCTTGTCTGCGCCAATTGCAAGTTGAAAACAAGCGGGGACAGCTTTCTTCCTCCATATGAAATCATTGAAGTTGAAGGAGTGCCTGTCGCTTTTATCGGCGTCGTGACACAGGCGGCCGCCAATATGGTTATGCCCAAAGGAATTCGCTCAATTGAATTTACAGATGAAACAAAGGCCGTCAACCAGGCTGCAAAAGAACTGAAAGCGAAAGGGGTCCGGGCGATAGCGGTGCTCGCTCATATGACAGCTTCCCAGGACGGCGGAGTTGTGACCGGTGAATCAGCAGAGCTTGCTAAAAAAGCAGATCCTGAGATTGATGTCATCTTTGCCGGCCACAATCATGAAGTGGTCAACGGCCAAGTCAATGATATTTTAATCGTTCAAGCATACGAATACGGGAAGGCAATCGGTGTTGTCGACCTTGAAATCGATCGGGAAACGAAAGACATCGTTCAAAAGAAAGCGGAAATCGAATATGTGAATCAGGAAAAGCTCAAGCCGGATCCGGCGGTCGGTCAGATACTGGATAAATATGAGCGGATGGTTGCGCCGATCATCGGCGAGAAAGTCGGTGAGGCTGCACACGATATGGCAGGAGGCTATTCAAATGACGGAGACACCCCTCTCGGGAATCTGATTGCTGACGGGATGCGGAGCGCGATGAATTCAGATTTTGCATTAATGAACGGGGGCGGCATCCGTCAAGATTTAAAAAAAGGAACGATTACATGGGGAGACTTGTTCAATATCCAGCCCTTCGGCAATGTACTCGTCCGGCTTGAAATAAAAGGCAGGGATCTATACGATATTATAGACGCGCAAATATCCCCATCATACGGCCCGGATTACTCGATCAGCGGCTTTACCTACACGTGGGACCCGAAAACAAACAAAACCGCGGATATTTTTCTTGAGGACGGAACGCCGATTGATTTAGACCGGACATATACGCTGACAGTAAACAACTTTATGGCATCTGCTTCAGGCAGCAAGTATTTGCCGATTTCGCGGCTTGGAAAAAATCCGGTCACAGGGCCGGAAGATATCGAAGCCACAGTAAAGTTTGTCAAAAGCTTTAAAGAACCGATCGCTTATGCTGCCGAAGGACGAATCAAAAAATTAGCAGAAGATGATTCACGTCCGGGAGAAGAACCCGGAAGCGGAGCTGATCCTGATGCTGAAGAAAAGCCGGGAAGCGGAGGCGCTGATCCGAATGACGAAGAAAAACCGGCTGGAGATAAGGGCAATGGAGAAAAGCCCGGCAATGACAGCGGAGAAAAGCCGGTTCATGGCGATACCGGCGATGCGTCAAAGAGCGGTGCTGTTCCTGTTGCAGGCGTGACGATCGGTGAAGGGGCGGATGCGCCGGAGAAGAAGATGGACGGTCTGTCAAATGATGCGTTTCTGTCAGATACACGTGAAGAGCACAAGCTGCCCGATACGGCGGCTTCTTACGGCGGTTTTCTTTTGTACGGCTTCCTGACGTTTATGTTAGGAGCGATTCTTTATATGCGGAAAAGGGGTATTGCAAAACTATGAAAGTGAAGATGTTATCGTTTCTGCTGATGACGGCGGGGCTTGCCATTTTTGCATACGGCGGCTGGAAAATATTCGATATGAACAGACAGACCGATATTTCTTTAACTGAAGCAAAAGAAGCCATTGCATCGAGTCAATCTGTCCGTTCAGCAAAGCACCCCTCAGCGCCTGCATCGTTTAAGCCCGCCAACGGCGAAGCGGCAGGCATCCTCCATATTCCAAGACTGGGCGCTCAGCTTCCTATCGTTGAAGGAACAAGTCCCGATGATTTGGAAAAAGGCGTCGGTCATTATAAAGACAGCTATTATCCAAAACAAAACGGGCAAATTGTTCTTTCGGGGCACAGGGATACGGTTTTTCGCAGAACAGGAGAGCTGGAAATCGGAGATAAGCTGAAAATCGAGCTTCCATACGGAAGCTTCGAATATGAAATCACACACACGAAAATTGTTGATCAAGATGATACATCCATCATCACGCTGCAGCACGAAAAAGAAGAATTGCTGTTAACGACATGCTATCCGTTTTCTTATGTCGGAAATGCGCCTGAGCGCTATATTATGTATGCAAAACCGCTTTAAGGCTGTCCTTAATGGACAGGCCTCAGCGTGTCGGCAAACCCTCGCATTCGTTGTCAGGCCTGCTAAGTCGGTGCTCACGAATAGGAGAAGGATCGGCGGCTAACCGCCCAGGCGTCCTGCCTGAACGCCGCCGTCATCACATCCTGTGAAAGTCAGCTTCCGATGCTCGGCTTTCCTAGACTGCAAGGGTTTTCAATCACGCTGAAAGGATGACAAAATCCCAAAACAAAAAGTCGTTTTGGGATTTTGTCAACAATCTAAGGCTGTCCTTAATGGACAGCCTTTTTATGTTTAAACAATCGTGCCGAACAGTCGTCCGATTTCGTCTTTCAAGTCATCCGGAAGCGGTGCTGTGACAGTGACGCGTTCTTTTGTGATCGGATGGGTGACATTGATTTCGATCGCGTGAAGAGCCTGCCTCGGAAAAAGCCCCTCTGAACCGCCGTATAAAGTGTCGCCTGACAAAGGATGACCGATGCTCGCAAGGTGAACACGTATTTGGTGGGTTCGGCCTGTCTCCAGCCGCAGGCTGCATAGTGTAACATCGTGCCGGCTGTCATACCCTTTTGATTCAAAATGGGTGACGGCGGGCTGTCCGGAATTGGATACCCTTCTTCTGACGGGATGGTACCTGTCTCTGCCGATCGGCGCCGAAATGGATCCCGTTTTTTTTCTGAATTTCCCTTCCGCTACGGCTAGATATGTACGCGCCAGTTCTTTTATTTGCAGCTGTTCGTCTAAAAGGGCGTGGGCGAGGCGGTGCTTTGCAAAAACGACAGCGCCGCTCGTATCCTTGTCAAGACGGTGGACGTGCCGGACTTTCCGCTCCTCGCCGTTCATTTGAAAATAAAACGCCACAAGGTTGCTCAGCGTGCCGGTCTGGCCAGCTTCATTCGGATGTGTCGCCATTCCCGCCGGCTTATTGACAATGAGCATATGATCATCTTCAAACAGAACGGGAAGTTCCCCGTATTCAGGGACGATTCCGCTTTCTTCTTCCTCTCTGAGATCGATCATTACGCTGTCTCCGCTCTCAAGCTGAACGTTATGATCCACGGGTTTATGATTCACTTTAATTTTCTCATTTGCGATCCAGTATTGAATGACAGGCTTCGATGCTTTCGCTTCTCTTTTTAAATATGCAAATAAATGTTCGCCGTGATGCCGGCTGCCTGCACTGAAGATTAAGCCGTGATTTTTTTGGTTCATTTTTACTGCTCCTTTCTGTAAAAAGCGTTCAGTCATTAGGAAACACTTACCTTCACAGCCCATTGTTTATGTATGCTATTCTGTTTGAAGAGATTTGAACAAGGGATGAAGGGTGATCAATTTGCGAATTGTAAAGGCAGCAACTGAAGAACAAGAAATTTATATAGAAGAGCTTGTATCAGAGCTGTATCAAATATTTCCATTGTACTTGAATAAACAAAAAATAAAAGAACTCAAAAAGCAGGGCGTGCTTGAATTGAAAGAGGATGAATACAAAGGAACGCTCGATGAAGCGTTTCAGATTATGACAAGCCTGCAATTGATTCATGCCTTATTAACTAAGGCGAAGCGCCGGTGGGTGCTGAAAGACCGTGATTTGTTCGATAAAAACTGCCGCAAGCTGAATGACTGCGGTTTGTACTTCCCTCTGACATCTGCCGACTTTCATATCGTGAATACCGACAATAAAATGCTGATGTAAAGCCGGGTTTGTCTGAATTGAAAGAGCTTGTTCCGTTTTCGGAAAAGCTCTTCTTTTTATGAAAAGATGATATAAGAAATAAGCGGAAAACACAATGAAATGGTGCCAACTTCCTTTTTAGCATGTGCATGACCTGTACATACTAACAATCGAAAGGGGTGCAGTCTATTGACGACAATCAGTAATGCGATGTCTAGACAAGTGGCTACAATTTCTTCCAATCAAACGGTTCAAGAAGCGGCTGAGTTGATGAGCCGCCATAATATAGGGGCGATCCCGGTTGTAGATCAAGGCGTGTTAAAAGGAATGATCACAGACCGTGATATTACGCTCAGAACGACAGCGGAAGGCCAGGATGGACAGACACCTGTTTCAAACGTGATGACAACAAATGTTGTTTCAGGGAACCCGAACATGAGCCTTGAAGAAGCATCACAGATGATGGCTCAGAGTCAAATCCGCCGTCTGCCGATCGTCGAAAACAACCATTTAGTCGGGATTTTGGCGCTCGGGGATCTGGCGGTAAACGAAATGTCCAATGAATCTGCCGGACAGGCGCTTACGAACATTTCCACTCCGGCACGGACTCAGTAAGAACGGAAGAGCTTGCCTCTTACAGCAGGCTCTTCTTCATTTATACATACCGGTTTTTAGTGTCTTCTCTTTTCAAGGGGCGGCAAGAAGGATACAATGAATGGTGCAAACAGTCAAAAGGAGTTGGGCTAAAGCGCGATGGTTAAAGCAGTGATATTTGATTTTGACGGTCTTATTTTAGATACAGAAACGCACGAATATGAAGTGCTCCAGGAAATTTTTGAAGAGCACGGCTCAGAGCTGCCAATGTCGGTTTGGGGAAATGTCATCGGCACGGCCGCCGGATTCCAGCCGTTTTCTTATTTGGAGGAACAGCTGCAAAAAAAGCTGGACCATGAGCAATTGACGAAATTGAGGCAAGAGCGTTTTACGAAAAGAATGGAAAGCGAAAAAGCGCGTCCCGGTGTGGAAGCTTATTTGTCCGCGGCGAAAGAGCTCGGTTTAAAAATCGGCCTGGCGTCAAGCTCGGATTATAAATGGGTGTCTCAGCATTTGAAACAAATCGGCCTGTACGATGATTTCGAGTGCATCAGAACGGCCGATGATGTTGAGGAAGTCAAACCGAACCCGGAACTCTATTTAAAAGCGGCGGAATGTCTCGGTGTGAAGCCTGAAGAGTGCATTGCGTTCGAAGATTCTGTCAACGGATCAATCGCCGCGAAAAGAGCCGGAATGAAATGTGTCATTGTACCGAATAAAGTAACGAAAAGCCTGCTGTTCGAGCATTATGACCACCGTTTGGAATCAATGGCGGAAATGGAGCTGGAACAGCTGATCGAAAAAATTTCCGACCCATCATAAAGAAGGCAGAGGAGGAATGGGACGTGTCTGAAAAACTGGATCTTTCCCGCTTTGAAAAAAAGATTGTCATCCGCAATATTGAAGAAAAAGATATCGACAGCATCATCGGGCTTCAAGAGCTATGTTTTCCGGGAATGATCCCATGGAAACGGGAACATCTGGAAAGCCATTTGGAACACTTCCCGGAAGGCCAGTTTTGCGCAGAGCTTGACGGAGAAGTGATCGGTTCCTGTTCAAGCCTGTTGATCAACTTTGATGAATATGATGACAGACATACATGGCAGGATATTACAGACGACGGGTATATTACGAATCATAATCCCGACGGCTTAAACATGTACGGGATCGAGGTCATGGTTCATCCTGAATACAGACGGATGAAGATCGGCCACCGTCTCTATGAAGCGCGAAAAGATCTGGCAAGGCGCTTAAATTTAAAGAGCATTATCATCGGCGGCAGGATTCCGAACTATCATAAGTACGCTTCCGAGATGACGCCGAGGGAGTATGTCGAACAAGTCATCCACCACCAGATCTATGATCCGGTCCTTTCGTTTCAGCTGCTGAACGGATTTACGATGATGAGGATCAACCCGAACTATCTCCCGGATGACAGAGCATCAAGCAAATATGCGACATTGATGGAGTGGAATAATGTCGACTACTTGCCGCAGACGAAGCGCTATTACAAATCAGCTTTTCCGGTGAGAATCTGTGTGATTCAATATGAGATGAAGCAGATTCATTCCTTCGAGGAGTTTGCCAACCAAGTCGAATACTATGCAGACGTGGCTTCAGACGCGGGAGCGGATTTTGCCGTCTATCCCGAAATCTTTACGACGCAGCTGATGTCGTTTCTTGAAGAGCGCTCACCGAGCCTGGCCGTTCAGCGGATTACCGAATATACAGAAGACTATATCAGCCTGTTCACAGACCTTGCCGTTAAATACAATGTCAACATTATCGGCGGTTCCCACTTCGTTGAAGAAGAAGGGAAGATCTACAATATCGCTTACTTGTTCAGAAGAGACGGAACGATCGAAAAGCAATATAAGCTTCATATTACCCCGAATGAACGAAAATGGTGGGGCATCAGCAGGGGGGACGAAGTGCGCGTCTTTGACACAGACTGCGGCAAAATAGCGATCCAGATCTGCTATGACATCGAGTTCCCGGAGCTCGGCAGAATCGCAACCGAAAAAGGGGCCAAGATTATTTTCACCCCTTTCTGCACGGAAGACCGCCAAGGCTACTTGCGAGTCAGATACTGCGCTCAAGCAAGAGCGGTTGAAAATCAGGTGTACACGGTTATTTCCGGTACGGTCGGCAATCTGCCGCAAACCGAAAATATGGATATCCAATATGCGCAATCCGCGATTTTCGCTCCTTCAGATTTTGAATTTGCAAGGGACGGAATCGTCGGCGAATGCAATCCGAACATTGAAATGGTGGTCATCGGCGATGTCGACCTGGAAATTCTCAGAAGGCAGCGGCAGGACGGAACGGTCCGGCAGCTCAAGGACAGACGCCATGACATCTACCGGATTCATTATCAAAAATAGCAGATTCGTGTGCCGGCCGCTTTAGGCCGGCTTTTTCATGTTGACTTTTATCTTTATTTTTCATATATTGTAACTATTAAAAGGAGGTGGAAAAGATGAATCAAACTGGTAAGCGCATGACGGATATGCAAGCTCATCTGTATATTTGTCGCGCGATTTTTTCCGGGGAATGCGTATTACGGGATCAGTCTGCCCTTTTTTACACATTCAATTGGAAAAAATACCAGTGAGAGACATCTGCCCACAATCGGATTTTCTGATGCTGACGGCGGGGTGTAAGCTCTGCCGTCTTTTTTATGCTCGGTGTCTCTTTACGGAGTGCGGAGGAAAGATAGATGATAATATGCAGTTTGCAACATGTCGGGCAAACATACGGAGGACATACGATTTTCAGCGGGCTGTCATGGGACCTGCACCAAGGGGAGCGAATCGGTCTGATCGGACGAAACGGGGAAGGGAAAACGACGTTGTTGAAGCTGATCGGCGGCCAAGCGAAACCTGATGAAGGCCTTGTGACTTGGAAAAAAGGATTATCAACGGGGCTCTTGGAGCAAAATCCTGCATGGGACGGCAGGAAAACGGTAAAAGAGCTGCTCTATGACGTTTTTTCATCATTATGGGACACACAGCAGAAGCTTTCCCGGATTGAACGGCAATTGGCGGTTGAAAAGGACGCGGAAAAACTCAGTCTCCTTTTGGAAAAGTACGGGGCTATGCAAGATGAATTTCAGCGAAAAGGCGGCTACGGCATCAGTGCGCAAATCGAACGGGTGGCGCACGGCTTGAATATCGAGCGGCTACTCGATGCCGAGTGGCGGGAGTTAAGCGGAGGAGAACGGACGAAAGCGGGTCTTGCCAGGCTTCTCTTGGCAGCTCCGGATCTGCTTTTGCTGGATGAACCGACAAACCATTTGGATTTGACAGCGATCGAATGGCTGACATCTTTTTTAAAGCAGTATAAAGGCACAGCAGTCATTGTATCGCATGATCGCTATTTCCTGGATGAAGCGGTCACCTCAATTCTTGAAATCGACCAGGGAGAGCTTCACTTTTTCAAAGGCGGCTATACACATTATGCCGATGAACGGGAAGAGCGCCTCATGAGAGAATTTCATGACTATCAGGATCAGCAGAAGAAAATCAAAAAAATGAAGGAAACGATCAAGCGGCTGAAGGAATGGGCGAATCGCGCCAATCCTCCGAATGACGGCCTGCACCGGCGAGCAAAAAGCATGGAAAAAGCTTTGGAACGCATGGAGAAGGTGAAGAAACCCGTACTGGAACGCAAAAAGATCGATTTAGCTTTCAGCATGGATGAACGAAGCGGAAAAGATGTCGTCAAGCTTGAGGATGTCTGCAAAAGCTTTGGTGAGCGGGCGCTTTTTGACAATCTCAGTATGCATGTCCGTTTTCAGGAGCGCGCCGCCATCGTCGGGGAGAACGGCAGCGGCAAAACGACGCTGCTCAACATCATTAGCGGAAAGGAAACGCCGGACAGCGGTGACGTGCAGCTTGGCAGTAATTTATCGGCCGCATATCTGACGCAGCATGTCGGCGAAATGGAGGAAGAGCGTACGGTTTTAGCCGAATTCCGTGAACATGTTTCTGCATCAGAAGGCGAAGCCAGAATGATGCTTGCAAAGTTTTTGTTTTTCGGCCAATCCGTCTTTCAAAAAGTGAAAAATTTAAGCGGAGGCGAACGGATGCGGCTCCGCTTGGCCCAGCTCGTTCACCAAAACCATAATGTGCTGATCCTCGATGAGCCGACAAACCATTTGGACATCGAATCGAAGGAGATGCTTGAAGAAGCATTAAGCCAATTTCAAGGGACGATTATTGCGGTTTCGCACGACAGATACTTTCTTGACCGGCTTTTCAATGTCACCTGGTGGCTTGACGGCAGGAAACTCGTCAAGTATGAAGGGAACTATACATTCGCAAGAGAGAAGCGGCGGCAGGGTTGACACATTTTTATCACATTTGATAGGATATTGCTACAGTTATAGAAGGCAAAAGCAATGGAATGTATGCACGGACTGTATATATTCTCTTTCAATATCTTAATTCTGCTTGATTTTGTTGTATGGGTATGCATACAAGTTAGGCAGCATTCAAACGCCTGGTTGACACAGGTTATTTGAGTGCTGCCTTTTTTTATTGTCTTTCTGCCATAACTGTGAGAAAAGAAGAAATCATGGAGGGGTTTAGTATGGCTTTTCGAAAACCGGATGAAATAGCGGATGCGGCAATTGAAGCAGGAAAGAAAAAAGTACAGCTCCCACTGCCGTCTCTGCTTGTATTGGGGTTTTTAGGCGGCGCATTTATCGCGCTTGGGTACTTGCTTGATATCAGGGTAATCGCCGATCTGCCGAAAGAATGGGGAAGCCTGTCCAGCCTGATCGGAGCTGCCGTATTTCCTGTCGGTCTGATCCTTGTGGTGCTCGCTGGCGCTGAATTGATCACAGGGAATATGATGTCTGTTGCGATGGCTTTATTTTCAAGAAAAATATCACTGAAACAATTGGCGGTTAACTGGGGAATCGTTACGATGATGAACTTAATCGGCGCACTGTTTGTTGCTTACTTTTTCGGACATTTGGTTGGATTGACTGAAACAGGCCCTTATTTAGAAAAAACGATCGCCGTTGCACAAGGAAAACTAGATATGAGCTTCGGCAAGGTTCTCATTTCCGGAATCGGCTGTAACTGGCTTGTATGTCTTGCGGTATGGCTTTCTTTCGGCGCCCAAGACGGAGCAGGAAAAATTCTTGGCATCTGGTTCCCAATTATGGCTTTTGTCGCAATCGGATTTCAGCACGTTGTCGCCAACATGTTTGTAATTCCCGCAGCCATTTTTGCGGGCTCGTTCACATGGGGGCAGTTTATCGGAAACATCATTCCGGCTTTTATCGGCAATGTCATTGGCGGAGCCGTGTTTGTCGGTCTCATTTATTTTATTGGATACCACAAGAAAGACCGCTCCAGACAAGAAATAAAGCGGGTATCATAAACAAAGGACAAATCCACTCGATGAAACATACAAATGCCGTCCGTTTTTGGAAAAAGATGATGATGAAATGGGATTAGGCGGGTGTACTTACAAAGTAAGAAAAAAGCAACGGAGGCTGAACAACATGACAATGAGACAGCAATGTCAACCTGAATGTGATACATAAGGAAAAGCTCAAGGCTCATTCAGCCTGCGGAAGAGTTCGTGTCCTTCCTTAACCAATGCTTATCGCACCCATTAAAATCGGAATAGACGGACATCCGCAACTCCCCGCAGACAGTAGAGGCATTGGTTGTCTTCTTTTGTCTGCTGTTTTTATTTGCCCGCGCCGCGGAAAGGGGGGAGAGTGATATATGGAAGTTTCATGATGACAGTGAAAAAGGCAGTTACATTTACCCAAACCAGCAAGACCGAAAAGGCTGCCGGTCATATAAAAATCCTGAAACATGCCGATTGCTTGAGCACTGCCAAGATCAAAGAACCGCCAGAAAGTCATCACCCGGCATATATGGGAGGCCCACAAAATCGTTTGTCTGTTTCAGGGAAAACGAAATGTGAGTGAACAAGTTCCCTCACAGCCGCATCCCAGAACATGAAGAAGATTGCCGCACACCTAGCCAAGCAGGGCCGGGTATACGGGAGCTCTTTTTCTGCAAATGGGCTGGAAACCCCGTTGAAAACAAACGGAATTTTCTATATGATTGATAGTATTAATGAGAACGGTTATACATAAAAAGAAGGTGCATCATGGAGTTTGTGCTTGTTTTACTGCCGGTTTTCGGAATATTTGCGATCGGGTTCATCGGACAAAAGCTGCTTCATTTTGATATTCAGAACCTATCTAAAATGTCCCTGTATTTAATGTCTCCGTTTTTAGCATTTGATACGTTTTATGAGAACAAGCTGACGATGGATTATCTCTATATGTCTGTCTATTGTCTCGGCCTCTGTTTCACTTTGATTCTATTTGTCTACCTCATTTCATATGTTCACGGGTATTCCAATCAGGAGCGGTGCGCTCTCGTTTTATCATCCGCTTTCATGAATAACGGAAACTACGGCACTCCCGTCGTCCTGCTTGTCTACGGCACGGCCGGGCTTGATATCGCCGTTGTGCTGATGGTGCTTCAGCAGCTTGTCATGAGCACGATCGGCATATATTACGCAGCGAAAGGAAGCCCTGAAGCGGGCGGATTTAAAATCGTGATGACAAGGGTTATCCGGATGCCGGTCGCATATGGTGCGCTGCTCGGCATATGCTTTCAGCTGGGGCATATTTCGATTCCCGAACAGTTAATGACGGGAATTAAATTGGTGGGGGATGCCGCGATTCCGACGATCATGATTATTCTTGGCATGCAGCTTGCGGTGATCTCCTTTCAACATATCGAATACCGGAAAATTTCTTACTCGCTCTTGCTGAAATTATTCGTGTCTCCGCTCATTGCCTTGGGGTTTGCGCTGATTCTTCCCGTCGACGGGCTGGTCAAACAGATCATGGTGTTGGCGGCGGCCATGCCGACGGCGGCGAATACAACTTTGATGGCGGTGCAGTTTGAAACAAAGCCGGAAATCGTTTCAAGCGCGACTTTTATCAGTACAATGCTCAGCATCGTCACCCTTCCGGTCGTGCTGTGGCTGCTTTCCTTATGGGGCTGACCTGAATCTTTCAGGCTGCCTTTTTTTCCGGCGAAAACAAAAAGGCAGCTTGAAACGGCGGCTGATGACATGGCAAGCCGTCGTTCCCCCCCCAGAGTTTACCCGCCTATTTGCAAAGCGATATTTCCAAACTGCTTCCCGTCTTTCATCCGTTTAAAGGCTGCAACCGCTTCTGATAAAGGAAACACTTGATCAAGCACTGGCTTAAGCGAATGGTCTTCGATAAAATCAATCATTTGCCGAAATTCTTCGAGGCTGCCCATCGAAGTGCCGATGATGCTGATTTGCGGGAAAAAGAGCGAGCGCAGCGGAAGCTGGATGCTGTCTCCCGAGCTGGCGCCGAAATTGATGATCCTTCCGTTCGGCTTGATGACATCGAAATAATTCGCAAAAGTTGCCGGGCCGATGCTGTCGAGGATCAAATCAACCCGTTCCCCGCCCAAGCTTTCTTTCCACAGGCCGCGGCTTTCAATTGCGAGGTCCGCCCCATAGCGGAGCGCTTCTTTTCTTTTTTCTTCGCTTCGGGAGGTTACAGTCACCTGCGCGCCCGCTGCCTTTGCCATGAGCACTGCATTTGTGGCGACGCCTCCGCCGACTCCCGGTATTAAGATATGTTCGCCTTTTTTTAAATGGCCTTTTGTAAATAAAGCCCTGTAAGCGGTCAGAGCGGATAAAGGCAGGACGCCTGCTTCCTCCCAGGAAAGGTGCGCCGGTTTTTTCAACACGTGCTTCGCCGGGACGATGACATGTTCTGCAAAGGTTCCGTCAGAT
Source organism: Bacillus sp. LB7 (assembly GCF_030449715.1). Taxonomy (NCBI): domain Bacteria; kingdom Bacillati; phylum Bacillota; class Bacilli; order Caryophanales; family Bacillaceae; genus Bacillus; species Bacillus sp. LB7. The sequence continues at coordinate 65,610 of NZ_JASGCA010000017.1, forward strand.
GGGCCGCCGAGAATGTCAGGTACTTGCGGAACAGAATCCGTATATTCCCAGCCGATGCTCGGATTGATGATCACCTCTGTATGAACGGCGAGGCCCTGAACACCTTCGCCTGTCTCTTCGATCGTGCCTGCTCCGTCGGAGCCGGGTATAAACGGGGCATCACCCGCCTCCCTAGATTGAAAGAGGAACAAGTCACGGTGGTTCAGCCCGGCCGCTTTCAGTCTGATTTTGACTTCACCCGGACCGGGCGTTTTGTCGGAAACATCTGTATATTTCAGTCCTGAAAGGCCCTTGATTCCTTCATGGATGATTGCTTTCATAAAAAATTCCCTCCATTCGAGTTGGTTGTGTTAAATTATGGACATGAATGAAGGTAAATGTAAAATGATTTGCCCGGGGACCGCGAACGGCTTCTGCTTATAAAGGATTGCATTGAGGCGGAAATTCCATTAGTGTAATACAGAAGCAAGATAGCAAGTGAAGGAGATGGAACATGAGTTTTCACGATCAAAAGATTTTACCTGCGGTACGTAATATGAAGCAGTTTGATACATTCCTGGACAGCCCATTTTCATACGGGGTTCTGCTTGACATCCACCTTGGACAGCTGGGGGGTGTCATCAGCGCGGCCAGATCCCATGGGAAAAAAATGTTTGTGCACGTCGATTTGATCCAAGGAATTAAGCATGATGAATACGGTGCGGAATTCATTTGCCAGGAAATGAAGCCGGCGGGGATTCTTTCTACAAGATCAAGCGTTATTGCCAAAGCAAAGCAGAAGAAAGTGTATGCGATCCAGCGCATGTTTTTAATAGACACAAGCGCCATGAAGAAGAGTATTGAATTGGTGAAAAAGCACAGACCCGACTATATAGAAGTGCTTCCCGGAGTGGTGCCGGAATTGATCAAGGAAGTCAAAGAAAAAACCGGTATTCCGATCTTTGCGGGCGGGTTTATCCGTACTGAAAAAGACGTCGAGCAGGCGCTTGCAGCAGGGGCGTCCGCAGTCACCACCTCAGACACTGATTTATGGAAAAAATACTGGAAGTAAAAATTTAAAATGTGAAAAATTATTGACAACGCTTTCACTATACGATACGATTTTACTAAGTTAATACATTGTGACGGAGACCCGGAGACCACAGCAGTTCTTTACTCAATGATGTAAAGAAAGTTTGCTGTGTTTTTTTATGGTCTTATAGACACAGTGGAAAAGGTGAGCCCATGGTGTTCATCTTTAAAATAACACTTCATAATAGATTTTAGGAGGGATAGCCTTGACAGCATTTTGGGGGGAAGTTATCGGAACGATGCTGCTCATCGTCTTTGGAGCTGGAGTTTGTGCAGGAGTTAATTTGAAAAAATCGCTGTCCCATCAATCCGGATGGATTGTGATCGTCTTCGGCTGGGGGCTCGGCGTGGCCATGGCGGTATATGCCGTCGGCGGCATCAGCGGAGCGCATTTAAATCCCGCCGTGACATTGGGGCTGGCATTTGTCGGAGATTTTCCTTGGGAAGAAGTGCCTTCCTATATTTTAGGACAGATGATCGGCGCATTTTTAGGAGCGGTGCTCGTTTTTCTTCACTACTTGCCGCACTGGAAAGAAACCGAAGATCAAGGCGCGAAGCTGGGAGTATTTTCGACAGGCCCGGCGATTCCAAATACATTTGCAAACCTGTTCAGTGAAACATTGGGGACTTTTGTTCTCGTTCTCGGACTTTTAGCGATCGGTGCAAACAAGTTTACTGACGGACTGAATCCGCTCGTTGTCGGATTTCTGATCGTGGCGATCGGGCTCTCGCTCGGCGGAACAACAGGATATGCGATTAACCCTGCCCGCGATTTGGGGCCGAGAATCGCCCACTTTGTCCTTCCGATTGCAGGCAAAGGGAGTTCAAATTGGAAGTACGCGTGGATTCCTGTTTTAGGACCGGCGCTCGGCGGTTCATTTGCAGGCGTTTTTTACAATGCCGCATTCAAAGGACACATCACCAACACATTTTGGATTGTAAGCGTTATATTAGTTGTGATATTGTTAGGTTTCTATATTCATATGAAAAAACAATCGGTTGATCAATCGGTCAACATTTAAAAAAACGCAATCTTAACAGACATATAAGGGGGAGTTTTAAAAAATGGAAAAATACATTTTGTCTCTTGATCAAGGCACCACTAGCACAAGGGCGATTGTTTTCAACAAAGCAGGCGAAATCGTCCATATTGCGCAAAAAGAATTTCAGCAATATTTTCCAAACCCCGGCTGGGTTGAACATAATGCAAATGAAATCTGGGGCTCCGTTCTGTCGGTGATCGCTTCTGCGCTTTCAGAATCGGGGATCGAAGCCGGACAAATTGCCGGAATCGGGATCACCAACCAGCGGGAAACGACCGTTGTTTGGGATAAACATACCGGTAAACCGGTCTACAATGCGATTGTGTGGCAGTCCCGCCAATCGGCGGAAATATGTCAGGAATTGAGAGATAACGGCTATGAAGAGACGATCAGAGAGAAAACAGGACTTTTAATCGATCCTTATTTCTCAGGCACGAAGGTGAAATGGATTTTGGATCATGTGGAAGGGGCAAGGGAGAAAGCGGAAAACGGCGACCTTCTCTTCGGTACGATCGATTCTTGGCTGATCTGGAAAATGTCCGGCGGAAAAGCGCATGTGACAGATTATTCAAATGCCTCAAGAACATTGATGTTCAACATCTATGACCTCAAATGGGATGAGGAACTTCTCGATATTCTCGACGTGCCGAAATCGATGCTTCCGGAAGTCAAGCCTTCATCGCATGTATACGCTGAAACGGTCGATTATCATTTCTTCGGCAAAAACATTCCGATTGCAGGTGCAGCCGGCGACCAGCAGGCAGCATTGTTCGGGCAGGCTTGCTTTGAAGAGGGAATGGTTAAGAACACGTATGGAACAGGCTGCTTTATGCTGATGAACACCGGCGAAAAAGCGATCAAATCAGAGCACGGCCTGCTGACGACAATCGCCTGGGGCATCGACGGAAAGGTGGAATATGCGCTGGAAGGCAGCGTCTTCGTCGCAGGTTCCGCTATTCAATGGCTCCGTGATGGGCTGAGAATGTTTAAAGACGCCAAAGAAAGTGAAAAATACGCTGTAAGAGCAGAATCTGCCGATGGTGTTTATGTGGTTCCTGCATTTGTAGGTTTAGGCACGCCTTATTGGGACAGCGATGTCCGCGGCGCTGTATTCGGACTGACCCGGGGTACGACGAAAGAGCATTTTGTTAGAGCAACGCTTGAAGCACTTGCCTATCAAACGAAAGACGTGCTTGACGCAATGATGGAAGACTCCGGGATCTCGGTGAAAACGCTGAGAGTCGACGGCGGAGCTGTCAAAAACAACTTCCTGATGGATTTTCAGGGCGACATTTTGGATGTCCCTGTAGAACGTCCTGAAATCAACGAAACAACCGCGCTCGGTTCAGCCTATTTAGCGGGTCTTGCTGTCGGCTTCTGGAGTGATCGTTCCGAGATCAAAGACCAGTGGCAGCTTGACAAACGTTTTGAACCGAAAATGGAAGAAAAAGAGCGCGAGAGTCTGTACAGCGGGTGGAAGAAAGCTGTAAATGCAGCTAGGGCTTTTAAATAAGCCGCATGTATGTTACAATCTAATTAAGTTAATAGAAACGGTTGGAGAAGAGGAGAGACCGCAGGCACCAAAGCAGAATCAGCGCTTTGGATGTTTGTGGTCTCTTTTTCTATTTTTTTACCGTGACAACAAGGGAGGACATGAACATGGAATCATTATTTTCAAGTCGTAAACGGGACGATATTTTACAGAATATGACGAAGCAGAAGTATGACGTGTTTATTATCGGCGGAGGGATTACAGGTGCAGGGACGGCATTGGACGCCGCATCGCGCGGAATGAAAACGGCGCTTTGCGAAATGCAGGACTTTGCGGCCGGAACGTCAAGTCGCTCCACGAAACTCGTACACGGCGGACTTCGCTATTTAAAGCAATTTGAAGTGAAAATGGTAGCTGAAGTCGGCAAAGAGCGGGCGATCGTCTATGAAAACGGACCGCATGTGACAACGCCCGAATGGATGCTGCTTCCGATGCATAAGGGAGGTACTTTTGGCAAATTCAGCACGTCAATCGGACTGAGGGTGTACGACTTTTTAGCAGGCGTCAAAAAAGCTGAGCGGAGGAGCATGCTGAATGCCGAGGAAACGCTTCAAAAAGAGCCGCTCGTGAAAAAGAACGGCCTGAAAGGCGGCGGCTATTATGTCGAATACCGGACGGATGATGCCAGGCTGACGATCGAAGTCATGAAAGAAGCGGTTAAATTCGGAGCCGAGGCCGTCAATTATGCGAAAGTAAGCGATTTTATTTATGAAAACGGCAAGGTCACCGGCGTGGTTATTGAAGACGTCTTCACGAAAAAAACATATCGCGTCCACGCGAAAAAAATCGTCAATGCTGCAGGTCCGTGGGTTGACCGTCTGCGGGAAAAAGACCATTCAAAAGAAGGCAAACACCTTCAGCATACAAAAGGCGTGCATCTTGTTTTTGATCAATCGGTCTTTCCTTTAAAACAAGCCGTTTATTTTGATACGCCTGACGGCCGCATGGTGTTCGCGATTCCGAGAGACGGTAAGGCATATGTCGGCACAACGGACACCGTCTACAACGAGGATTTGGAACATCCTCGAATGACGACTGCAGACAGGGATTATGTCATTAATGCCATCAACTATATGTTCCCTGAACTGGGAATCAAGTCCGAAGATGTCGAATCAAGCTGGGCGGGGCTCAGACCGCTGATTCATGAAGAAGGAAAAGACCCGTCCGAGATTTCCCGGAAAGATGAGATCTGGACTTCTGAATCCGGACTGATCACGATTGCCGGCGGAAAGCTGACCGGCTACAGAAAAATGGCTGAGCATATTGTTGATCTTGTCAGAGACCGATTAAAAGAAGAGGGCGGCAGAGACTTCGGTCCTTGCAGAACAAAAACGATGCCGATCTCAGGCGGCCATATCGGCGGCTCCAAAAATCTGGAGGATTTTATTCAAGCGAAAGCAGCCGAAGGAATCGAGGCTGGACTGTCCGAAGAGACGGCCAGACAGATCGCCGCACGATACGGTTCGAACGCAGACCGCCTGTTTGATCGTGTTCCATCCCTAAAAGATGAAGCAGCAGAACGCCGCATTCCTGTCCATGTACTGGCAGAAATGGATTACGGGATCGAGGAAGAAATGGCTGCCGTCCCGGCAGACTTCTTCGTACGCAGAACGGGTGCGCTGTTCTTTGACATCAATTGGGTCCGCACTTACAAAGACAGCCTTACGGACTACATGAGCGAGAGGCTGAACTGGGATGGCGAAACGAAGGCCCGGCATGTCCAGGCCTTGGAAGGACTTCTTCACGACGCTGTTGTCCCGCTGGAAAGCAGATGATGTATCGGGTCAAATGACCTTGATGAAATTTCGTTGAAAATCAATCGAATGGCCTAACGTGAGGCTGTCTTGATCAGGCAGCCTCATTTTTTTTGTTCGGCATGCTAAATTTGGACAAAGCGGCTGTTTGTCGATATGATAAAAGAAAAGCTGCAATTATTTAGCTGGAATATTGGAGGTAATCATGAGCTGGAGAACGAGCTATGAACGCTGGAAAAACAAAGAAAACTTAGATTCCGAATTAAAATCGCTTCTTCTGGAAGCTGAAGGAAATGAAAAAGAACTAGAGGATTGCTTTTATAAAAAACTTGAGTTTGGTACAGCCGGCATGCGCGGAGAGATCGGACCCGGTCCGAACCGCATGAACGTTTATACGGTTCGCAAAGCATCGGCGGGCCTTGCCGCATACATAGGAGCGAACGGCGAAGAAGCAAAGAAGCGCGGCGTTGTGATCGCATACGATTCCCGCCACAAATCGCCTGAATTCGCAATGGAAGCTGCTAAAACGCTCTCAGAAAACGGCGTTCAAACGTACGTGTTTGACGAACTGCGCCCGACACCTGAACTTTCCTTTGCGGTAAGAGAACTGAATGCGTTTGCAGGTATTGTCATCACGGCGAGCCATAACCCGCCTGAATACAACGGCTATAAAGTCTACGGAGAAGACGGCGCGCAGCTTCCGCCTGCTGATGCCGACAAACTCATCGGCTATGTCAATGCGATTGAAAACGAACTGGAGATCGAAGCTGGCGATGAATCTGCTTTAACCGAAAAAGGGCTGATCAAAATAATCGGCGAGGAAATCGATCAAGCGTATCTCGATAAACTGACATCGATTTCTGTCAACCCTGATCTGGCGAAGGAAACTGAAGTCAAAGTCATTTTCACCCCGCTGCACGGCACGGCAAACAAATCCGTGAGACGCGGCTTGAAAGCTCTCGGATATGAACATGTCACAGTCGTCCCGGAACAGGAGCTGCCTGACCCTGACTTTCCGACCGTGTCTTCTCCTAATCCGGAAGAGCACGCCGCTTTTGAATATGCGATCAGGCTTGGTGAAGAAAAAGGAGCCGATATTCTGATCGGAACGGATCCCGACGCGGACCGCCTCGGCGTCGCTGTAAAGGATCAAGAAGGCCGTTACGCGGTGCTGACAGGAAATCAAACCGGCGCGCTGCTTTTGCATTATCTGCTATCGCAAAAACAGCAGAAAGGCACGCTGCCTGATAATGGAGTCGTTCTGAAAACGATTGTGACGAGCGAAATGGGGCGCGACATCGCCGCTTCTTTCGGACTGGACACGATCGACACGCTGACCGGCTTTAAATTCATCGGAGAAAAAATCAAACAATTTGAAGCATCGGGCGAATACGCTTTCCAATTCGGTTATGAGGAAAGCTACGGCTACTTGATCGGCGACTTCGCAAGGGACAAGGATGCCGTCCAGGCCGCATTGCTTGCGGTTGAGGTATGCGCCTTCTATAAAAAGCAGGGAAAATCGCTGTATGACGGGCTCCTCGAATTGTATAAATCGTTCGGCTTCTATAGAGAAGGCTTGAAGTCCCTGACCTTAAAAGGAAAAGAGGGAGCGGAGCAAATCGCAGCCATCCTCAGCACATTCAGAGAACAGCCGCCTCTTTCCATCGCCGGAAAAGACGTTGTATCAGCAGAAGACTATTTGACAGGAAAGCGGACGCTGCTGAAGGAAAACAAAACAGAAACGATCGATCTGCCGACATCCAATGTTTTGAAATATTTCCTTGCAGACGGCTCATGGTTCTGCCTCCGTCCATCAGGAACAGAGCCTAAAGTGAAATTTTATTTCGCAGTTAAAGGCCGAACCAATGAAGACAGTGAAGCACTTCTCCATCAATTGACAGATGAAGTGATGAAAAAAATCGATGATATTGTAAAATCAACTTCAAATTGATAATCGCTGAAAACCCGCCTTGCTACACGGCGGGTTTTCAATTTTTATTGATAAGCGGCAATAAATGATGTAATATATATTTAACAATAAGTCAGATATAAATTGCATCTTGAAAGGGGAAAATGGCTGACATGAAATGGATCAAAACCGGGGATGAATACGTAGAAAAGAAAATGACGCAATTTTTTAGCGAAGCCGGTACGATCGTCGCTGCTATCTTATTTTTGGATGTGATCATCCGGGGCTTCATTTTAGGAAGACCGTCATCCGAATACATCATCAGCGTCATCGGTTTTGCGGTCTATGCAGGCTGGATATTGTTTCGCTATCTTTTGTCGGGGTTTGAATATCCGGAGATCGCAGGTCAAGAGGCGTACAGAAAAAAAAGAAAAGAAATCACAGCCCTCAGCCTCGCTTCCGGCCTCATATTTGCTATTTCAGTGCTTATCTTTACCGGCATACCGGAACATCCCGGCAGTTGGGTTGACTTTATTGTCATGGTGATGTTGTTTGTATTTATTCATTTTCTGATCAACTTTATCTCGTTGCGCAAATCCTTTCGGAAAAATCAAGATCTATTAGATGATTAAATGAAAACGGCGGGTGAGCATATGGTTAACCGGGTCAAACTCGCCCGGATCGAAAAGTCTTTGACACAAGCCCAGCTTGCCGAGCGGGTCAATGTGACAAGGCAGACGATCGGGCTGATCGAAAAAAATAAGTACAATCCGACATTGCACCTTTGCATCGCGATCGCAAGGGCGTTGGACAAAACACTTGACGATTTGTTCTGGGAGGAAGAAGTTTAAAGGATCGTTTTGTCCTTTCTCGGTCAAAAGTCTTAGAAAAGTTCATCTCATGAGAGCGGGCTTTTTTTTAGCAAATATCGATATAATAAAAGAAACTCCGGTTTAAGGGGATGAAGCTTTTGCGGGAAGACACGCAGTTTGAAAAATTGAAAACGCTCAAAGAAATAGCGGAAACGTTAAACGAAGGGAACCATCTAAAAGAAACGCTTCATGCTGTTTTAAAAAAGCTGCTCCGCTTAACAGGGCTCAAAACGGCGTGGCTGTTTCTGATCGATGAAAAGGGGAGCTTTGAACTGGCCGCTTCGGTCCGCCTGCCCCAGGCGCTTTCTTACCGGCACAACCGTTTATTATGCGAAGGAAGCTGCTACTGTCTTGAACAATATAGGGATGAAAAGCTGGACAGGGCGAAAAATATCATTCATTGCCGGCGGATTACGACGGCAATGAAACAGAAGACCGGAGATCCGGAAGGCATCACACACCATGCAACCGTCCCGCTCAGCGATCAGAAAAAACGGTTCGGTTTGCTGAACGTTGCGGCTCCGGACAAAATTCATTTCAGCCGCGGGGAACTGGCGCTCCTCGAAGCTGTTGCTCTGCAAATCGGGATGGCGATCAAACGGATGCGGCTTGCTGAACAACAGCAAAAACACATGCTCCTGACCGAAAGAAACAGATTGGCTCAGGACTTGCATGATTCCGTCAATCAAATGCTTTTTTCGCTTAGCTTGACCGCTAAAGCGGCGGGTGAAATGACAGACCAGCCTGAGATCAGGGAAATGCTCGAGTTTATGCAACATCTTTCTCATGAAGCGCTGCTTGAGATGCGGGCGTTAATTTGGCAGCTCAGGCCCCAGGGCTTGGAAGAAGGGTTGGCGGCGGCACTTGAAAAATATGCGGAAGTGCTCGGCCTTCAGGTGATTTTCAAGCTCAGCGGTGTGCTCCGTCTGCCGCCTTCTGCTGAGGAATTGATGTGGCGGCTGAGCCAGGAAGCTCTCAACAATTGCAAAAAGCATGCCGGTGCAAGCCGTATACAAGTGAAAATCGATGTATTCCAGTCGTCTGCCGTCTTGGAAATCGAAGATGACGGTAAAGGGTTTCAGTACGATCCTGACGCGGGGCTTCCGACGCTTGGGCTGAAAGGAATGAAGGAGCGGACGGAAAAAGCGGGCGGCACGTTTTTGATCAACTCCGCAATCGGTAAGGGGACGAAAATCCGGACGGTTTTGCCTTTGAAGGAGAAGGGGGAGGCAGGATGGAACAGGTGAAAATCATTATTGCCGATGATCATCATATTGTCAGAAAAGGCCTCTTGTTTTTTTTCAAAACAAAAAGCGATTTTGACGTTGTCGGAGAGGCATCGACAGGAATCGAGGCGCTCGATGTCTTGCGAAAACGGCAGGCAGACATCGTATTAATGGATTTATCAATGCCTGAAATGGACGGAATTGAGGCGACAAAGCGAATAAAAAAAGAATATCCGTCTGTCAAAATCATAGCGCTGACAAGCTATGCGGACGAAAGCTATGTGATTCCCGCCATCCAGGCGGGAGCCTCTGCCTATCAGCTGAAAGACGCCGAGCCTGATGAACTTGTCGAGACGATACGCGCTGTTTATGGAGGGAGATACTCCTTGGATCCAAGCATTATGTCCCACGTCTTTCACCATGTGTCACAGGCTGATGAGAAAGAAAAAATACATCAATTGACAAATAGAGAAAAAGATGTTTTATTGGAAATTACAAAAGGGAAAAGCAACAAGGAAATTGCCGCATCTTTATTTATCAGCGAAAAAACAGTGAAAACTCATGTATCCAATCTGCTGTCAAAGCTAGGCTTATCCGATCGCACGCAAGCCGCGCTCTTTGCAGTTAAACACGGACTACACCAAAATGACGGGAGATGATCAAATGAAAATAACCGTAATCAGCGGAACCGCGAGAAAACAAGGCAGAACGCGGATTGCCGCTTCCTATATCGCCCGCACGTATCAGGCGGAGCTTATCGATTTAAGCGAGTTCATCCTACCGATTTTCAACGGAGATGAAGAGCAGAGCTCGCTGGAAAATGTTCGAAAACTGAGAACTTCTGTCAAAGAAGCAGACGCTGTTGTTTTATTATCTCCCGAATACCACAGCGGTATGAGCGGCGCTTTGAAAAATGCGCTCGATTTTTTAAGCAATGAACAGTTCTCGGGCAAACCGGTTGCGCTTTTTGCTTGTGCAGGAGGCGGCAAAGGCGGGATGAACGCGCTCGCCAATATGCGCATTGTCGCGCGCGGCGTTTATGCGAACGTCATCACAAAGCAGCTTGTGCTCGATCCGATTCATATTGATGAGGAACACCAAACGGTTACTGAAGCAGCCAAAGCCAATATCAAAAATGTAATGGAAGAGCTTCTGCTCTTTGCCGAATTTCAAAAAGCCTGACGCTGATTAGAGCGCCAGGCTTATTTTACGTAAAAACAAGCACGCCGTTTTCGTGTTCGTGTCCCGAAAATGAGGCGTGATCAATGTACTGCAGCAGATCATAAAGCCTTTTCTCGACAATGGTGTCATCTCTTTCAAAATTGTAGGCGTGCAAAAAATGTTCGATCCGCTTTGATAATAAATCGTCTTCTGTTCGCACCATCAGGATCAGCAGGTTGTCCCACTGCGAGCGGTGCGTATAGTACAAAGCTTTGTCATAATCAGCGTAATTCAATTTCGCCACTCTCCCTTCTTTCTGAGGAGTCATGATTATTTTATGTGGCGGGATGTTTTTTTCTCCGGGCAAAACTTGGTCTCCCTTGTTTGGCGGCCTAGAAATATGAGGATGGTATACGTTAGACTGCGAAAAATGTCTGCATGACATTCGCCGTTTCCGGTCAAGCTAACGTATGTACAATACATGCGGAGCGAATGGAAATGAAAAAACGATATTGCACGTACTTTTTTTGCATACTAACGCTTTTATCATTCCCGGCGAAAAGCCACTTTCAAGCAGGTGTTTTCGATGCGCCTGAACGGTGGGAGAGAATCGCCTGGAGCGCGCTTGAAGAAAAATACGAAGGCGCAAAGTTCGAGGATTATGAATATTTAGGGCGAACTCAAGTCAATGATGAAGAGACAAAAGATGTCTTCAGGGTAACCGTCAATCAGAAAGGTAAATCATTTTCGGCGCACGCTGAGGTGTATTTTCACCCGGTGACCAATGCGATCATCAATGTGAATATTTTTACCTTATAGCAAAAAAAACGAAGGAAGCGGCTTCCTTCGTTAACTCAATAATTTACGTATATGGTCCTGATTAACGATAATATCCTGCAGAGTGTATTGATCCAATACGTCCAAATAGGCGGAAAGGGCTTTGTTTAAAACATGCTTTAATCCGCAGATCGGAGAAAGTATACAATGGTTTTTTTCTCCGTTAAAACACTCGACAAGGTTAAAATCATCTTCTGTATGTCTTATGACTTCACCGATATTAATCAGTTCAGGCGCTTTTCCGAGACGAATCCCGCCGTTGCGGCCCCGAATCGTTTCAACGTAGCCAAGCTTGCCAAGCTCGTAAATCACCTTCATAAGGTGGTTTTTTGAAATGGAATAAGAATCGGCGATGTCTTTAATATTGACAAGCTCGTTTGAGTTTTTGGTTGCTAGAAAAATCAGTACCCTCAATGAGTAATCCGTATAATTTGTTAATTTCATCGCATGACCTCAATCAAACAAGTTTCCATTATCTTATCACATTTGCCTTCAGTTATGAGGGTGGAGCGGAAATTGTTACAAAAATATAAAACATTCCTTGGAAATATTGCTTTAATTCCATTAAAAGTCTAGTATAAAGATGTATCTTAAATACATCTTTAATCAAAAGTAACAGTCCCATTAAAAAAAAGATCTTATTGCACCTTTAAAGATGTATTTAAAATACATTTTTAAAGTGACTGGAGAGGAGAAAGCGTTATGCTATCTGAAAAAACCATGCAAATTGTCAAATCGACCGCCCCTGTTTTAAAAGAAAAGGGAACAGAGATCACCACTTGTTTTTACAAGCGGATGTTTAATGCGCACCCTGAATTGAAAAATATCTTCAACATGTCCCGCCAGCAAACCGGCGGACAGCCGAAAGCTTTGGCTTTTACTGTTTTGCAGGCGGCTGAGAACATCGACCGGCTCGGAGACCTGCTGCCGGTTGTCAAACAAATCGGACATAAACACAAAAGTTTGCATGTGAAACCAGAGCACTATCCTATTGTCGGTCAGCACCTTTTGGAAGCCATTGAAATCGTGCTCGGCGAAGCTGCGACAGAGGACATTCTCCAGGCATGGGCAGAAGCCTATGAAGAGATCGCCCACGTATTTATTGAAGTCGAAAAACAAATGTATGAAGAAGACAAAAAGCAGGATGGAAACTGGGAAGGATTTAAACCGTTTGTCATCATGGATAAGCGGGTGGAATCCGCTACGATTACTTCCTTTTATTTGAAGCCTGCCGATGGAACGGATTTGCCCGCTTTCAGTCCCGGACAGTACGTATCTGTCCGCATTAAAATTCCCGGCGAACCGTATTTCTTAACAAGGCAGTACAGCTTGTCAGATGCCTGGAATAAAGACTACTACCGCATTTCAGTCAAACTGGAAGCGGAGGAAGGCCAACCGGTCGGAAGGGTATCAAGCTATCTGCATGAGAACATGGAAATCGGTGGCAGCTTGGAAGTGAGCGCTCCGGCCGGAGATTTCACCCTTTCCGAAGGAACGGATCGTCCGGTTTACTTCTTCAGCGCCGGATCAGGCATCACGCCTGTCATGAGCATGTTGCAAACATTGGCTCAAAAAGAAAGCAGCCGCGAGATCACATTCGTGCACGCGGCGAAATCTGAACAGCATCACGCTTTCAAGGAAGAAACGGAAAAGCTGCTCAGCGCCAATCCGGCGAACCGTCTCCTGTTTGTCTACAGCAGGGATGCTGAAGCGACGGAAGATCATATTGTAAAAGGCCGGGTGAATGAAGAGCTTTTGAAATCGATCGTGAAAGATCCAAATGGCGAATTTTATGTTTGCGGTCCGCTTTCATTTATGAAAAGCGTGATTGAAGGATTGCAAAATCTTGGCGTTTCGATGGAAAACATCCGCTATGAGAGCTTTGCTTCATCCCTTGATATGCAAATAGCGAACTGACCAAAGAGGCAGCTGTCAAACCGACAGCTGCCTCAGCGTGTCGACAAACCCTCGCATTCGTTGTCAGGCCTGCGCGTCGGTGCTCACGAATAGGAGAAGGATCGGCGGC
>NZ_JASGCA010000018.1:0-66959 GCF_030449715.1 Bacillus sp. LB7
CCCCTTTAGGGTTTGGTCAGTAACAAAGGCTTTCAGCCGCAGAGAAAACCACCCGTTAGCACGGGTGGTTATTATTTATATTTGCGGCGCAAGCGTATGTTTTCGACAGCTTTTCCGTAAAATGTATAGCGTTCCAGCAATTTTTCTCTTGTTCTGGGCAGTTGTTCCCGTACAAAATTTCCCTTTCTCCGAACTTTTTAGTATGATGGGAAGGACGATTGAAACAAGGAACAGGAAGTGTCATGATGAGCTTAAAACCATTCTATAGAAAGACATGGGCCGAAATCGATTTAACGGCTTTAAAAGAAAACGTGCGTAATATGAAACGGCACATCGGTGAGCATGTCCACTTGATGGCCGTCGTTAAAGCGAATGCCTACGGACACGGGGATGCACAGGTAGCGAAGGCGGCTCTTGCAGAAGGGGCGTCCATTCTTGCTGTGGCTTTACTGGATGAAGCGCTTTCGCTGAGAGCGAAGGGGATTGAAGAACCGATTCTTGTCCTCGGTGCAGTGCCGCCCGAATATGCTGGCATTGCCGCGGAAAAGCGCATTACTGTGACGGGCTACTCCGCCGGCTGGCTGAAAGACGTGCTCGGTTTTCTCGGTGAGACTGAAGCTGCTCTTGAATATCATTTGAAGATCGACACGGGCATGGGCCGCCTTGGCTGCAAAACGGAAGAAGAGATCCAAGAAATGATGGAGATGTCCGAATCGAGCGATAAACTCAATTGTACGGGCGTGTTCACTCATTTCGCGACGGCGGACGAAAAGGACACCGATTATTTCGACTTGCAGCTTGACCGCTTTAAAGAACTGATCAGCCCTCTCCCGCTTGACCGTTTAATGGTGCATTCGTCGAACAGCGCCGCGGGTCTGCGCTTCAGGGAACAGCTCTTTAATGCCGTCCGCTTCGGCATCGGCATGTACGGTTTGGCGCCGTCAACCGAAATAAAAGACGAGCTGCCGTTCCGTCTGCGGGAAGTGTTTTCGCTTCATACCGAACTCACCCATGTGAAAAAAATCAAAAAAGGCGAGAGTGTCAGCTACGGGGCGACATATACGGCCAAGCGCGACGAATGGATCGGGACAGTCCCTGTCGGGTATGCTGACGGATGGCTGAGGCGTCTGGCCGGAACGGAAGTGCTGATCGACGGAAAACGCCAAAAAATAGCAGGGAGAATCTGCATGGACCAGTTTATGATTTCCCTCGCCGAAGAATACCCTGTCGGCACAAAGGTTACCTTGATCGGGAAGCAAAAAGACGAATGGATTTCGGTCGACGAAATCGCCCAACATTTGCAGACGATCAATTATGAAATTACCTGTATGATAAGTTCAAGGGTGCCCCGTATGTTTTTGGAAAATGGGAGTATAATGGAAATGAGGAATCCGATCTTGCCTGATCAATCCTGAAAATTGATGAATTAGCGGAAAAACAACTTTGCTTGCGAAAAGAATAATGATATCATTATGGATGGAATGGATAGAGTGTTGTATCCGTAAGTTTGGTGGAGGTGTATGTTTTTGTCTGAATCCAGCGCTACAACTGAAATATTGATTCGCTTGCCAGAAGCTTTAGTATCAGAACTGGATGGTGTCGTCATGCAAGATAACGGGAGCAGAAATGAACTGATTTACCAAGCCACAAAAATGTATTTGCGCGAGCGCAAAAATCGACAAATTCGGGAATCGATGAGACGCGGTTATATGGAGATGGCCAAGATTAATTTGAACATCTCTTCTGAGGCTCAATTTGCAGAGTATGAGGCTGAAAACACAGTAGAGCGCTTAGTAAGCGGAGGATAATCATTTGATTGTTAAACGCGGCGATGTTTATTTTGCTGACCTATCTCCTGTTGTTGGCTCAGAACAAGGCGGGGTGCGCCCGGTTTTAGTGATTCAAAACAACATCGGCAATCGCTTCAGCCCAACTGCTATTGTTGCAGCCATAACAGCCCAAATACAGAAAGCAAAATTACCTACCCACGTCGAAATTGATGCGAAACGCTACGGTTTTGAAAGAGATTCCGTTATATTGCTCGAACAAATTCGGACGATTGACAAGCAAAGATTAACGGACAAAATCACTCATCTCGATGATGAAATGATGGAAAAGGTCAACGAAGCCTTACAAATCAGTTTGGCACTCATTGATTTTTAATATGAATGAAAGTTGCTCGAGGCGAAAGAGCAACTTTTTTTGTGTTCAAAAATAACAAACGATATAATGGAACTGTTAGTCCAAAAAATGTTATGAGATGTAGTTAGGGGGATGAACATGTCGAATCAAGCAGTGTTAAAATTTATCTCGGAACACCAAAATGTACTGGCCGGGAATTTGGCTGATATTCTGAAAGACTTAAACAGCAACATGACAAACGTGAAGCTGACTGAACACATGTACGAGACGATCAGCAATGAATACATTCATATCCTCATGAATGAGTCCGGAGACGGGAATGAAAAATCGATCGACACCATCTACCAGTTTTCTTCAAAAGCCGTACAGCTCGGCGTTCCGCTGAAGCTTCTGTCGTCGGGATTATCAGCTTTTTGGAAGCACCTGTACTATGAAATGAACAAGGACGTCCCGGAAGATCAGCAGTGCTATGATCTGATTTGGGAAATCGATAAATTTATCGAACCGATCAACAGCGAAATCTTGAATCAGTATGCGATCTCCTGGGAGAAAACCGTCGCTCTTCAAAAGGTCGCATTACAGGAGCTCTCGGCGCCGCTGATCCCGGTTTTTGAAAATATTACGGTGATGCCTCTCGTCGGCACGATCGACACGGATCGGGCCAAAAAGATTATGGAAAACCTGTTGAGCGGCGTCGTCAAACACCGGTCTGAAGTCGTCCTCATTGATATTACGGGCGTGCCTGTCGTCGATACGATGGTCGCACACCACATCATGCAGGCTTCCGAAGCCGTCAGACTGGTCGGCGCTAAATGCCTGCTCGTCGGAATCCGCCCGGAAATCGCGCAGACGATTGTGAATTTGGGAATCGATTTAACTCAGGTTATTACAAAAAATACCCTGCAAAAAGGAATCCAAACCGCATTGGAAATGACAGACAGAAAAATCGTTTCATTGGAGGAATAATCTTTGAGGGTACCTAACATTCCAATTTTGAAGTTATATAACTGTTTATTGGTATCCATTCAAGTGGAGCTCGATGACCAAACCGCTCTGAAATTTCAAGAGGACCTGCTGAACAAAATATATGAAACCGGTTCGAACGGAGTGGTGATCGATCTGACTTCGGTGGACATCATCGATTCATTCATCGCCAAAGTACTTGGCGATGTTATTACAATGTCAAAACTGATGGGCGCCAAAGTCGTTCTGACTGGCATCCAGCCGGCTGTTGCGGTGACATTGATTGAACTCGGCATTTCTTTGGACGAGATCGAGACGGCGCTCGATCTCGAAAAGGGGCTCGAGACATTGCAGCGGGAATTGGAGGAATAATTATGGCAGACCAATCCTGTGTAAAGATTTTGACAGAATGGGACATAGTGGCCGCCAGACAGCTCGGGCGAAATGTCGCAAAAGAACTGGGGTTCGGCACAGTGGACCAGGCCAGAATCACAACAGCCATCTCAGAGCTGGCGCGTAATATTTATTTGTATGCCGGAAAAGGCCGAATCTGCATCGAACAGGTTCAGGAAGAAGGAAAAAAGGGGTTGAAAATCGTAGCGGAGGATGAGGGGCCGGGAATCGCTGACATCAAAAAAGTGATGGAAGACGGTTTTTCAACCTCAGGCGGTCTCGGAGCGGGCCTGCCGGGAGTAAAGCGTCTGATGGACCAATTTGAATTGCATTCGGACGCGGAAAACGGAACGGATATACAAGCCATAAAGTGGCTGCGGTAGGAGGGAAGGAATGGATTTCAGGGAAGTGATTGAGCAGCGCTATCGACAGCTGCTTAGCCGATATATATCTGAATTAACAGAGACATCCCTTTATCAGGGACAGAAATTCAGCAGAAAAACGATTGAACATCAAGTGCCGCCGGAAGAGATTATCAGCATACACCGAAAAGTTCTGTCTGAATTATATCCGGATCTTCCGGACCATGTGTTCCATTCTCTCGATTTTTTAATTGAAGTGATGATTGGATACGGTTTGGCCTATCAAGAACATCAGACATTAAGAGGAATTCAGCAGGAAATTAAATCGGAAATCGAAATTGCCGCGAATGTCCAGCAAACGCTGCTCGAGACGACGATTCCGAAAGTTGAAGCGCTCGAAATCGGGGCGGTCAGTTTTCCGGCTAAGCAAATGAGCGGTGATTATTATCATTTTGTGCGGGACAAGGAATCGATTAACATCGCCATTGCAGATGTGATCGGAAAAGGAATACCGGCCGCGTTATGCATGTCGATGATCAAATATGCAATGGACTCTTTGCCGGATTCGGGCACGTCTCCTTCACAGGTGCTGAAAAACCTGAACAGGGTCGTCGAACAAAATGTGGACCCTAGCATGTTTATTACAATGTTTTATGGCAATTATCATCTTCAAAAACACCTATTTACGTTTTCATCTGCCGGTCATGAACCTGGCTTTTATTATTCTTGCAGGGAAAATAAATTTTACGATTTAAACGCAAAGGGCCTCGTTCTTGGCATTTCATCACAATACGACTATGAGCAGTACGAGCAAAAACTGGATATTGGCGATATGATCGTTCTTTTTTCAGATGGTGTAACCGAATGCCGGACAGACAGCGGATTTTTGGAGCGGTCTGACTTGCAGAACCTGATTACTTTACATATGGAGAAACCGGCTCAGCAAATGATTGACTGTATATACGAACATCTGCTCAAGCTTCAGGATTTTCAGCTTCATGACGATTTTACTCTCATTGTTTTCAAAAGAAAGGTTTAAAGTTTCTCTTCGCTGGGTAATAAACCAGTAGCTCATTAAGAGAACCAGAGGTGATATTGTGAATTTGGCAGTTGATATGAAAAAAAATGACCATGTGATAGAAGTAAAAGTGGCGGGCGAAATTGACGTGCATACGGCCCCGGCTTTGCGGGATAAGCTGATGCCGCTCGCGGAAGAAGGAAAAGATCTCAAAGTTTCTCTGAAAGATGT
Organism: Bacillus sp. LB7; assembly: GCF_030449715.1. Taxonomy (NCBI): domain Bacteria; kingdom Bacillati; phylum Bacillota; class Bacilli; order Caryophanales; family Bacillaceae; genus Bacillus; species Bacillus sp. LB7. The sequence goes on from NZ_JASGCA010000018.1 coordinate 5,110, forward strand.
TTCATATATGGACAGTACAGGGCTGGGTGTATTTGTCGGCATTTACAAAGCGGTAAACAGAACTGGGGGTTCTTTAGTGCTTGAAAATCTGTCAGAGCGTTTGATCCGTTTGTTTGATATTACAGGCTTAAAGGACATCATCGATATTTCTGGAAAGTCAGAGGGTGGATTATAATGAAGAGAGCAGCTGATTACATTGAAATGAAGTCACCTGCCAAACCTGAATACGTAGGAATCATTCGTTTAACCTTGTCGGGGATCGCAAGCAAGATGGGGTATTCTTATGATGACATCGAAGATTTGAAAATTGCGGTCAGCGAAGCGTGCACAAACGCTGTGCAGCATGCTTATAAAGCAGATAAAACAGGAGAGGTCTCCGTCAGATTCGGCGTGTTTGAAGACCGCCTCGAAATCATCGTCGCAGATCAGGGAGACAGTTTTGATATTCAGGATAAACAGAAAGGGCTGGGGCCATATTCCCCTGAGCATACGGTAGATCAATTGTCAGAAGGAGGGCTCGGTTTATATTTAATGGAGACGCTCATGGATGAAGTGCGTGTCCAGATTGATTCAGGCGTAACCGTCTCGATGACAAAGTTCTTAAACAGGGAGCGAGTTGATGATGGCACAACCGTCCAAAACTACGAAACTAACTAAAACCGAAGTCGACACGCTGATCAAAAAATATCAGGATAGCCAGGATGAAGACGCTCAGCTGACCCTTGTTCAGACTTATAAAAATCTGGTGGAAACACTCGCCAAAAAATATTCAAAGGGAAAAAGCTTTCATGAAGATTTATGCCAGGTTGGGATGCTCGGATTGCTTGGAGCCATCAAACGCTATGATCCCGATGTGGGAAAATCGTTTGAAGCGTTTGCGATTCCGACCATTATCGGAGAAATCAAACGGTTTCTCCGTGATAAAACCTGGAGCGTCCACGTCCCGAGAAGGATCAAGGAGCTCGGGCCGAGAATTAAAATGGCGGTGGATCATTTAACGAATGAAACGCAAAGGTCCCCAAAAGTCGATGAGATTGCCGAGTTTCTTGACGTCACAGAAGAAGAAGTGCTGGAAACGATGGAGATGGGCAAAAGCTATCAGGCGCTTTCCGTCGATCACAGCATTGAAGCGGATGCAGACGGCAGCACGGTGACGATCCTCGACATCGTCGGCTCGCAGGAGGAAGGCTATGAAAAGGTGAACCAAAAGCTGATGCTTGAAAGTGTCTTGCACGTACTGTCCGACCGCGAAAAGCAAATCATTGAGCTGACATACATTCAAAACAAAAGCCAAAAAGAAACCGGTGACATGCTGGGCATATCGCAAATGCACGTCTCACGGCTGCAGCGCAAAGCTGTCAAAAAGCTGCGGGAAGCTTTGGCTGAAGATCCGTTTATGGAGCTTAAACCATGATTTGGACTGAGTCGAATGAACATATGCAAGCGCTTGTTTATCAGCTTCCTAAAGAAGGAAAAGCCGTCTGCGGAGACAGTTTTTATTTCCATGCGACTGACGAAACCATGGTGTGCGCGCTGGCCGACGGGCTAGGCAGCGGTGCGATGGCACAAGAATCTTCCGCGGTCATCAGCGAAGTTGTCGAAGCGCACGGTCATGAAGAAGTCGCAAGCTTGATGGAACGGTGCAATCAAGAGCTGAAACATAAACGCGGCGCAACTGTGGCGATTTTAAAAGCCGATTTTCGAACAAGAACGATCGCTTACAGCTCTGTAGGCAATATCCGCTTTATCTTGTACGCTCCTTCGGACAAATATATCCACCCTCTCCCTGTGACGGGATACATGTCGGGAAAACCGCAAACATACAAAACATTCACCTACACGTATGAAAAAGGATCAAGATTCATCATTTATTCAGACGGATTGGAGGTACCCGCCCTCCGGTCTTATTTAAAACAGCACCACACACCTGGAGATATATCGAATCAGCTTGAATCATACACACTAATGGGAAAAGACGATCTCACCTATATCATCGGACAGCTTTTTTAAAGAAGCTGCCCTTTGATATAGGTGTTTTTCTGTTTCTTTTGGTACACTAAGAAGACAACATTCTTTTGGAGGCTACAATGGATACTTTAGCGTTAATCGTCAAACAAATCGCAAAAGAAACAGGGCTTGCGCCAAAGCATGTCGAGAGTGTCATTCAATTGTTAGAGGACGGCAACACCGTTCCCTTTATCGCGAGATACCGCAAAGAACAAACGGGCTCCATGGATGAAGTCCAAATTCAAACACTCTCCGAACGCTGGGGATACATCCAGCATTTAAATCAGCGGAAAGACGAAGTCATCCGGCTGATCGACGAACAGGGTAAGCTGACAGGACAGCTGAAGCTCGATATAGAAAAAGCGGACAAGCTCCAGGAAGTTGAAGACTTATACAGACCATTTAAACAAAAACGAAAAACAAAGGCGACGATCGCCAAAAGCAAAGGCCTTGAACCTTTGGCTGATTTCATCATCTCGCTCCCGCGCAACGAAGACGTAACAGCCGAAGCACGCAAATACATAAATGAAGAAAAGGAAGTCATGAGCGCCGAAGAAGCGCTTGAAGGAGCGAAAAACATACTGGCGGAACGGATCTCAGACGAACCGGAATACAGAAAGTGGATCCGGCAGGAGACTTTTAAAAGAGGAACGCTGAAATCCGCGGCGAAAGACGCCGAAGCGGATGAGAAGAAAATCTATGAAATGTATTATGAATATGAAGAGCCGATTCAAAAAATCGTTCCTCACCGCGTGCTTGCGGTTAACCGCGGCGAAAAAGAAGAGATTTTGAGAGTGTCGGTCGAGCCGCCGGCAGACCGCATTCAAGCTTACTTGGAAAAACGGATTTTACAACACAAGCAAACAAGTGCTGAAGATGTGCTGAAAAGCGCAATCGAAGACGGCTATAAGCGCCTGATTCAGCCGTCCATCGAAAGAGAAATCAGAAAAGAATTGACGGAAAAGGCGGAAGATCAAGCGATTCACATTTTTGCCGAGAATCTGCGCAAATTGCTGCTGCAGCCGCCGATGAAAGGAAAGCTCGTTCTCGGCGTCGACCCGGCATTCCGCACGGGCTGCAAGCTTGCAGTTGTCGATGAGACGGGAAAGATGCTCCAGATTGATGTCATATACCCGCACCCTCCCGTCAATAAAAAAAGCGCGGCCATTGAAAAAGTGAAACGCATCATCAAAGACTTTCAAATTGAGGTCATCGCCATCGGGAACGGAACGGCATCAAGAGAGACGGAACAATTTATCGCCGATCTTTTGAAGGACATCGACAGAAAGGTGTACTATTTGATCGTCAATGAAGCGGGAGCCAGCGTCTACTCGGCATCAGAGCTTGCGAGGGAAGAATTCCCGGATTTGCAGGTTGAAGAACGGAGCGCCGTGTCGATCGCACGCAGACTCCAGGACCCGCTCGCCGAACTCGTCAAAATCGATCCCAAGTCGGTCGGTGTCGGCCAGTACCAGCACGATGTCAGCCAGAAAAAACTAAACGATTCGCTCCGCTTCGTGGTGGAAACCGTCGTCAACCAAGTCGGCGTCAACGTGAATACGGCGTCAGCCGCGCTCTTGCAATATGTAGCCGGACTATCGAAAACAGTCGCGGCCAACATCGTCAAAAAGCGGGATGAAATCGGAAAATTCACGAGCCGGAAAGAGCTGAAAGACATTCCGCGCCTGGGCGCGAAAACGTATGAGCAATGCATCGGCTTTTTAAGGGTGCCTGACGGCGGTGAACCGCTCGACCGCACGGGCATCCACCCTGAGAGCTATAAAGAGACGAGAGAGCTTCTGAAAAAGCTCGGCCTGTCAACAGCCGAAATCGGCACAAGAGAGCTTCAGGATAAAATCAATGAATTGAATATTTCTGAAGCAGCTGAACAGCTTGGAATCGGGGAAATCACCCTGAAAGACATATGCGCCCAGCTGACAAGGCCTGAGCGCGATCCGAGGGATGAAGTCCCTAAGCCGCTCTTAAAAACCGATGTGCTTCAATTGGAGGACTTGAAAGAAGGGATGGAGCTGCAAGGGACAGTGCGGAACGTCGTTGACTTCGGGGCATTTGTCGACATCGGCGTGAAACAGGACGGGCTCGTCCACATTTCCAAGCTCAGCCATTCCTTCGTCAAGCATCCGCTTGACGTGGTGTCGGTCGGGGACATCGTGACCGTATGGGTGGAAGATGTCGACGCTGCAAAAGGAAGGGTATCCTTATCAATGGTGAGGGATCGATAGTCCAGCTTGCCGGAGCTTTGTTTCTCCGGCGGGCTGATCTTTTATACACCGATTTTTAACAGAATGCGGTGGACGACGCCTGCCACATGAGCCGGCGTCTGAACCATCCCTTCATTGATCCATTCCTCCAAAACGCCGACCACTCCCGAGACGACAAACGATATTTCCATTTCATCACATGTAACCTCGTTTTCCGATTGCTCTATCATGCTCAATTCTTCGAAAATTTTTCTCTGGAAAAAGTCTTTAAATTTATTGATGGTCAAAATGTTTCCTTTCGGTTTCGTCAATAAAGTGAAGATCGCAGCGTTTTGATAAATATATTCGGTCGTTTTTTCGATGAAGGTGAGCAAATTGTGCGGATCTTCGCTCGGAAAATAATCATCGTAAAATCTCCCCAGCTGATCAAACAATTCATTTTCTATTTGTTCATACAAGTCAAAAATATCTTTATAATGAAGATAAAAGGTTCCGCGTCCTAAATCCGCGCGCCTCGATAAATCGGAAACGGTGATTTTATTGATTTCTTTCTCATGGAGCAGCTTTAAAAAAGCCACTTTTATCGCTCTTTTCGTCTTGATTGATCTTCTGTCCTCCATCGTTTTGCCCTCCGTTTATAGACAAATTTTCAAGTGTTGTTCATTAATGAACAGCTCAATCACGATTGCCGATTGAACATCGCTTTTGCTTCAAATTATAATGAACATGTGTTTATTAATCAATAGCTGTTCATATTTTTGAGGAGGTTTTCAATGATTCAATATCGTCTGGCTTCAGCTGATCATTTGGACGAGGTGGCACAATTGTTTCATGAGTATTTTGACAACTATCCGTTTATGGAGATGCTTGTAAGACCCGAAAAGAAAAACCCCGAATTCTTTTATGAACTGCATAAAGTCATCACTCAGGCATATATCAATAGGCAGGGGTGTTTTATCGGTGTTGTAAAAGGTGAAATCGTCACCGCGGCCCTCTTAAAACATCGGGATGATCCAGACGTTGGGGTGATGGATTATATATCAGCCGGAGGAATAAAGTTATTCGTTAAAGGGGGTCTTTCCGCGGTATGGAATATGGTGAATGTGGCGGAAGAGGCCAAAAGATCGTACAAGGCCATCAAAGAGCAGAAATGGTATTTGGAGGTGTTGGGGGTCTCCCGCTTCCATCAGGGCAAAAGTTTCGGCAGCAAGATGATCAATGACTGCCTGATCCCTTTCATACGAAGAAACGGAGGCGGAATCCTGACTTTAATCACCAACACGAATTTAAATCGATCGTTTTACAAAAAGAATGGATTCGATGAATTTAGTGCATTTCCCCTTAAGCGGTTCGGCCGTGAAATAGGAAATTGGAGTTTTAAAAGAACGATTTACTAATGTATTAGAAAGCCGCGACGGCTTTCTTGTTGATCAGCAAAACACGAAGGTTTTGTCTGACGGCAGCAATCAGCCGTCTTTTTTTAAAATGAAAAACCCGCACAGCTCATAGAGGAGGAATAAAACGTCAATGAGAAAGATTATAAAGGCGAGATGGATCATTGCGGCGCTCTGGCTTGCAATGGCCGCCGTCTTATTCATCACGGCGCCCGATATGGGGCAATTAACAAAGGAGAAGGGCCAGATAGCGGTCCCTGAAGGCTATCCGTCTTCTTACGCGAACAAGCTTCTCGAACAAATGTCAAAAGACGGGGATACGGACAAATCGGTTGTCGTCGTATTTCAGGACAAACAGCTCCTGCCGAATCGGGAAGCAGCTTTAAAAAAAGCGATCACCATTTTAGAAAAGGATTCCTCCCTCCACGTCTCAGATATCACATCATACTTTGACGCGGATGAGGATATTCAAAAGCAGCTGTTGTCAAAGGATCGAACGACGCTGCTTGTACCTGTCACATTTGATGCAAACAAAATCAGTGCGGCCGATTTTAAAGCAAAAGTAAATGAAAAGCTTAAAACTTTAAACCTTGACTACGAGATGACCGGGCAGCCGCTCATTGATGATGATGTTATAACAAGCTCACAGGAAGGCCTGAAGAAGACCGAATATATTACGGTCGGTTTTATTTTAATCGTATTGATTCTCGTCTTCCGTTCTGCGGTTGCGCCTTTTGTTCCGCTTTTGGCGGTCGCGCTTTCCTACCTTGTGAGCCAGTCCGTCGTCGCCTATCTTGTCGAATACGCTGATTTTCCGCTGTCCACGTTTACGCAAATCTTCATGGTGGCGATCATGTTCGGAATCGGGACGGATTACTGCATTCTTCTTTTGAGCCGTTTTAAGGAAGAGCTTGCCCACGGGAAAGACAAGATTGAAGCTATCCTGACAACGTATAAAACGGCGGGGAAAACCGTTCTGTTCAGCGGATTCGCCGTTTTGATCGGTTTTACTTGCATCGGCTTCGCTGAATTCCAGCTTTACAAGTCTGCGGTCGCAGTAGCGGTTGGTGTCGCGGTCTTGATTTTGGCGCTTCTGACGATCGTGCCGTTTTTCATGGCTGTTTTGGGAAAAGTGCTGTTTTGGCCCGTCAGAGGAAATGTCGGGCATCCGCAGTCAAAGCTATGGGAAACCGCCGGCCGTTTCGCCTTCAGTAAGCCGCTGATCAGCCTGTTGATCGTAGCGGCCGTAGCAGTTCCGCCGATCTTAATGTATAAAGGAACACTTTCCTATAACAGCCTTGACGAAATCGGAGATCAATACGAATCCGTCAGCGCTTTTAACACCATCTCCGACAAGTTCGGGCCGGGGGAATCTTTGCCGGTCACGGTCGTGCTCAAAACATCGGATGCGCTCGATACCAATGACGGGCTGATCGCGATTGAAAAAATCAGCCGCGCCATTGAACAGACAAACGGCGTCAGCAAAGTCCGCAGTGCGACCCGTCCGGTCGGAAAAGGGCTGAGCGACCTGTACGTCAAAACACAGGCGAATGAGCTGAATAATGGGCTTGAGAGCGGCAATAAAGGTCTGAAAAAGATCAAAGACGGGCTCGCTGAGGCGAGCAAGTCGATCGCGGATCAGAAGCCGCAAATCGAAGCGTCCGGAAAAGGAATCAACCAGCTGATCAAAGGAACCGAATCGATCCAAGCCGGCATCAGCGACGTTGAAGCCAATATGAGAAAGCTGAAGGACGGTACAGACAAAAGCAAACAAGGCGTCGCTCAGGCGAAAAAAGAAATTCAAACTGCGAAAAAACAGCTGACGGCGCAGGTCGAGCAATTAAATGAACAAATCGAAAGTTACAAAGAAATATCGAAAATCTTGAAAGCGGCGTTGTCTCAAGCCGAAAATGCCCAAGGCATAACGGCTGACGTGCAAAAGATGATCGAGCAGACAAATCAACATTTCAAAAATCTTGAAAGCGAAATTCCCGAAGTGAAGGAGAATCCTTCTTATTTAGCGATCAAAGGCTCTTACACAGAGCTTGCATCGGCAATCAAGCAGGGATCACAGAAAGCGGCCGTTTACACGAAACAGGCGGCAAACGCGAAAAAGCAGCTTGAAGCAGCAGACGTATTTATCGCAAAAGCGCAGGAAGAGCAAAAAGTGTACACAAGCAAAATCGATGCTCTGATCAACGGCCTCGGCCAAATCGAAAAAGGGCTTGAAGAGACATCGAAGGGGCAGGGACAGCTCGCCGATTCGCTGCCTAAGCTCGAATCAGGCGCGGGTGATGTCGCCGAAGGCCAAAGGAAGATGAAGGAAAAAGTCGGAGAATTCGCCGGCCAGCTCGATCAATTAACAAAAGGTTTGAATTCAAGCGTGGACGGCCTCGAAAAAATTTCAAGCGGTCTGATGGGGGCAGGCGACTACCTGGATCAGCTGAAAAACGCATCAGATCAAGAAATGTCCGGCTGGTTTGTCCCTAAAGAAGTCCTGAAAAACAAGCAATTTCAGCAGGTGTTTAATTCCTATATGTCAGACGATCGCCATATCACGACGATCGATGTGATATTGGAAGACAATCCGTACGGAAACGGAGCGATTGTCAATGTCAAAGACATTGAAGCGTCCGTAAAACGGGCTCTTCCCGACACGCATTTGAAAGATGCATCGTTTGGCGTCGGCGGCGTTTCCAGCATCAACGCCGATCTGAAGCAGCTGTCAGACCAGGATTTCAGCAATACGGTGATCTATATGATGATCGGTATCTTCCTGATCCTCGTCCTGCTGTTCCGTTCTATTGTCATGCCGGTGTATTTGGTCGGATCGTTGATCTTGACGTACTTTGCGTCCATCGGTGTAACCGAGTTCATTTTCACGGCGTTTTTCGGCTATCCCGGCCTCAACTGGGCGGTGCCTTTCTTTGGATTCGTGATTTTAATGGCGCTTGGTGTGGACTATTCGATCTTCCTGATGGAACGCTTTAACGAATATCGCGGAACGGATATTAAAACGGCGATGACGGAATCGATGAAAAATATGGGGTCCGTTATTATTTCAGCCGCTGTCATCTTGGCGGGAACCTTTGCGGCGATGCTGCCGTCCGGCGTTTTATCGCTTCTGCAAATCGCCACCCTTGTATTGACGGGGCTCTTGCTGTACGCATTCGTCATGCTGCCGCTGTTCGTCCCTGTGATGGTTCGGATCTTCGGCTCAGCCAACTGGTTTCCGTTTAAAAGAAAAGAATAAACGGCTCGTCCTTCCGCGGAAGAATCATTCGCCCATGCTCCCCGAAATCGGGCTGTCAGCTCCATTTGGGGAGTAACGGGCGCCATTGTGTGAGATGATAAAAGGACCGGTGAAGATGATGAGGAAACAGAAGAATGACCATTCGGGCTCCGATGAACACTGTCTATCAGCAGTGTTTTTTTCTGTAAAAATACCAGCACTGATTCAGCAATTTAATCTGGTAATGATCTTTTTCATAAAAAGCTCTCTGCATCTGGCTTTTGAGCCAATTCGGCATTGCTCATCCCTCCTCAGGCTCTTATCATAAGAGTATGGGTGTCGTGTATTAGTTTATGCCGCCCGGAATTTGTCCTGTTCAATGTTTTTAAAAATGAGGTGGACCGAAGCAATGGACGAACAACAACTGCAGCAGCTGACAGAACAGCTTTCGCTCACATACTTTAAAAAACCGTTCCGGCACCGCGCTTACTTCAACAGCCGCCTGAAAACGACCGGAGGCAGGTATTTGCTGAATTCCCACAATATCGAGCTGAATAAAAAATACCTGACAGAGCACGGGCAAAAAGAGCTTGAAGGCATCATCAAGCATGAATTGTGCCATTACCACCTCCATCTGGAAGGGAAAGGCTACAAGCACCGTGACAAGGATTTTAGAACGCTATTAAAGGAAGTCGGTGCGCCGCGATTCTGCACGCCGCTCGCAGGAGAGAAAAAGCCGCAAAGAAAAGTACGCACATACAAGTGCGACGCATGCGGACAAACGTTTCTCAGAAAGCGGAAAATGGATACAAGCCGTTATGTTTGCGGTAAGTGCGGAGGGAAAATAAAAGAAATCATAAAAAAGGGTTGACTGATCAGGCTTGTCTATGATAAATTATAAAAGCCGTCGCAAGACGAGCCATAAAGACAATTGTTCTTCTTGACACATTTTGTCGACATATTTATAATAAAATGAGTCTGATCATTCCACAGTAGCTCAGTGGTAGAGCTATCGGCTGTTAACCGATCGGTCGCAGGTTCGAATCCTGCCTGTGGAGCCAATGGAGAAGTACTCAAGTGGCTGAAGAGGCGCCCCTGCTAAGGGTGTAGGTCGCGTAAGCGGCGCGAGGGTTCAAATCCCTCCTTCTCCGCCATTAGGAAAATATGATGCTGACTTCATATGGCCCGTTGGTCAAGTGGTTAAGACACCGCCCTTTCACGGCGGTAACACGGGTTCGAATCCCGTACGGGTCATTTCTCATATGTTGGGCTATAGCCAAGCGGTAAGGCAACGGACTTTGACTCCGTCATGCGTTGGTTCGAATCCAGCTAGCCCAGCCATTATATTTGAGCCATTAGCTCAGTTGGTAGAGCATCTGACTTTTAATCAGAGGGTCGAAGGTTCGAGTCCTTCATGGCTCACCATTGTTTTTTCACGCGGGTGTGGCGGAATTGGCAGACGCGCTAGACTTAGGATCTAGTGTCTTTACGGCGTGGGGGTTCGAGTCCCTTCACCCGCACTTTAAAAACAACATATCATGCGGTCGTGGCGGAATGGCAGACGCGCTAGGTTGAGGGCCTAGTGGGGGCAACCCCGTGGAGGTTCAAGTCCTCTCGGCCGCATCATAGGAATACCAAGGGTTTTGACGCCCTTGGTATTTTTTTTGTTTCTTTTTCATTTATTTTTTTACTACTACACATTTACTCCAGTTACTTAAACAATTGACGCTAGAGAGCCACTAGGTGCTTTATTTGTCCACCTATTCCCTAACGCCAAATTCTAAAAATTGGTTCAAAAGATCGAGCAAGAAATGAGAAGGTAGACCAAATGCTTTGCTTTTTTGTGTTTATGGCCTCTACCGTTGAGATTTTAACTATGTTATTTTGATAAAAGGTCGGATAGTTTTAAGGAGGAACAAAATGGGGAAATTCTCAACTAAACTTTTAAAAGCTTGGCTCGCAATTCCTAGATGGTTCAGAATGTTTATATTAAGTGCTATTACTATATATGTTTTATGGTCATTTTTTATTGATGGAATAAAAAATATATTTAGATTGGATGTCTCATCCTTAGTTATAAGTCTAATAGCATCAGGAATAATCTTGATTATTTTTAATAAAGGACCTGTTAAAAAATAGGATATTATATTTACAAACATTCCCTAGTATGATATAAAAATAATGGAAGGGGGGGATAATATATGAAAAAAAGTAAATTTGTAAAAGGTACAATGCTGACTTTAGCGTCTGTTACCATGCTTTCTTGTTTAGCTCCTAGTGTAAGTGCAGCTTCTACTACAGCGCAGACACAACAAAGAAATATCACCCAGACTGTTAGCTATCCAACTGTAGGACAACTATCTCAAAAAGAAATTCATATGTTTTTAAATAATGGCGCTCATTATAATCCTAAATCATCAAAGAGTTTCCATACTCAGCATTGGGCTTCGGCGTTAGCCAAAAAATTAGCTGTACAAGCACTCCGTAAATCAGGTACATACTTGGAAAAGCCGTTAGCTAAAGTGATTGGTAAAAAATATGCCAAAAAGGCGAAAAACGGTTTTTATAAAGTAGCAAATTACATTGAAAAAGTTCAAAATGTTCAAGAAAAAGGAATTGCTGCAATTTTTATAAAAGCCGGACTTCCACCTGATGTGGCATATGAGACTGCAAAATGGCTTGTTCTATTTTTTGGATTATAATAATAATAAAAAGCAGGCGTACGCCTGCTTTTAAACTAATTTTTTCTTCGCGAAACACTTCGAAGTTTTCTTCAAAATTAACTTTTTTCCCGTTATTTTTTAATGTGAAAATAGCGATTTATTCTTCTTGCTATCAGAATATTTCCTAATGACTTTCAAGATAAGTGGGACTGCACTGATTGTTGATTCAACTGAAACGGCCACACGGGCGAAAACTCAAGGTACGGTGGATGTTCTGATTGTGTTGTCAGGAGCTGCTGGCGGAGCATTGTCCGGAATGATTGTGGCAGGTTCAAGTTATCTAACATTATCACTTATCGGAGGGATTTTATCCTTATTACTCATTCCTGTGGTGGCATGGTCTCGAGAAGATAAAAGGTAAGCCAGGTTGTTTTATGAAAACAGTAAATCCGGGTCCCAACCCAATTCGGGAGTTCAAGACAAAATGGCTGACATGTGGTATGGCATGTACAGCAATAGAGATCGAGTTGCATAACGGAAGATAAACAAATGGTCTAAATCATATATTTTTTCCGAAAAAACGGATATTTCTCGCGACCATTTTGCGCCCAAAGTGTAGGTGAAATGATGCAAATGAGTGTAATACACAGCAATGTTGAAATGAGAAGCGGACTGGAAACATGGCTCCACTTTATTGAGGGAAACCCCGTGGAGGTTCAAGTCCTCTCGGCCGCATACCAGAAATACCAAGGGTTTTGACGCCCTTGGTATTTTTTTTGTTTCTTTTTCATTTATTTTTTTACTCCACATTTACTCCAGTTACTGTAAGTCATCTAAACGGTCAGCAGTCTCTTTTTGTTTGTTTGGGAAAAGGCGCCCGTAACTTCACAATCCCTAATGTATATCTCCTTCATACGAAATGGTTCGAATGGGAATTAACCGCAGATATTACTCCATCAGATTTAGAAACAAGAATTGTGATTCCGCGAAAAGAGGATAAGGCTATGGTGTTACAAGAACACTTTTAATGTGAATTTTTAGGTCTTTGTAATTAATTTACAGATATTATTAATATTCACTCATCAATTCGTGATATTATATTGAAGGGGACGGTCAAAGGCTTTGGCGTTGCAATTAATAATGTTTTAAATATATAGGAGTGCTACCTCATGTCAAAGTCAGAAAAATATTAATAGGAGGTAACATATGTTTAAGTTTAAAAGGAATTTCTTAGTTGGATTAACGGCAGCTTTAATGAGTATTAGCTTGTTTTCGGCAACCGCCTCTGCAGCTAGCCCAGACTACTGGCAAAATTGGACTGATGGCGGCGGAACAGTCAACGCTGTCAATGGGCCTGGAGGGAATTACAGTGTTAATTGGTCTAATACCGGAAATTTCGTTGTTGGTAAAGGTTGGACTACAGGTTCGCCATCTAGGACAATAAACTATAATGCCGGAGTTTGGGCGCCGAATGGCAATGGATATTTGGCTTTATATGGTTGGACCAGATCACCTCTCATAGAATATTATGTAGTGGATTCATGGGGTACTTATAGACCTACTGGAACGTATAAAGGTACTGTATACAGTGATGGGGGTACATATGACATATATACAACTACACGTTATAACGCACCTTCCATTGATGGCGACAAAACTACTTTCACGCAGTACTGGAGTGTTCGCCAGACGAAGAGACCAACTGGAAGCAACGCTAAAATCACTTTCAGCAATCATGTTAAAGCATGGAAGAGTCATGGAATGAATCTGGGTAGTAATTGGTCTTACCAAGTTTTAGCGACAGAGGGTTATCAAAGTAGTGGAAGTTCTAACGTAACAGTGTGGTAACAGATCATCTTTAATCAGGGGTAGCGGCTGCTGAACGTTTCCTTGAGAGATTTTATCATCATTGTTATTGTGATTTACTAAGAGGCGACGGTCTTTTAGATGGAATTCCAATATATTCCTCATGGTGAGGAGAACGATCGTTTAGGCCTTGATAGGAAAACACCCGATGATGAAAAGGATAAAGGGAAAGAAACAAAGTCAAAGAATTTGAACGGATTTAAATTTTAAAGCAGGCATAGGCCTGCTTTATTTTAATGCGTGATTTTTGGGTATATTCCATCTGATTTGTACCCTAAAATTATTTCCTCAGTTGCTTCAGTCGTAAAGTGAAGTATTCCTTTTATTTCGGCTAATTATTATCTAAAATCTTCTTTAGATGGGTTTATTTTTTTCATAGCAACATCAAGTGTGTCGAATTTTGAAATTTGTTCTTCTGGAAAACCATGTGTTAAGAGAACTAAATTTCTTCTTTTAAAGTCAGGTGCTAGGTGTTCGTGTAAAGAAGTAATAGCATTTCTCATTAAGGTTACGCGCGGTACTGTTTTTTATTCCGGTATTAAGCGCGCTGGCAATTTGCCCTTCTAAAGTTCCCCAAGCCAATTCTTCATATGTCAGAAGATCATTTAAAGCAGGTTTTACATACTTAGCAAATCTTAGTTCAAGAGATTTTCTTGCCCGTTTTCCTTAAATACCTTCTATCATTCTTAAAAACAATGAAATTTATGTAAAAATATACAGTGAAAACAAGCTTTCACAAATCGTGATAAGCTTCCACTTTATTGAGGGTCTAGTGGATGAATAACCCGTGGAGGTTCAAGTCCTCTCGTCCGCATACCAATAATATCAAGGCTTATCATCAATGATGGGAAGTTTATTTAATCCGTTCTTAGGTGCGCTGATATTTGGCTTTTAGAAGTTTTTTTTAAGTGGCTAAAACCGACAAATTTTTTGCTGTCTTCATCCCATAGACGGAACTTTAACGACTTTAGACTTGTTGCAAGTGTAATGGTCGGAACGTTTTGCAATGGTTTAATGTTGTTATGCACTTCTTCAAGCTTATAGTTTGGGACTCTCGGGCTTAAATGATGGACATGATGGAAACCGATGTTGCCTGTTAGCCATTGCATGACTTTTGGAAGCTTATAAAAAGAGCTTCCTTCAACTGCTGCTTTTACATATTCCCAATGCTCATCTTTTTCAAAATAAGAATCCTCAAACGTATGCTGAATATAAAACATCCAAATTCCGAGAGATCCCGATATCATAAAAATTGGCGCTTGAACCAGCAGGAAGTTTTGCCAGCCGATAGCCCAGCATAAAAGTGCTGTCAACGCGACGATTCCCAGGTTCGTTACATACGTATTCATCCGTTCTTTGCGTTTTGCCCCTTTACGATTAAAACGATTGGTTATCCCGAAGACGTAAATCGGCCCAATCATAAACATAACAAACGGATTTCTGTACAAACGGTACATGATTTTTGTCTTAGTTGAGGCTTCCTTATATTCTTCAACGGTCAGTACCCAGATATCACCAGTACCGCGTTTGTCCAGGTTGCTGCTTGTTGCATGGTGGACAGAATGGTCGCGTCCCCAGTGATCAAAAGGATGCAAAGTCAGAATTCCTGTAATTGTTCCAAGGATTCGATTCGCCTTTTTGTTTTTAAAAAAGGAATAGTGGCAGCAATCATGAAAGATGATGAAAGTTCTCACTAAAAAACCTGCCGCAACGAGAGAAATCGCTAGTGTAAGGAAATAAGAAATCGACAAGCTTTTATATGCCAAACACCATAACAGGAAAAATGGTACCAATGTGTTAATGATTTGAGAAATACTATTTTGTAAATCGGACTTTTCAAAAGGTGTAATCAGTTTTCTCAAAGTCTTTAGGTTTTGGTCATTCATTTTTTAAAGTTTCCCCTCCTATGATGATCTAGAAAACGTTTTATTGCCTTTGAAGTCCCTGCGTCATCCACCATATATAACAAGTATCTTTCCTATTCTTCTGTAAAATTATTGGAAATGAGAAGCTGATTTCCAGCTCGATTAAATGTTTATTAGCAGAGCCAGCCGGGATACAAAGGCGTATGAAAATTATACCCGGCTCTTTATCGGGCCAAACGCTCTCCGTGCTCCCCTAGAGAATCGGTTTATTTAGTCCGTGAGCATTGATTGTTTGAGGACAAACATTACAAGTAAGGTTTGAAGACACTCTGATTCATTCACGGTGTTTTTAAACGATGGTTATTAGACCTGTTATAAATTCAATGCAGAATGATTGAGACTCCGCTTCTGCATAAATAACCATATTTAGTTAATAATGCCATGTTTAAAACAAAAATATGAATTGCAATTATTTCCGTTTCCTGCTATGATAAAGAAGAATTATTTTTGTTCGGTGTAAAGGATAGTATGAATATTGACTTTTCGTCTTGATGATACTTTGGGCAAGGATAGTAATACAATGTGCGATTACGCACTAGGAGGCAACAAAAATGGAACAAGGTACAGTGAAATGGTTTAATGCAGAAAAAGGTTTTGGATTTATCGAACGTGAAGATGGAGACGATGTATTCGTACACTTTTCTGCAATCCAAAGTGACGGATTCAAATCATTAGACGAAGGTCAAAAAGTAACATTTGACGTTGAGCAAGGTCCTCGCGGAGCTCAAGCTGCTAACGTTCAAAAAACTGCTTAATCTTCAATCATTTATACAAACAGGCTCTTTATATAGGGCCTGTTTTTTTATGTTCTCTGTATAATGCTTAACAAAAAACCCTACTCAACGTTCGAGTAGGGAGGTGGTAAAAGGTAATAGAAAAAGATTTAACGCTTCAAAGGTTGTTTACAGTATAACATAATGGATTGACAATATGCGGAATGTATATCAATTATTTATTTTTCTTTTCGAATACAACGACTTCCTATTCTTTCTTTTGGTTACATCTCCTTCATGCAAACTTCAACAGTATTTTCCCATTCAAACCCGGCTGTTCATAATGCTTCAAGGCATCATAAAAATCTCCAAAATCATATATTTTTTCTGGGGCATTGATGACCATTCTTCCGCTCTCAACAAGCTTAATTACCTCCGAGAAGCGATTGCGATATTCAGAAACGGAATGTCTCTCGTTCCAAAGTCTTAAGGCGAATAATTGCGGTGACACATGGTATACTTCGTGAAGCTTTCTCCAATCGTTTGGTATACCTGACAACAGACCATAACTGACAAACGTCCCTTCAGGTTTTAACGCCCTCGCCAGCAGTTCGCCGCTTTCTCCTCCCACAGAGTCAATTGCATGGTCAACACCGATGTCGCAAGCATCAGAAATCTGTTCATATATAGAACCGTTGGAAGCGTCGATAACTCTCCATGCCCCAAGTTTTCGAAGTTTCTCTATCTTGCGGCTGTTTCTTGTAATGACAATTAAACGGAATCCCAGTATAGTAGAAATTTGCGCAAACAAACCTGCTATAGATGTACCTCCGCCATTCATTAACACAATTTCATTCGGTTGAACACGCAATGATTCCGTACAAATTAGCCAGGCTGTTAATGGATTGATATACAGTTGACTGGCGTCGTGATCACTTATTGATGGAGGCAGCTCTATTGCATAATCAGCTTTTGTGGTTACATATTGTTGCCAAGTTCCCTCTCCTCTTACAGGGAGAACCCTTTTTCCAATCAGTGATGGTGATACATCTTTGCCCTGATCGATAACAATTCCCACACCATCATATCCTGCAACAGCCGGCAGCTTAATTCTATGAGAATAGGCTCCTCTAATTGGAAGCAAATCTGAAGGATTAATTGGACTGGCAATCATTTTGACAAGAATTTCATTTGGCTGAAGAGGAAGCTTTTCTCCGGTATATAGCTGTAATTTTTGAAGCGGATCTCCAAATTCCTTATATATTAATGAAACATTAGTCATGATTTGTTATTGGCTCCTTAGGTTAATACTTCTATAAATAAACTTGCACTCTTTTGAGATTATGTCAATATTGTCTTTGTTTTTAGCTCCTAGTGTAAGTGCAGCTTCTACTACAGCGCAGACACAACAAAGAAATATCACCCAGACTGTTAGCTATCCATCTGTAGGACAACTATCTCGAAAAGAAATTCATATGTTTTTAAATAATGGCGCTCATTATAATCCTAAATCATCAAAGAGTTTCCATACTCAGCTATTGAAGAAACAATTGATACCTTGGAAAAAATAAAAGTCTGGGGAAAAAGAAGTCTGGTATTTCTAATTTGGATGTTGAAGACTTAGAAAAAATAATGAGATTACCTGATGGAATAAAATGTGCAACAAAACAAGTGTGTTATTATCCGGGAGATCGAGGGGTTGAATTCGATTTAGTACCTATGATGAACAAATTTGAAATGCCATTAATCGCCTATGCCCCATAATGTTTTACTCCAACTTACTTCAAGTCGTCGTCTAACTAGTCCGCCATTTCTTTCCGATTCAGAATATAAATGATAATTGTTTTATAAACACCACAACCATATAATAGAGTGAAAAAAGGATGGCGTATCATGCCGATCAATTCTTTTGAAAACTATCCGATGAGCTGGAAGCCATCGATTGATAAAACTGAAAAGCCCATTTACAAAGCACTTGCAAGGCAATTGGAGCAGGA
The DNA here is from genome assembly GCF_030449715.1 of Bacillus sp. LB7. Lineage (NCBI taxonomy): Bacteria > Bacillati > Bacillota > Bacilli > Caryophanales > Bacillaceae > Bacillus > Bacillus sp. LB7. The sequence continues at coordinate 23,129 of NZ_JASGCA010000018.1, forward strand.
TATCGTAAACGGAGTTTTATTGCCTGGAACAAAACTTCCTCCTCAGCGGGAACTGGCTGATTATTTGGATTTAAATTTGAGTACCATTTCAAAGGTGTTTAAAGTGTGTGAGTTAAAGGGATTGTTAAGTGCAACTGTTGGGAGCGGCACATTTGTATCGTATGATGCGTTATCGAATGCGTATTTACTTGAGGATACAAAGCCAAAGCTCATTGAAATGGGCGCAACACTGCCGGATCATGCTTCTTACGAGCCGCTCATGCTCCATTTGAGCAGTATGCTGCAAGAGACAGATTATGAAAAATGGTTTGGTTATGGCCGGGCGGGCGAAAGCCTTTGGCAAAAGGACGCGGCTGTAAAGCTAATCCGAAGAGGCGGTTTTGAAACTACTGTTGATCACATTTTATTTGCAAATGGGGGACAAAATGCGATCGCTGCCGCGTTGGCGGGTCTTTGTAAGCCTGGAGACCGCATTGGTGTTGATCATCATACATATCCCGGATTAAAAACTGTTGCATCGATGCTAAGTGTGCAAATCGTACCGATAAAATCCGAGAACGGTGAAATGAAGCCGGAGTCACTTGAATATGCTTATAAAAATGAAAACATTGCAGGCGTTTATTTGATCCCGGATTATCATAATCCGACAGCGTCCTTTATGTCTGTAGAGAATCGAAAGATCATTGCAGAAATTGCAAAGAAGTATAATCTGTTTGTTATTGAAGATGCATCGTATCATCTTCTTGGCAAAAATCCACTTCCAGCACTTGCATCATTCGCGCCGGAACAGGTTATCCATATCGCAAGTTTGTCTAAATCATTGGCACCGGGGCTGCGACTGGCGTATGTTGCAGTGCCGTGTCAATTTAAGGAGCCGGTTTCGAGGGCGCTTTATAATTTAAATATAACCGTTTCTCCGCTATTAGCAGAACTTGCTGCGCGCACGATTGTATCAAATCAATTTGAAGTCTTAATTGAGGGGCATCGTGAACAAACGATTCGCAGAAACCAAATCGTAAATCGATACTTTGCGGACTATACGTGTTTAGGTGTTGAAACAGGCATCTTTCGGTGGTTGTTGTTACCGGGGGGAATTACAGGTGCTGAATTTGAAAAATTAGCTGCGGAACATGGTGTGCAAGTTTATGCGGCTGAACGCTTCGTCGTTGGAAATAGTTGTCCGGAAAAGGCGGTAAGGGTTTCCGTATGTGCACCAGAAACGCTCGAAGAGCTTGAAAAAGGATTAATCATCCTTAGGCGCTTGCTAAATGATCTTGCCTAATATTGTTCGCCATACAATTGCAATATTGTATGGTTTTTTTGCGCGTGTTATGATGATTCAAATCTAGTTGGAGGTTTACTAAGAAAGGCAGGTTAGATTATGCTGCACAAAGAAAGTGTAAAACCGTCAGACGTTCAATCAGCTTCATTGCAAAGCTACATTGGATCCCCGGAAAAACAAAAAACGTTATACAAGCGTACATTATTCGTTGTAAGTGTTTCACAAATTTTTGGGGGTGCAGGGCTGGCGGCAGGAATCACAGTCGGTGCCCTTATTGCTCAGCAAATGCTCGGAACGGATGCTTACGCAGGGGTCCCGACAGCTTTATTTACTTTAGGATCAGCGGGGGCGGCCTTATTTGTAGGCAGACTTTCTCAACGCTATGGTCGTCGTGCAGGTCTTTCAGCCGGTTTTATGATTGGCGGACTTGGAGCAATAGGCGTCATCATTGCAGCAATCATAAATAGTATTTTCTTGTTATTTGCTTCATTGCTTATTTACGGTGCCGGGACAGCGACAAATTTACAAGCTCGTTATGCAGGTACTGACCTAGCAAATCGTAAGCAGCGGGCGACTGCTGTCAGTGTGACGATGGTTATGACAACATTTGGCGCGGTGGCAGGTCCGAATTTAGTGAATGTGATGGGGGATTTCGCCCATTCTATCAGTGTTCCGTCACTAGCGGGCCCTTTCATTTTAGCCGCGGCGGCATATATCTTAGCAAGCGTTGTCCTTTTCATCATGCTTCGTCCAGATCCATTAGTTATAGCAAGAACAATCGAATCGAGCAAGCAAGAGCCAAGTGATGAAGGCCATTTGACAACAACTGAACACATAGAAAACAAAAGAGGCGTAATCGTTGGTGCAGCCGTTATGGTTCTTACCCAAATTGTAATGGTCGCTATTATGACAATGACACCGGTTCATATGAGACATCATGGACATGACTTGGGTGCAGTGGGTCTTGTTATTGGTTTTCATATAGGCGCCATGTATCTTCCTTCACTGGTTACAGGTGTTCTTGTTGATAAGTTGGGACGTACTGCAATGGCGACTGCATCTGGAACTACGCTGCTTCTGGCAGGCTTAATAGCAGCATTTGCACCAGGAGATTCTATGGTTCTTATCGTAATTGCTCTTTCTTTACTTGGATTGGGGTGGAATTTTGGTTTGATAAGCGGGACTGCGCTGATTGTTGATTCAACTGAAACGGCCACACGGGCAAAAACACAAGGTACGGTGGATGTTTTGATTGCGTTGTCAGGAGCTGCCGGCGGAGCATTGTCCGGAATGATTGTGGCAGGTTCAAGTTATCTAACATTATCACTTATCGGAGGGATTTTATCCTTATTACTCATTCCTGTGGTAGCATGGTCTCGTGAAGGTAAAAGATAAGCCAAGTTGTTTTATGAAAACCAATTCGGGAGTCCAAGACAAAATGGCTTACATGTGGTATGGCATATACATCAATAGAGATCGATTGAATAACGGAAGATAAACATTGAGGCTGAATCAGGCGTTTATTTCCAAAATGACGGCTATTTTTCGCGGCCATTTAGCACCCAAAGTGTACATGAAATGATACAAATGAGTCTAATGCACAGCAATGCCTGAAATGAGGGGGCTGGAAATATGGCTCCGCTTTATTGAGGGAAACCCAGTGAAGGTTTAAGACTTATTGGCCACATCATTGGAATACCAAGGTTTATGAACCCTTGGTGTTTTTTGTATTTATTGCGCGTGTGTTGTATCTTGCCACCCCCCTCTTGCAGCTTTAGCTTCTGGTATCAGCTCTCTTTATGAATATGATGTAACCTAATGTTCATACTCCGTTCATATTTCATTTCTATACTTTTGGGGGATGCCTAATTCGTAACAGGCCCTTTTTTCGAAAAAATAAGTACCCCTTAATTTGCCATCAACAAATTTTAAAGCGCTGTTTTACTAACGGTTATTTACGTATATGATGGATTTACTATCGAAAATAAAAACAACAGTGACTGCGATATCATATGGTTAGCTCCCGTAAGAGCTTTTGAAGCTTCACTGTTAAATCAATATTCTTACTGGATAGGAGTCTCCAAATGATTAACATACTCATTGTCGATGATGATGAACATATTCTTGAATTGCTCAGGCATTACCTTCAAGTCGAAGGCTACGGTGTTTTTGAAGCTTTTGATGGTGAACAAGCTTCTTCCATTCTTGCGAAAAAGCAAGTTCATTTAGCTGTGGTCGATGTGATGATGCCCAAAAAGGATGGATTTCAACTATGTGAAGAAATCAGAAAATATTATGATTTTCCTGTTATTCTGCTGACAGCAAAAGACCAGTTGCCAGATAAGGAAAAAGGCTTTTCTGCCGGAACGGATGACTATTTAACTAAACCTTTCGAGCCGACGGAATTAATATTTCGCATAAAAGCATTACTGCGTCGATATAAAATGGTGAATTCCGAAAAAATTCGCCTCAATGATACTGTAATAGACCGGAAAAGTTATGAAGTGCATTGTAACGATAAATTGTTGATGCTGCCGATGAAAGAATTTGAACTATTGTCACAGCTTGCAAGCTATCCAGACAGAATTTTTACACGGGATGAATTAATCCAGTTGATTTGGGGAGCGGACTTTGATGGAGATGATCGAACAGTAGATGTTCATATTAAACGGCTGCGCAGCCGTTTTTCCACTACCGATGATTTTAATATTAGAACGATCCGAGGTGTCGGTTATAAATTGGAGGTGGCAAAAAAGTGAGGACACTCTATTTAAAAATTGTGTTGACTACTATTGTTGTCATGATGTTCAGCAGTGTGGCCGCTTTTTTCATTTCCAATGCATATTATCAATACAACCTTAAACCTTACAATGACAAAAAATTAACCCGTATGGCTGAAGATGTAAAGACATTTTATGAAAGCAGTCCAAATGTCAGACTTGATCGCTATTTAAGGAATATCGGTGATTTAGGTTATCAAATTTATTTAGTCGATGAACAGGGGCGGGGTTCTTTTTTTGGCGGATCATTTAGAGAAAAAGAGTTAAGCGATAAAGTGATTCAATCTGTATTAGATGGTCATGTATATCACGGTATTTCCCAATTTTCTTCAAAAGGTTTTATTACAGGATTTTTTGATAACGTACTCATCAATACGATTGGAATTCCAATTACGGACAATGGTCATCAATACGCCCTTTTTTTCCGTCCTAATACGGAACTTCAATTTGGAGAGTTACGGATTTTTTTTGCGTTGATCCTTCTTCTCACCATTTTCATCAGCATTCTTTTAGTTTTGGTTAGCACCCGTTACATTGTGAAGCCAATCACTAAGTTAACTCAAGCTACAAAACAAATCGCCGAAGGAAAATACGATATTCAATTAAACACAACATTGCGCGATGAAATCGGTGAATTGACCAACCATTTTTCGCGCATGGCAAAAAATTTGGAGCAGCTGGAAGCCATGCGTCAAGAATTTGTTTCTAACGTTTCTCATGAAATTCAATCACCGCTTGCTTCTATACAAGGCTTCTCACAGACATTGCAATCGAAGAAATTATCTGAAGACCAGCGTCAACATTACTTGTCCATTATCGAAAAAGAGAGCCGACGCATGTCGCAATTAAGTAAGCAATTATTAACACTTGCTTCCTTGGATAAAGAGAAGGAAATATTGAGTAAAAACACCTTTGATGTTGCTGCTCAAATTAAACAAGTGTTATTTATGACGGAATGGAGCTGGCGTGAAAAAGACTTAGCTTTGGAATTGGAGCTTCCTGCTGCTTTCATTTATGCGGATGAACAATTGCTCCATCAAGTTTGGACGAACCTTCTTGTGAATAGTATCAAATTTACTGAAAACGGCGGCTCCATTTCCATCAAGCTGATGCAAAAAGATGATGAATATCACATAGAATTCAAGGATACAGGCATTGGTATTTCCCAAAACGATTTGCCTTATATATTTAATCGCTTTTATAAAGCGGATAAGGCAAGGGGCCGTAAAGAAGCCAGCAGCGGTTTAGGGCTTGCTATTACTAAAAAAATTATTGAGCTGCACGACGGGCAAATTTATGTTGAAAGCCAAATAGGAAAAGGAACAATTTTTCATATTTGCTTGCCTAAAGAGTAATGTAATTTGCCGTTCATGTTCTGTTCATATTCCCCGTCTATATTTTATCTAAGGCAATAAAGCTGTTAAGAATAAAGGATATCGATTGGAGGAATAGACGGTGTTTCTTGCTTTACGAGAAATTAAATACGCAAAGTTGCGTTACTTTCTAATTGGGTTCATCATGGTGCTTATCGCATGGCTTGTTCTTTTTGTTTCAGGACTTGCAAAAGGGTTATCTTCTGATAATGCGTCTTCAATTCAAAAGATGGATGCGGACTATCTTGTGATTCAAAAAGAAGCGGATAATCGCTTGGTCCGTTCAATATTGTCTGAGGATAAACTGAAAGACATTCGAAACAATACCAACAATAAATCGGCTGCGCCTTTAGGCATACAGATGACCACATTTACTCAGAACGGGTCTTCTAAGAAGGTTGATGCAACATTTTTTGCCGTAGATATGAAAGGGTTTTTGGCTCCTGATGTTGTCGAAGGCCGTATGATTAACAACAAGACCAAAAATGAAGTCATTGCAGATCGTTCGTTAAAAGAAGATGGATTGAAATTGGGGGACTATATAAAAGAGCAGTTCTCTGGTAAAACGTTTAAAATCGTGGGGTTTACTAAAGGAGAATCATTCAGCCACGCACCTGTGATTCACATCAACTTCACAGAGTGGGGAGATATTCATCAACGTTCTGCGAATCAACAATTGTTTTTTAATGCAATCGCATTAAAGACAAGTCAAGATACCGCAGAGCAAATTGGCGAGAATGTAACAGGGGTTGATATCATTGACAAAAGCCAGGCTCTAAAAGGTATTCCCGGTTATGCTGAAGAGCAAGGCTCACTTATCATGATGATTGCATTTCTCTTTATTATTGCAGCTTTTGTGTTAGCCGTATTCTTTTATGTGATGACCATACAGAAAATCAATCAATTTGGAATATTAAAAGCCATTGGTGCAACGACCGGTTATTTAGCGCTTCATATTGTTTTACAAGTTTTATTGTTAACATTGATCAGTCTCTTGATCAGTATTGCATTAACATATGGTGTAGCAGCTATATTACCAACCAACATGCCATTTGATCTTACACCGCAATTGGTTTTAAGTTGTTCAGGTCTATTTCTGGTTGTTTCTCTGATAGGATCATTACTTTCTCTATATAAGGTTTCAAAAATTGATGCAATTGAAGCGATTGGGAGTGCTGCACAATGAGTCAAAAACTGATTTTTGATCATGTCGATAAAGTATTCGGAGATGGCGATTCATCTGTAAAAGTTCTTGATAAAGTGTCTTTAGAAGTGAAAGCCGGGGAATTTGTTGCTGTGGTCGGACCTTCTGGGTCTGGTAAAAGTACGTTCCTCTCAATTGCCGGTGCATTGCTTTCTCCGACAACAGGCCGCATTCTGATTGATGAAAACGACATAAGCCAGTTAACTGAAAAAAAGTTGAATCGTATTAGATTGGAAAAAATCGGATTTGTATTCCAATCATCTCATTTAATCCCTTATTTAACAGTTCACGATCAGTTGTTGCTTATTTCAAAGCTGGCCGGAAATGATCATAAAGAAGCGAAACAAAGAGCAGTTGATCTGCTTGAAAAACTTGGATTGAAACATCGTATTCATCGTTATCCGCAAAGTTTATCCGGTGGAGAACGTCAACGAGTTGCAATCGCTCGTGCCTGGATGAATGACCCGGAGATTATTCTTGCGGATGAACCGACAGCGAGTCTTGATTCAGAGCGGGGCCGGCAAATTGTAAAAATGTTAGCAGATGAAGTGAAATCCAGAGAAAAAGCCGCTGTAATGGTGACTCATGATAAAAGAATGTTAGATTTATGTGACCGTGTGGTGTATATCGAAGATGGCAAACTTTCAGAACTAGCATAAGACATTTAGATCAAAAGGTTGAAACAATGGGATTTTACAGCTGATCAAAAGCATTCGCTAAGGGACCGAGTGGTTGAAGTCTCTCGGCCGTACCAGAGGAAAACCAAGGGTTTTGAGGCCCTTGGTATTTTTTATTCATTTACTTGTGCCCGCTTACTTAAAATAGATTTTATATTGAATACGTATTATCTTGATCATCATTTGGTGATGTACTGGAAATTGTTATTAAGCGCCCCAATACTCTTCCAGCAAACGGCATAAAAAAATGAAGGATCAGTCCGCCTAAACAAACGGTTAATAAAGTTCCGATGCCAATCGGTCCTTTTAAGATGACGGCCGCTGTCAAAAAGACGAGGTAAATGATGGTTCTCGAAACAAATATGTTGGTTCTCGTTAATTCTTTTATGATGAATGTGAATCGATCAATTGGCATCGGAGCAAAATTTGTGTATAAGTATGTCGCGGTTCCTAATCCTGTAACAACCAAGCCGATTCCAAAACAAATCATTTTGCTCCACCATTGTTCTGGTGTTACAAAAAAGTGCAGCATAAAAAGCCACATATCAATGCCGATACCCGTTATAAACGCCGTTAGCATCCCCGAAACTTCCGGTCTTTGTCTTTTTAAAAAAGAATTGCAGCCTATCAATAGCAAAGCAATGATGACTTCCCAACTTCCCACAGTAAGACCCGCATGTATGGACAGCCCCACCAAAAGTGCGTCAAAAGGTGAAACGCCAAGATCTGATTGAATCGTGAAAGCAATCCCAAAGGTTAAGATTAAAATTCCGAATACATAAAAAACATATTTCACTTTAATCGACCTCTTTATTTTTATTGCAAATACAACAAAATTTCGATATATTTAATGTACGGCATTTATATTGCATTTGCAACAAAAACATATTCGAAAGGAGTTTATGATGAAGGATATTCTTCGTGAAATTGGAATGATTGCCCGGGCATTGGATTCTATAAGCAATATCGAATTTAAAGAACATGACCTGACAAAAGGGCAATATTTGTACCTTGTCCGAATATGCGAAAACCCGGGAATCATTCAGGAGAAATTAGCTGAGATGATTAAAGTAGACCGGACCACCGCAGCCCGCGCTATAAAAAAACTTGAAATGAAGGGCTTTATTGAACGGAGAGATGATGAATATAACAAAAAAATAAAAAAACTCTTTCCGACGGAAAAGGGGAATGAGGTATTCCCTTTTATAAAAAGAGAAAATGATCATTCGAATCGCGTGGCATTAGAGGGGTTTTCCGAGGGGGAAGCGGAGACCATCTTCAATCTTCTTCAAAGAGTAAGAAAAAATGTAGAAAAAGACTGGGAGTTCGTGAAAAAGGGGAACAAGAGAAATTATTGACGGCATAAAGGAGCGGCAGATTGAAATGACAGTACAGATAAAAAAGTGCACCCTTGAAGACTTATTCAAACTTCAAGAAATGAGTTATGAAACGTTTAATGAGACATTTAAGGATCAGAATTCTCCAGAAAATATGAAAGCCTATTTGGAAAAGGCGTTTCACTTAAAACAATTAGAAAAAGAACTGTCCAACAGCGCTTCGCAATTCTTTTTTGTTTATTATAACAATGAAGCCGCTGGATATTTAAAGGTCAATACTGATGAGGCCCAAACTGAAAAAATGGGTGATGAATCACTTGAAATTGAGAGAATTTATATCAAGAACGAGTTTCAAAAACATGGGCTTGGCAAATATCTGTTCAATAAAGCTTTGGAAATGGCGAAGGAACTGAATAAAAAGAAAATCTGGCTGGGCGTATGGGAAAAAAACGAAAATGCGATTGCTTTTTATAAGAAAATGGGGTTTGTGCAAACCGGTGCCCACTCTTTTTATATGGGTGATGAAGAGCAAACGGACTTTATCATGACCAAAACACTCCTATAACTTTTTTAAAAGGAGGATGATGATGTATATTCCAAAATATTTTAAAGTCGAAAATGTTGATGAAGTTTTGGATATTGTCCAAAAAAACTCTTTTGGCACGATCGTTACGACAGAACAGGGGAAGCCAATTGCCACTCATTTGCCCTTGGGGTTCAATAAAAAAGGTGATGATTACTATATCACCGGCCATGTCGCTTATGGAAATCCGCAATGGAGAACTTTTGAAACCTGTCAAGATGTGCTTGTTATGTTTCAGGGACCGCACGCATACATTTCTTCTTCCTGGTATGGGCATGAAGAGGTTCCAACATGGAATTATCAAGCCGTCCATATATACGGTCAAGCAAGCATTTTAGAGAGAGATGAATTAATAGAAGAATTAACAGTCATGATGGAAAAATACGAAAAGCATCGAGAACATCCAATTTTATGGGCTAACCTTTCTCCTCAACTATTAGAAAATCAACTGAAAGCGATTGTCGGGTTTAAGGTTCGGGTGGAAGACATTCAGGCTGCATATAAATTAAGTCAGAACCGAAATGATACAGACTATATGAACATCATTGATCAATTGCAAAATGAAGGAGATCCCAATGCGGAGCAATTGGCGGCAGTGATGAAAAAGAGGCTTGAAAATGAAATATAGACCTTCAACCCCATGCAGAAATTAAAGGTCGAAATCAGAGCCGTCTTTTATGCAGCAACTTAAAGATCGAGCGGGAAATGAAAAGGCAGGCCGAATGGTTTGCTTTTTTGATGTCGTGCAGAGTTGTCTATTGTGAAAAGGTCGAATCATCTTTGTCGAGGACGCAATGGGGCGCAGCCCTGCGGAAGTTCAAGTCTCTTGGCCGATCATAGGAATACCAAGGGCTTATGAGCCCTTGGTATTTATTTATGGAGAGTTTCGACTGCATGATTTTGTTGTTGTCCCGTTTATGAAATTATTGGTTTAAAATGGGGATCTCACTAAGCAATTTCTTCAAATGAATAGAATCCCACGGCAAATGCTCGGTTATACCTAATCCAACTACATCCGTTTCGGAAGAGAGTTCTTTCAGAAGATGAAGCAGGTGCGGCATTTGCATTGTTCCCTCAGGAGAAAAATATACAGGTGCTTCAGGATTGGCGAATAATAAAGAACGAAACGCCTTCGGATCAAGCACGTCTAAATCAAGGTGTATTGCCAGATACTTGATGTTGCTTTCGTTTATCCATTCTTTTATAGATTCGGTACTGGTCATTAACTCTTTAGTTCCAGCAGTTCTAATCCCAAGTCTTTGAATCACTTCAGTGTCTGGTTCTGTGAAAACTATACCCTGTCTTTGAAGTTCTTTTGATATCACGTTTGTTTCTTCTTCTGTAGGAGCTGCTAATCCCGCAATAAAGACATTTTCAGGTTTAAGAGGAATTTTCACATGTTTTGCGAACTCCTCATCTCCTTCCCCCAAAAGATTTCCGAGCGGTAATGTATGACCGTTATCATATCCGACATATCTAACTAAATCGCTATGAGCATCAATCCAAATTAAACCCAAGTCCCCGCCGTATCGTTCGTTTAAATAAGCAAATGGTGCTTGTTCGACTAAGCAGTCACCGCCAAACATGACAATGCGATCCGGCTGATGAGCATGAATGAGATGCTGAGCAGCCTCCAATTGTTCCAGCAGTTGTTTTCTCCCGTTTATCCCGTTTTCGTTTTCAAGCGGAGTCCCATCATAAGCTTGAACCGGAACATGAATAAGGGGCTGATCATTTTCAGGAGCCAGCCAAGCAAGCAGTTCCGCTCCAAAAGAATAGTTGGGATTGTTTCCCCCTTGCCATTGCGGCATCAACAGACGTATCGTTTTTTTAGCCATGTTATCGTCTCCTTTACTTCAAAGTAAGGTTAGTATAAAATGAGCGCGAACAAAAAAATAGTACGCACTTTAATGACAGGTACTATCCAAAAGGAGAGCGTAAATATGAGTATGGCTGAATATAAAGGCAAAGTTAAAAATATTCAAGATACACCTTTTGGCTACACATTGTCCGTGATCGGCGGCAAATGGAAAATGGTTATTATTTACCTCCTCGCGGAAAATCAACCGGTTCGCTTTAATGAGCTGAAAAGACAAATAGGGGCTATTACTTATAAAACATTGAGCTCACAACTTAAAGAATTGGAAGCAGATGGTCTGGTGAAACGGAAAGAGTACCCTCAAGTTCCCCCTAAGGTCGAGTACAGTCTCACTGGTAAAGCGGAATCACTATTGCCGGTTTTAGAAGGATTATGTGAATGGGGTTTAAAAAACCAATAAAGTTAAGGTTTTATTCATCTTGGAGAGGGAAGAATCCAAAAGCTTCGTTCGATTGCTGACAATCCTTTTGCCTGGCTGGAAATGTCCATAAATATTAGGGCCTTTATTTGTTATTCACCAGTTGCTAAAACGGGGTGTAACCGAATGTTCCAAGTCTAAAAGGGATACCTTAATTCAAGGCAAAGAGCGGTTTTGCAGCAGCCGGAATTACCAAAATGACATGACTGAACTTTTTAACTGAAAAATTTATTATGGTATATTTAAATATAACGTAAAATTTGAAATGAGGAATGGCATGAATAAAATCGAAAAACATAAGAAATTTAAAGCGAAAATGATTTTCAAAGTTATAATGGTCATGATCGGAGGAATCATAGCGGCATATGGATTGGAAACAGTGCTGATTCCAAACAATGTATCTGATGGCGGAGTGACAGGACTCAGCATTGTTGGTTCACAACTGTTTGACTTGCCGCTTGGCATACTTATCGCGGCTTTAAACATCCCGTTTGTCTGGCTGGGATATAAGCAAATCGGGAAAAGCTTTGCGTTATTATCGATTATCGGAATCGCATCACTTGCAGCAGGGACAAGTTTTATGCACCACACTCCGGCTATAATCGAAGGGGACACCTTGTTAGTCACTGTTGTCGGAGGGATCATCCTTGGTTTTGGAATGGGGCTGGCGCTGCGTAATGGCGGAGCATTGGACGGAATTGATATGCTTGCTGTGCTGTTATCGCGCAAATTGCCATTTGGAACGAGCGATCTCATTCTATTCTTTAACCTTTTTGTGTTTATTTTTGTTTCTGCTGTATTTGGCTTGCAAGGGGCATTGCTATCAGTCATCGCCTACTACATTGCGTCCAAAGTCATTCATGTTGTCGAGGAAGGGTTAAGCGGTTCTAAAACCTTTCAAATTATTACAACAGAACCTGAGTTGATGGTGGAGACAATTCGCGATCAATTGGGCCGAAGTGCTACATATAAAGAAGCTTACGGTGGTTTTTCCCACGAAAAGTTCAAAGAAATCACATGTGTCATCAATCGCTTAGAAGACACCAAATTAAAGGAAATCATTAATGAAGTTGATAAAAATGCTTTTGTCACTGTGTATGACGTAGCTGAAGTTAAGGGCAGTAATTTTAGAAAACCTAATATTCATTAATTAGGGATTTCCTAAGAAAAAACATACCAATCCTTGTTGGTATGTTTTTTCATATCATGTGGGTTTCCGGACCATTTGCTAATGCTGGACAGGCATGTGCCAGGGCAAAGATATACGGTTCCTACTCATTTTTTAAGAGTACTTTTTTACCGGTCTTTGCCGATTTCCGAACGGCGTCCAACAAGCGGTGCAGTTTGACAGCGTCATGAAAGTTTGGGATTTGCCTTTTATCTTCAAATATATCTTCCGCTAAAATATTATATGCAGTTTCAAGATAGCCTCTTGCACCATTATCCGTCACTGGGGATATTTTTACTTCTTCAGAATATACATCTTCAGCATTTAACAAATCATGAGGATGTGTAATCTTTTTGACTTTGAGATTGCCGAATTGTACGTGTCCTGAGGAATGATGCTGTGTTAAACGCAAAACACCTTTTTCCCCTCTAATCTCCAATTGAAAAGCTGGATAAACTCCGCCCTGAATATGGACAGAGGCCGAAGCGCCATTAACGAGCGTCCCCTGTATTAAAATTTGGTCAGCTGTGTTTTTTGGTATCTTTATCCCTGTTTCTTGTATGACGGCTTCTGTATAATGGCTGTTCATTACAGCTGATAATTCTTTAAAATCACCCAGGATATAACAAAGAACATCAAGCGAGTGACCCCCGTTGATTGTAAGAAGGTTCGCCCCATTTTCTCTTTTTAAAAGGTAACTGCTTTTTTCATCTGTTATTCTTCCCTTTCCTTGTGTTGCTACCTGCATCGTGCACGAGATGACTCTGCCGATCTCCCCCTCGTTGATTGCCCGCTTTAAATAATTAACTTCTGGAGATTGCCTTCCCTGTAATCCAATCGCATGATGAATGTTCGCGTCATCTGCCAATTTTGCCAGTTTTTCAGCCTGCACAGTATCTATGCCTAAAGGCCATTCACAATATATATGTTTATGTTCTTCTATGGCTGCAAGCGAAGCTTCATAATGGAAAGGAACCTTTATACTAACGACTACCAAATCAACATCTTTTGATTGTGCTAATTCCTTATAATCTGTAAAAGCAGAGGAAGCCTTAAGCATCATAGCACTTTTTTTTGCGGTTTCCATTTTTGATGTTCCAATCGCCGTTATTTGATAAAAAGGACTTTCCTTCAATACCGGAATATGTGTTTGACTTGCCCATTGATTATTCAAAGATCCGCCTATAATCCCTGCTTTTATCACGTCGTTCTTCATTAGCTATCCCTCCAAAACTCTTTAAACCGAGTATAATTAAAATTAGAGATCATTTTAAATGTTAAGTTATGATGGTTATATCACTTTTTTTGATGGGGGTTGAAATATGAATGGATATTGAAAACATGAAAGCTTTTGTTTCAGTGGCGGAATTAAGAAGCATATCTGCTGCTGCAATTAAATTGAATCACCTTCAATCCAATATGACTGCAAAAATAAAAAAAATCGAAACTCATTATCATCAACAACTGTTTATCAGAAATTCAAAAGGAGTAAAACTAACGAAAGAGGGAGAAAAATTATATCATCAATACAAGAAAATATTGTTCGTTTGGGAAGAAACCGAAAACATCATGAAAAAACAAGATGAAAAACTCCGTATTGGGACGATGATATCTGTCGGTGGAACTCAATTCTCAAGCGCTTTAAATAAACTTTATCATACATATCCTGATTTATCGGTAACATTAAAAACAGGTTCAACAGAATATATTGAAAATCAAGTTCTTCTTGGGAAAATTGATGTTGCTTATACGATTGGATCGCTAAACAATAAAAAAATAAGTTATAAAAAAGTGGGATATGAAGAATTGGTTATCATAGGCCAAGGTATAGATCAATATACGAGATTTGATGATTATATAAGCGGAAAAAACGTACTTGTATTATCAGATAAGTGCTTGTATCTCTCATTATTACGTAATATTTTTAAAGATTTGAACATTCAACAGGGAGAAATCATTGAAGTGGGCGATCCAGAATCCTTAGTGCAATTTGCAATGATGGGTATGGGGATTTCCTTAGTGTCAAAGCGCATAGCAAGCCGCTACAATATCCATCATTATTTAGAAGTTCCATCACCTTATAGATACGTCGATTTATATTTCATTACACGACTAAATCATAAATTTACACCTATAGAAAAACAGTTTATTGAATTAAATAACTCGTTTAGCGACATTATTGAAGGAATGTAAGGTTGATAAAAAAGTTACGCTCTCTTCAAAGCCGATTTTCCTTGCACTAAGGAATCGGCTTATTTGCTTATCACATTTTCAGGTATTGGTTTCTTGGTAAAATTGTATATATTTGATCAGTTCTGCGATGCCTTTTAATTGATTTAATAGTTGGTTATTCAAATTTTGTAAAGCCAACTGAAAGGAATGTTCGATTTTGCCATAGTTTTGTGTGTCCAATTCATATAATAAACTCTTCATATTTTCTATATAATAAACGGTTTTTCTCAAGCTGCTGATAACCAGTATTTTACGCAGTTCAGATATTGAAAACATTCTATAGCCGTTTTCTTTATTTCTTTCTGAATGGACTAAACCTTCATGTTCCCAATGACGGATCGCTGAAGTATTCACGCCCGCTATTTTTGCAGCCTCTCCAATATTCATATATTCTTTTAATTTTACATTTTTATATTTAGTAAGATCGGCATTTTGTATCATCGTTAGTATTTCTTCGACCCTCTGTTTCTCCGCTTGAATATGAAATTGCTGTTCATTAACCAGCCAAAGGACTTCTTCAAATCTTGCATTTTTACTCATTCTCATGACTTCGTAAACAATGGGTATGTCATATCCTTTTAATAAAGCTCTAATGGTGGTAAAAGCTTGGAAGTGTATCGGTGTATAGAAACGGTGATTACTTTTTGTTCTTGGGACAACAGGAATAAGACCTTGTTCTTCATATCTTCTCAAAGTTGTGGTGCTAACCTTTAAGATATTTGCCATTTGTTTAGGGGTGTATGTCTTCATTTACTGTTAGCTCCTTTTTAAAGTAAAACCTTCAAGTGCTACAATAACATACTTCAAACGAATCCCCCATATATAAAGGGCGGGAAGCAGAAATCCGAAAGATTGCATGAATGTTATATGATGATTGTATAAACTGTTCAGGAGTGGTGAAAATGGAAAAAAACATAAAACTGACCGATCAATCAGAGATAAACGTTGGCTTAGTCGGGAACACCGACTCTCCAACAATCATGCTTCCTGTTGCTAAAGAATCTGTATATGGACAAGAAGCTGAAAACTTAAAGTTATGGGGAGTAGACCCTGAATCAGGAAAACATTTTGTTGAGGGACTCACGGACAAGTTTCAGGTTTTATATTTCGACTACGAAGGACATCGTCTGCAACAGCCGAATCCAGAGAGCCTCACACCTGAAAGCATAGTGAAAGATCTACTCACTATTGCTAATGAAATGAACGTTAAAAAGTTTAGCTATTATGGATACTCTTGGTTGGCTTTAGTAGGGTTGCAATTAGCCCTTCGGACAGACAGGTTAGAAAGCTTGATCATGGGTGGGTTTCCGCCAATAGATGGTCCATATCAAGAAATGATGGTAGTGACAAATCAAACATATGAACAAACTTTAAGAAGTAAACAACATTCTTCTGTTATTGATGAACAAAACCTTATCAGTCCAGAAAAGGTTGATTGGGATAACATACAGGTAAGAATCGGCACGAATCAAACAAAACAGTTTGTTACAATGTACGAAAATTTGATGGCATTTGATGATCGGAGCATTCAACATAAATTAGAGATTCCGAGATTGGCGTTTGCTGGGGAAAAAGACACAATTGTTTATGGAGAAAACTTTGGTAATGTAACAGTTGATATTATCGGTATACTTCAAAAAAACAAACAAGAATTAGAACACCTTGGATGGGATATAAAAATCTTAAGCGGAAATGATATGGATCACACCAAAGCTATGCAGCCTGTAACCGTTCTGTCATTGATAAAACCCTGGTTGGTTGAAAATTTGAATATAACTCGTTAAATGATAGACCTCTTCAAGATAGGGAACTTTGGAGCTGATTTTTTCAAGACTTATTAAGAAATTGGAGAAGGGCGGCTTCTAAGCTCTTTGCCGCCACAAAATCCGAATATCCTTTACTGTTTTTAGCAAGTTTCTTTTGAGAAATAGGAGTTTAAAACATCATAAACAATCGGCAAAGAAGTAAATCCGTCAGTTTCTAAAAAGTGACCCCCATGTTGAACTTCGTAAAGCTTAGCGTCAATTTGTTGCGCTAGATCGTTGCTCCATGCAAATGGCACAATTTGATCGTTTCTAGAGGCAATGACAGCACGATGCTTAGCTGACTGAATGATGTTTTGAAAATCAAACGATTCCTCGGTAAATTCATCTAACATCTTTAAATTGGGCAGTGACTTGGCAAAGCCGGAAACGAGCAGGATTCCGCCAAGTGGTTGCTGCAATTGCGTTTGTTCCAAAAACTTCAAAACGGCGGCGCACCCAAGGCTGTGGGCAACCAGATAAGTATGTTCATTTAATGTGTGCTTATTTAAAGAGAGCGTATCAAGCCAATCTTTAAGCCTTGGCTGGTGAGGATCAGGCATATCTAAAACTTCTGCGTGTATTCCATCTGCAAGCAGACGTTTTTTCAGCCAAGGAAACCAGTGGTTGGTTGAGGAAGCTCTGTAGCCATGAATGATATAAATTTGTTTTGTCATCCTGTTCTCCTTATCAATGATTTTTATTCAGTATAAAATCTCTCCCGTCGGGAAACAAGTACGCACTTTTTTGTAAGTATTTTTTACTCATAAGGCAAGCTTTTCTTTGTCCCCATCTGCACATTTCTTCTATGAGAGGGTACAAAGACAGTCCTCTGTCTGATAACGAATACTCCACTCTGAGGGGATTTTGAGAAATCTCCGCCCGGTTAATCAGACCGTCAGTTTGCAACTCCTTCAGCTGGGAACTTAACATTTTATGGGTGATTAACGGCATGGCCCGTTTAAGTTCCCCGTACCTCATCGTTTTTTCACAAGCCAGCTCATAGAGGATTCTCATTTTCCATTTACCACCTATAAGAGATAAGGTGTATTCAAACGGAGCTTGTTTGCTGCGGCATAAGGTATTCATGGGAATCAAACCTCCTTTTTTAAGATCATAACAAAAATAAATATTGAGCCTGGATTCAACATATTAGCAAAAAATTCACTTGTTTTCCTTATTTTGTTGATGAGATATGATATGATACAAAAAAAGGGAGCGGATTTCTTCTGAAGCAAGGGCGGGATTACTTTTGCGCGAATTTGCACCTCAAGTTTTTCAAACGATAGGGATTATTGGTTTTATTTTAGCTTTTGTCCAAATCCCAATCGGCTGGTTTATCGGGTTTTTCTTTTCCGGATTGTTCTTCATGATGTTGAAATCAAACAATGAAAAATCGGGAACCTTCAACGTGATGGCTGGAGCCGCGTGTTTCTTGTATTCATTTCATTGTTTGTTTACGCAAGTGTTATGACTGAATATAAAACAAAAATAAAAGCAGGCTGATGTCTGCTTTTATTTTGTATATATGTCTAACCGGCATCCCCACAAACGAAAAGCGGCTGACGTTCTTATACGTTTTCACCGCTAAGAATCGCAACCGGACGCGCCCACCCGGCAGACGCTTTTTCAACTTTTACCGGAAAAGCCATGACATAAAATCCGGTGGAAGGCAATTGATCGAGGTTGGCGAGCTTTTCGATTTGGCAGTAAGGAATGGTGCTTCCTGAATAATGACCTTCCCAAATAATCGATGGGTCTTTTTCCTGTTCAAAGCGCTTGGCGGTCATGCTGAATGGAGCGTCCCAGCTCCAAGCGTCAGTTCCGACAAGGCGCACGCCGCGTTCCGTTAAAAAGAGCGTTGCTTCGCGCCCCACTCCGCAGCCGCTGTGCAGGTAATCGTTTTGTCCGTATTTGGCGCCAGCTGACGTATTCACAAGAACAATGTCGCCGGGCGCAAGGTTATGATTGATGCGGTGAAGCTCTTGTTCGATTTCTTCAGGGGTCACGATATGCCCGTCTTTCAAATGTCTGAAATCCAGCTTAACGCCGGGGCCATGAAACCAGTCAAGCGGTACTTCATCAATCGTCATCATCCGCTTGCCGTCATCAGTAACAGAACGGTAATGGTATGGAGCGTCTATATGCGTTCCGGCATGCGTTGACATCTTCACTTTTTCCAGCGACCAGCCTTCTCCCCCGGGAAGATCTTGCGAAGAAAGGCCGGGAAAGCTCTGGACCATCTGTTTGGCTCCTTGCTTATGATCCGCATATTCGATTTCAGGGACAAATCCCGGCGGGTCAGACGGAATATCACCTTTTAACGATACCGACAAATCTACAATTTGATTGACTTTCATCTGTTCTCCCCTTTCTTCTTCAACTAACGCACCTGTTAGTTGAAGTGTTAAACTTCACAGACTATTAGCCGACTCAGGGCTATCCAATTTTAGTTAGAATATAACCTTAATAGTTCTTGCACTGGAAAACTATTTGTATTGTTCACCTCAACAAAATATGCTAACTGCCATTTCTGTGTTTCGATAGCTTGTTTGCTAGTGGGATTTTCCCATCTAGGGTAAACTCTAATTGCCATTTTTCCTTTTGTAGTGGCTGTTTTAAGAATATTTTGTTTTACAAGAACTTCTTTTGGAAAAACGAATTGTCCAAAATTATTATTACTAGTAAAAGTATTGATAACCAAGAAATCAGTAGCCTTTTCATATGAAAAGGCTTGGTTTTTATTATCTACATCTTTTTCCCAAAAAGCAACAAACTGTCCTATCTTGTTAGGTGTAATTTTTGCGACTCTAAATCTAACCGATTTTGAATTTAGTTGAAACATACCAGCCCCATAATCTGAATTTTGAGCTTCTGCTCGAATAGCATTTATAGTTAAGTGATTTGGTTCATAAAAAATTTTATTTACATATGTTAATGCCTTATAAAATTCATTCATTGCTTTGTACTCCTTATCATTTTATCCTACGTAATCCAATGCCTTCTTGAATAGAATAGGCTAAATCATAAAATACCGTCAAAATTTTCTTATTTTATCGCGTTTCTTATCTAGCTATCCTGCTCCGTTAGTTAGATAAGAACTGAATAGCGAATTTTGATAAGCGTAAACTGTGATATGTTTTAATACATTGCTAAACGCTTTGCTCATTTCGAACTCTCCTATGCGAATGTTTGTTCTTTTTATGACAGCATTTTGGAAACGTATCAAATATCAATTTTAAATGATGAGCCATACAAAAAGCCTGCAGAATGTTTTGCAGGCGATTCGCATTTTTCTATACTTGCTGTGACTTAGGATTCCTCAGCTTGTAAATCGCGATCAGCATGATAAACCAAACCGGCGTGATAAATAAGGCAACCCGGGTGTCTTGCGCCAGTGCAAGGACGATGAGGATAAACGCAAGAAAACCGAGAACCACATAATTTGAAAACGGGTAAAGCGGCATCTTGAATTTGTTTGTTTTCGCTAAATCCGGTCTTGTTTTGCGGTATTTCAAATGGCAAATGACGGTGATTCCCCAAATAAAGATGAAGCAGATCGTCGAGATGCTCGTAATCAGCGTAAACACTTGTTCAGGCATGATATAGTTCAGCATGATGCCAATCAGAATCACGACCGCTGAGAAAAACAACGCATTGCTCGGCACTTTGCGGGAGGTCAGTTTGGTCATAGCGCCGGGTGCATTATGTTCTTTCGCAAGCGAGTATATCATCCGGCTCGTGCTGAAGACTGCGCTGTTGCTTGCCGAAGCTGCCGATGTCAGCACCACAAAATTGATGATGCTTGCAGCCGCAATGATGCCGACCGCTGCAAAGACTTGGACGAACGGACTTTCATTAGGATTGATGACATTCCACGGATAGATGCTCATGATCACAAGGAGCGCACCGATATAAAAAAGCAAAACACGGACGGGGATATTGTTGATCGCTTTAGGAATGACCTTTTCCGGATCTTTCGTCTCCCCCGCTGTCAGTCCCACAAGTTCGATGCCTAGAAACGCAAAGACAACCATCTGGAATGAAAGGAGAAAACCGTGCAGTCCATTTGGAAACATGCCGCCGTGACTCCACAGGTTGTGAAAGGCGGCAGCGCCCGAATGGGTGGAAAATCCTTTGAAGATCATGAAAAGGCCGATCGCGATCAGCGCCAATATCGCAATGACTTTAATTAATGCAAACCAGAACTCCAATTCTCCAAAAAGCTTGACGGTTGCCAGGTTCGTGATCAGCAAAATAATCAGGGCGATCAATCCGGGCAGCCATTGCGGTACATCAGGCAGCCAGTATTGGGTATAAAGCCCGACCGCGGTTAAATCGGCCATCGCGAGCGAAATCCAGCAAAACCAGTATGTCCAACCCGTTATAAATGCCGCCTTGTCGCCTAAGTAGTCCCTGACAAAGTCGACAAACGAATGGTATTCCAAATTGGATAAAAGCAGTTCTCCAAGAGAACGCATAATGAAAAAACAAATGATTCCCGTAATCAGATAAGCAAATAAAATCGACGGTCCTGCAAAATGGATCGATTTCCCCGAACCAAGAAACAGCCCCGTTCCGATCGCTCCGCCGATGGCGATGAGCTGGATATGCCTGTTTTTCAGGCCTCTCGATAATTTTTGTTCGTGTATATCGTTGTCAGTTACATCTTCTGTCATTTTATGTATGCCTCCATTTTTATTTTTTAAGCCCGATCCCCGCATGTTTTAACATTAAAATTTGAAGTAACAGATAAGATTCGCCTGATGCGTTTGTAAAGAGGTGGTTTGCGTGGAAGTAGACTGATCCTTCTTTTTGTAACCAGATTTTTATACAATGGTCGTTGTTAATTCATCATGTTCGGATTAAGAAGCGGGAATGAATCCGTCCGTAAGTATTGTCATACCTGTGTACAATGCTGCAAAATACATATGTTTGGACAGCGTGCTGAGGCAAACCTTTGAAATTGTTGAAGCCATTGTCATCGATGACGGTTCTCGCGATTCCAGCAGAGACATCATTCAAAAGTATGCCGCAAAAGATGACAGAATTATTCCGGCTTTCCAGAAAAACGCAGAAATCGTACTCGGCCTGTTTTTAATGGGTAAGGTTTTGTCATTGAGGGCTTGATAAGCCAAGCTGCTGCGCATGTCCGCTTTCGTGATACAATATAGGTATTTCAGAGAGCATGATGTTTTAGGAGGAACAAAAGCTGAGCAAAAAGAAATTTAAACGCAGTCAATTGTTTTTTTCGGCAATGATGATCGTAATCGCGGTGTATGTTCTGTATACCTTGTTTGAAAATTTAATTCTTGATCCGCAATCAACATCTTTTCTCAGCCATAAATCTCACCTGCGGGACTCCTTTCATCTCCCGGTCTGGCTGAAGGTGATGTATGTTCACGTTGCTGCCGCTTGTTTAGCGATGGCTTCGGGCGCTGTCAACTTCTCCAGCGCCTTGTTGACCAAAAACCGCAACATCCACCGTTTTAACGGCTGGCTCTACATCGTTTGCGTGATGATTGTGACGCTGTCGTCAGGCTCTATGGCACCGCATTCTACCGGAGGGAGAGCCGTCAGCATAGCCTTTAACATGGTGAATATGTATTGGCCTGCCGCCACGGTTATTTCCGTCATTAAAGCCCGGCGACATCAGTTTAGCAAGCACCGGAGTTGGATGATTCGCAGCTATCTATTCTGTTTTACCAATCTGTTCATTCATTTGATCACTTTCGTGTGCCATAAAGGACTCGGCCTGATATATGACATCAGCTACACGATAGGCGTTTTCGGAGCAATTGCGCTCTGCATCGCGTTGGCTGAATGGATCATTCGGTTCGCCTTTAAAAAGCCGGCGCAAATTTTCCCTGCAAATCACAGGGGCTTTTAAGCCCCTGATCTTTTTCTTGAGGACTCCATATATTGACTGAAGGGATCAAGGAGACGGGTATTCTCATTGAATACGGGAAAGGAGTGTGGAATTTTGGCATGATCTGTTTGATTCAGCTCATAGAGCAACAGAAAAAGTGATCTGGCTCACAGTTTTCCCCACGCACCTCATGTAGAGTAAATGTTAGTTTTTTGCAGGCGGAAATAAAGAAAAACAGGGGATGAGTCAACCGATGAAAAGAACAGATTTGCCTTTAGTGTATTCGTGCTCCGGGTGTTCCTCGGCCGCGCAAACGGCCAACATGATCGCCATTAAAATGGATCGGGAGAAAATGGCCGAAATGTCGTGCATTGCCGGAGTCGGCGGGGATGTGAAGCCGCTTGTCAAAACGGCAAAATCCGGTCGGGACATCATTGCGATCGACGGCTGTCCTTTATGCTGTGTCAAGAGCTGTTTAGCTAAGCATGACGTTCAGCCAAAGCATCATTTTGTATTGTCGGATTTTAACGTGCCGAAGAAAAAAGGAGCAGATCCCGACCCTGACCTTTATATGAATGCGTATGAACAAATTGTGCAGCTCTCAAATTGCTAAGCCTTTTGGAAGTGTTTATTTAGGGTGCTGTTTAGAGTATCAATGAACGGTTGCAATTGATTTGAAAATCGAATGCCGATTACAGGCCATACGCTTCATGTGAACGGCGGATTGATTAAAAATACCGAGGGTTTCATCCCTCGGTATTTTTGTTGTTAAATCTTCTAAAAACCATGTCCAGCCTTTCGGCAAATTCCTCCGGGTATAAAACGCATCCCACATGATTACCTGGAAAATCGGCCACTTGCGTTTCCAAATGACCAGCCAATGCTTCTGCATACTTGTACGGGAGCCGGCCTTTTGAATCAATGCCGCCGGCAGGTACGACTGTAACCGATGAAGCTTTAAGCCTGCCGATGTCGGGTGAATATTCTCTTAAACCGGGCACCTCGGACAGGATAAAATAGTCGATGTTGGCCATGAGCTGCTCCGGCCGGGATTTTGGACGCGCTGGCTGGGCTGTGGACGTAATGCCCATCGCTTTCGCGAATGCTTCTAAAGCCTGTAATCCGCTTCGTTTATATTGTTTTTCAAGGTTCTCCAAGCTCTCGAACCCTTTGACGCGATCACTGCCGGTCAACAATTGCGGAATCGGAGGCTCGTGTGCGACCAACATGCCGATTTGTTCAGGATAGCGGATGGCAAGATCAAGGCCGATGACCGCGCCGGAGCTGCAGCCGAATACATAGGCCGGTTCATCCGTCAGAGCGGCCAGCAGCCTGCTCGCATCATCGCCGTGTGCGGAAACCTGGTAATTTTCGTTCGGATTTTCAAGCCTGCTGCGGGAATGCCCGCGGCGATCGTATGTGACGACCGTGTAACGGTCGGATAGGCGGTCTGTAATCGGGTACGATTCTGCATCGCCGTTGCCGCCGTGAATCATAAGCAAGACAGGCCCCGAGCCGCGCACTTCGTAGTAGAGCTTTGCTCCGGGTACTTCCAATACACCGTGTTTCATGACAATATTCTCCTCTCGTTGCATAATCACTTTTACATTACATGACGGAGAATGGATAGAAAATGCAGAACTTAGCTAATAAACAAACTCGCCATATTAAAAAGCACCGATCACAAGGATCAGTGCTCCAATTTATTTTGTGTAAACGATTTTTTTCATCGTTTCGATGGAAAGATGATGTTCCGCTGCTAAGTGCTCAATCGTTTTGCCATTTTTAAAGGCCTTTTTTATCGCAGTGTTGCGATCATCGATCAGCTTTCTTGCTCCTGAACGTGCACCCCATTTTTTGTGGGCGGATTCAGTCTTGGGAATGTAGATCGTTTCCCCTTGAACATACTTTTGAATTTCCGATAGCAGCTTTTCAGGTAGTACAGCGGCAGCCTTTACGTATGCCATGTTTGCCAGCTCCTTATTCCTTTGATTGCAAAATAAGGGGCAAAGCCGATTACCAGAAAAGCTTACTCTCAGGCGATTTTATTTGTCCACCCCATGCAAAGTATCGCCTTTTCCGATAACAGGCTTTGCATGAGACGCTGCATGATCCGGCATTCTGATGCTTGCCATGTGATCACCTCCTTCGAATTTGCTATTCATTATAAATGAAATCGAGATTGGCGGCACTTGATGATAAAATATTTTTATAAAAGAATGACCAGTCCGCAAACTATTTTTCCTACTCCCGCGTCTATCCTAATGTAACAGCCGTATATACGTATATTCGAAAAAGGAGTTCTTTATTGCAATGAAGAAACAAGCAGCCAGAGCGTCTCTTGTCGCTTGCATAACAGACCGGAAAGAAGACTTTTACCGGCTGGCGTACAGCTATGTGAAAAATCAAGAAGACGCCTTAGATATTGTCCAGGAATCAATCAAAAAAGCGCTCGATTCCGTCGATTCTGTTCGCAATCCGGATACGATCAAAAGCTGGTTTTACAAAATTTTGGTGCGGACGGCAATCGATTTTTTGCGCAAACGGAAAAAACTAAAGGTTATGGATGATCAAACGATCGAGTTTTTAAGCCAGGGCAAGGAAGATACCTACCGGGATACAGATCTTCATGAGGCGCTTGACGAGTTGCCGCATCCCTACCATACCATTATTGTTCTGCGATTTTTTGAGGATCTCAAACTGGAAGAGATTGCGGAAATCACAGGCGAAAACTTGAATACGGTCAAAACGCGCCTTTACAGAGGATTGAAGCTTATGCGCATCCATTTGACGAAGGAGGATCTTTCTTAATGGAAAAGAAATTGGAACAGCTGAGAAAAGCATATCAAAACGTCCCCATTCCGAAGGAACTGGATCAGGTTGTCGAAACCGCGCTTCAGCATAAACCGAAGAAGAAGAGAAGGCTGGTGGTATGGCCCGTATCAACGCTTGTCGCGGCGGCTGTTCTATTGGCTGCCGTCGTGAATATCAATCCCGGAGCAGCCCAGGCCATGTCGCGCTTACCCGTTATCGGCAAGGTCGTTAAGGCCATCACATTCACCGAGATCAAACAGAAAGATGGAGAATCGAGTATTGACGTGAAAACACCGGCTCTGTCCGGCTTGAATAACCGGGAGCTTGAAAATGGCATTAACGAGAAATATGTAAAGGAAAGCCATCAGCTTTACCGGGAATTCATGAAGGAGACGTCCCGGAATAAAAAAGGGCATCTCAGCATCTACAGCGATTATGAGACAGTTACGGATACGAAGGATTTGATTTCGATTCGGCGAAGCGTCGAAAGAACGGAAGCGTCCAGCTATACCGAACGGCGCTATATCACCATTGACAAAAAGAATGAAATTCTGCTTACCTTGAAGAGTTTGTTTAAAGACGACCGGTATATTACGGCCATCAGCGAAAACATTAAAGAACAAATGAAACAGCAAATGAAAGATGATCCTGATAAAATATATTGGATCAATGACGAGGAAGTCGAGCCATTCAAACGAATCAAGGCCGACCAAAATTTTTATATTACAGAGAATCATAAACTCGTGATTTCGTTTGACGATTATGAAGTCGCACCCGGATATATGGGCGCGGTAGAGTTTGAAATTCCGACTAAGGCGATTTCGAACCTGCTGATCGGTGACCGCTACATCCGCTAGTCAAAGAAATCCATGATTCCCAGAAATCATGGATTTCTTACTTTTTACAACTTTGTAACACCATATTCAGCTTGAAACTTTTATACTAGAGAGACGGCATCATTCAGGAAAGATAAAATGACGATTTTTTGAAACAAAAAACCGTCCTGACTTCGTCTATAATATCGGAGCCGTAAAAGGCACGAAACATAACAGAAGAACCGTACGTACATATCATTGGAGGAATACCATGCGAGATCAGACACAACAACACCGTTACATACCGGGGTTAGACGGGCTTCGGGCTTTTGCCGTTTTGGCGGTTATCGCTTACCACCTCAACATGAGCTGGGCCGACGGAGGCTTTATTGGGGTTGATATCTTTTTTGTTTTATCAGGATATTTGATTACATCGATTATCCTGCCGGCATATGGAAATGACATTTCCATAACATTCCGCGATTTTTGGGTGCGCCGGATACGGCGGCTGCTTCCAGCGGCGACGCTGATGATTTTCGCAACCGTCATATGGGTCGCTTTGTTTAACAGAGAGCTGATGCATACCGTACGGGGAGATGCGATCTCCTCTCTTTTGTATGTCAGCAATTGGTGGTTTATTTTTCACGACCTCTCATATTTTGATAGTTTCGGATCGCCGTCTCCTTTAAAAAACTTGTGGTCACTGGCGATTGAAGAACAGTTTTATTTCATCTGGCCGATCATTTTGCTGTTGGGCATCTACATATTTAAAAAGCGGGAGAGACTGGCTGCGGCGGTTGTGCTGTGTGCGCTTTGTTCAGCCGTATGGATGAGCATCCTGTATGTCCCTGGCGGCGATCCAAGCCGCGTCTATTACGGGACAGATACACGCGCCTTCGAGCTGTTGATCGGATGCGCATTAGCCCTTGTGT
Organism: Bacillus sp. LB7; assembly: GCF_030449715.1. Taxonomy (NCBI): domain Bacteria; kingdom Bacillati; phylum Bacillota; class Bacilli; order Caryophanales; family Bacillaceae; genus Bacillus; species Bacillus sp. LB7. The sequence continues at coordinate 50,294 of NZ_JASGCA010000018.1, forward strand.
GGCCGATGAAAAGACTGTCTGGGAACAGGCTCCCAAGCAGCCTGAAGCACGCGTTGCACGGAACTGAGCTTGCCGCTTTCGCGCTGCTTATGATGAGCATTTATTTTGTCGATGAATTCAGCCCGTTTCTCTATCACGGCGGAATGCTTCTGATCAGTATAATCGCAGCGATTTTGATTGCATGCGTCAGTCATCCGAGCAGCTTCCTGGGCTATGTCCTTTCCGTGAAGCCGCTGCGCTGGATCGGGAAAAGGTCGTACGGCATTTATCTTTGGCACTATCCCGTCATCGTGCTGAGCACACCTGTTCAAGAGATTGGAAATCCGGTGTACTGGCATGTTGCGATTAAGGTCGCTGTTACGTTTATGCTGGCGGAACTTTCGTATCGCTTTATCGAGAAGCCAATCCGACAAGATGGTTTTAAACCGTTTGTCAGCCGGGTTTTTCTGGATAAGATCACGGAATGGAAAACGGCTTCCGTTCCCAGCAAAATATCAATCGGACTGATGTTTGCCGCGCTCCTCATTTTTGCAGGAGGCCTTTCCGGATTGGCCGACGAAAAGAAACAGCCGCAGCAGGCCTATTCCAAATCCTATGAGGCAAGCGCCTCGGCGGATCAGCCGGCTGACAAAAGTGAAGAACGGCAGGATGATAAGAAAGCGCAAGCTGAAAGCGGGAATGAGGTTGAAACTGAAAGCCAGCAGAAAGCCGACGGGGATGAATCGTCAGATACGAAAGGTGAGCAGCCTGCGGAAAAAGAGCCGGATCATATCGAGAAAGAGGTATTGGCTGTCGGGGATTCGGTCATGCTTGACATCGCTTCGAGTCTGCGTAAAAAAATTCCGGGAATCACAATCGACGGTCAGGTTGGAAGGCAAGTGAGGGAAGCGCTTCAATTGACATCAACCTACGCTTCCTTTAATCATCCGGACAAAGCCGTCGTGATTGAACTGGGAACAAACGGCTATTTTACGGACAGTCAGATGGACGCTTTGCTTGATGCTTTCTCAAACGCTGATGTCTATCTCGTGAACACGCGCGTCCCCCGCCAGTGGGAGAGCAAGGTGAATGAATCGCTTCGGAAGCAAGCGGACAACCGTCAAAATGTGACATTGGTCGATTGGCATACTGAAGCTCTGAAACATCCCGAATATTTCACCGCTGACGGCGTACATCTGATGCCGAAAGGGACCGAAGCTTTGGCATCGCTTATCGTCAAAGCGATGAAATAGTGCTTAAACATAAAAAGAGGCTGTTATTTCTTGAATTTCGTGATAAATCTAATCAAATAAGGTGTTTTTAAAGTTTCTTTTACTAGTTTGTTATGATGTTTTGTAGAATTTTTTATTTGTTTTCTTCTATGGGGAACCATTAACAAAGGTAATCTATCTTTGCGAAACCATCCGATTTTTGCTGTTTCAGGCCCTTGTTCAATGGGTTCCCCACCCAGTAATTTTCCTGAATAGATGTACTGTATGTCATGATATTGCGGTTGATCGTACTCTCCTATTTTGCACATAATAGAAACACGGTAGCCTGTTTCTTCTTCCATTTCCCTCATGGCGCATGTTTCCGGCTGCTCGTGCTTTTCCATTCTGCCTCCTGGTAAGTCCCAGACAGGATAATCTTTTCTTTTAACCAGAAGTATTTTTCCTTTGCTATTTTCCACAATTGTAAAGCAACCTATGGTGTTTACTGCATTCAAGTTAAGATAGCTCCTTCCTTCCTGTGTTTCACTTCAATTATAAATCATCTGACCGATTCGATCTCCGGTCTTAACCGGTCATGAACAATCCTCTTTCACAGCCAAAAAAATATGTTACAATATACAAATGTTTTGCGATCCACCAGTTTATTTCATGATGAAACAATATATTTTACTAGCTTGAAAGAAAGGTTTGATACTATGCTCCATAATCCAACAGGAAAGGAACGCCTTGCATTGGCTTTTCTGCTTGGAATGCTTGCCATACTGGGTCCTCTTAATATCGATATGTATTTGCCGAGTTTCCCCGAAATAGCGGAGGACTTGGGGGCCGGCGCGTCGCTTGTGCAGCTCAGCTTAACGGCTTGCCTGATCGGGCTTACCATCGGTCAGCTCGTGATCGGGCCTGTGAGCGATGCGAAGGGAAGGCGAAAACCGTTATTAATTTCGATTTCGCTGTTTGCGCTGTCTTCACTTTTTTGCGCGCTGTCGCCGAATATCGCGACATTAGTGCTAGCCCGTTTTTTACAGGGTTTTACCGCTTCGGCGGGAATTGTGCTGTCGCGCGCCATTGTACGGGACGTGTTCACAGGCAGAGAGCTTTCTAAATTTTTCTCGCTTTTAATGGTGATCACCGCGGTTGCGCCAATGGTCGCACCGATGACGGGAGGAGCCATCCTGCTTTTGCCGTTCGCTACTTGGCATACGATTTTTTATACTCTGGCATTGATCGGATTGTTCCTAGTACTCGTTATCTCGATGAAATTGACTGAAACATTGCCGCCTGAAAAACGGATTCCAAGCTCAATCGGCTCGTCGCTTAAAACGATGGGGAGCTTGTTGAAGGATCGGTCTTTCATCGGCTATGCGCTGACTGTCGGTTTCATTCACGGAGGCAGCTTTGCATACGTGTCCGGAACACCTTTTGTATATCAGGACATCTACGGGGTTTCTCCTCAAGTGTTCAGCGTGCTGTTCGGCATTAACGGCCTCGCCATTATTTCGGGAAGCTTTATCATCGGGCGTTTTGGGGGAATCATTCATGAGAGGAAGCTCTTGCGGATCGCGGTTATTACCGCTGTCATCGCGACATCCGTTCTCCTGACAATGACGATTATGAAAGGACCGCTTGCAGCGATTGTCATTTCCATCTTTATCTACATGATCACCATCGGAATGACGTTGACAAGTACATTTACGCTGGCGATGGAAAATCAGGGACACCGTGCGGGCAGTGCAAGCGCGATGCTCGGCATGATTCCGCTGCTGCTCGGTTCAATCGTTTCGCCTCTCGTTGGAATGAATGAAACAACGGCCGTTCCAATGGGTGCGATCATGTTTATCACAGCTGTGATCGGATCTTTCGCTTTTTTTGCCTTAACGCGGGAAAGTCAGCGGGAGCTGTAAACATAAAAGGACGGAATCTAGTGATTCCGTCCTTTTGTTGTTATAGAGAAGCTCGAAGAATGGCGAGTACGTCATCTTTGTTTAATTTTTGGAAATTGGCGAAGCCGCCGTGCTCGATTTCTTTAGCGGCGATGTCTGCGATCAGCTCTAGCTTTTCTTCGCCGATGCCGTAGTCGGCAAGACGGGAAGGAGCGCCAAGGCTTGTCCAGAACGCGGACAGTTTATCGATTCCTTCAAGCGCAATGTCTTTATCGGTTTTGTCTTCTGTGTCAATGTCAAACATGTTCAGCATAAGTGCTTTGAAGCGGCTGACATTCGTATCAAGCGTATATCTCATCCAGTTTGGGAACAAGATCGCAAGACCGCCCGCGTGCGGAATGTCGTAAACGGCCGAAACCGCGTGCTCCATCGTATGGGAAGCCCAATCGCCGAAATAGCCCATTTGCAGTGTGCCGTTCAAAGCGATTGTGCCGGCGTATAAAATGGTTTCCCGGTGCTCATAGTTTTGCAGGTCTTCCAACAGCTTCGGCGCCGTTTCGATGACCGTCTGCAAAACGGAAAAACACATTCTGTCCTGTAGCGGCGTGTTTTTGACATTGTGGAAATATTGTTCAAACACATGGCTCATCATGTCAACGATGCCGTAAACCGTTTGGTTTTCCGGGACGCTGAACGTATTTTCCGGGTCTAAAATGGAGAACTTCGGATGCGTGACATCGCTTCCCCATACGTATTTTTCATTCGTTTCCCAGTTTGTAATGACGGAATCGGGGTTCATTTCAGATCCGGTGGCAGCTATGGTTAAAATCGTACCGAACGGCAGGGCGTCTTTTGCTGTCGTTTTTTTGCTGAAGATATCCCAAGGGTCGCCATCGTATTTTGCTCCGACAGCAATCGCTTTCGTGCAGTCGATGACGCTTCCTCCGCCGACAGCGAGGAGAAAATCGATATCATGCCGGGCGCACAATTCGATCCCTTTTTTAACCGTAGCAAGACGCGGATTTGGTTCTACTCCGGAAAGCTCGTACGTGTCGGCGCCTTCTTCTTTCAATACGCGCGTAACTTCGTCATAAAGGCCGTTCTTTTTAATGCTGCCGCCTCCATAAACAAGCAATACATTTTTTCCGTATACCTTTAATTCTTTTCTTAACTGTTCAAGCTGGCCTTTTCCGAAGATCAATTTCGTTGGATTGTAATAGCTGAAATTTTCCATTGATGAACAAACCTCCTATGGTATATGTAAAAACAGTTTTCTACTATAACATATTGAATCGTATAGAAAAAGAGGCCGTGTTCTCACGAAGGACAGGGTCAAATTGTACAGAGGGGAGGAAGTACACACCTGATTTACTGCACAAAAAAGCTCGCCGGCTTTGCCGGCAAGCTGATGAGGCCGTTCTGATTATCTTCAGGTCATGCCTTTACTGAGACGTCCGCCGATTCATTGATAGAAATGACCATTGAGACAGCGGTCCCGCTATCAGGCGCACTTTCGATATTCAGTTCGCTTCCGCAGAAATGTTTCAGCCTGCGGTTAATATTTTTCATACCGACGCTATGAGTGAAATGAGATGAAAAAATATCGTGTTGTTTTATCGGCGGCATGCCGATTCCATTGTCTTCAACCTTGATATAATAGCGGTTTTCGCTTTCTTTTTTTGCCGTCAGCTTGATCCAGCCTCCGCCTCTTTTCTTGCTGATGCCGTGGTGAACGGCATTCTCGACTAGGGGCTGAATCATTAATGGCGGAATGGTAAAGTCAATGTCTTCGTCAATGTCGTAAATGACGTTCAGCCGATCGCCAAAGCGCGTTTTTTCAATGGAAAGATACGAATTCACAATCGACAGTTCATGTTTGAAAGAACTCATCCCTGATGTATTTTGAAAATCAAAACTCATTCTTAAGTAGTTTGTAAAATCAGCCGTTACTTCGCGCGCTTTTTCAATATCCAAATGACTGAGCGCGATAATTGTATTTAATACGTTGAAAAGAAAGTGCGGCTTGATCTGCGACTGGAGGAATGCCATCTCCATATTCGTCGCTTGGGCTGCCGTATCTTTCATCATGATCAGGTTTTTAACGCGTGCTGCAAATTCAGTGTAGTTGTACGGTTTTTGCAAAATGTCATTTGCCCCGGCGTGAAAAGCTTTGTATTTATCATGATCGATGATGGCTGCCGTAATGATGAGAACCGGAAGTTCCACCATTGAGAATCTTTCACGTATTTTCATTGAGACTTCAAACCCTGTCATATCCGGCATCATCAGGTCCAAAATCACCAAGTCAAGCTTTGAACGGGAGGCGACTACGAGAGCCTCTTTGCCGCTTTTTGCTGCGATGACTTGATAAGGAACGCCTTCAAGCATATCGGCCAAAATTTTTAAGCTTTCGATGTTATCATCGACGATCAGAACAGTTGGAGCATCCATCTTTTTCGAGTAATACGGCGTGCTTATTGAAACATCGGGCAGACTCCTGACGGCTTGCTGTTGAGGCATGTTCTCCTTATCGTCAGGAAGCGAGTCATCCTTTGCGACAGGCAGTGTGAAATGAAATGCCGATCCTTTCCCTTCTTCAGATTCTACCCAGATCTCCCCATTTTGTAGCTGAACGAGCTGTCTGACGATGCTTAAACCGAGCCCGGCTCCGTCATCTTTATGGTTTTTTGCTTGTTGAAAAGATTCGAATATCGATTGACGGACGGCCTTTGGTATGCCGACTCCTGTATCCGCTACAGTGATTTTGACCTTCTCTTGATTGAGCCTCTCGGCAGAGAGTGTAATTTGTCCCTGCGGCGTATACTTGATTGCGTTATCTACCAGGTTGGTCATGATTTGCCGGAAGCGGTTTTCATCAGCCAAGACGAGCGGCAGTCCGGATGGAACCCGGTTTACAATCCGGACATGTTTATTTTTTGACAACAGCCGATAGAAGCCCATTTCCGTACTCATCGCCGAATGGGTATCGACAGGAACGGCTTGAATCTGCAGCATGCCCTGCTTCATTTTTTCCAAATCGAGAATGTCATTTACCAGGCTGGAGAGCCTGTATCCCATGCGTATGACCAGCTGCAGATTTTCTTTTTCTTCCTCTACCGTCCTTTTGCTTTTCCTTGCCAAAAGGGTCTGACATATATTAATCATGCTGTTCAGTGGCGTTTTAAATTCATGCGATGTTTTGGCGATAAATTCGTCTTTTAATCGATTCATTCTGAGCAATTTCAAGGATAGGACTTCATTCTCCCGGAATGCGCCTGCGAATTGCTGCGCCATCATCAGAACAACCGCCAGCAAAGCGATGATCGACGGCACGGCATAGAGCGAATTGAATGAAAAGCCTCTTTTGCCGCTGTAAGCAGAAACGGTCGTTAAAATGACGAATGCGCTCATCGAGATCGCTGCAATCGTAAGATAAAGACTGCCTTTCATTTTCCGAAGGGCAGAAATCGCAAACACGTACGTAATATAAATCAAAGTCGTGACGGCAAGAACGGAATGCAATATATATGCGAGACGGTCTGTAAAACCCCAGGATATAAAATCAATTATCAAAACCAGTGCAGAAAATGCAATCGCGGCAATTATCCATTTTTTTGAAATGATTTCTCTGTAAGCGAAATAGAGATAGAGAAAAACCGCTATACTGACAAGCACCATTGTGGTTGCCCTCATTACGCTTAAAGCCGAGAATGAAATAGACGGAAAGAACAGAAAGATCATTCGTTCTCTTCCGATTAAAAGCACAATGATCGAAAAAAGAAGACACATCGTGGAAAAAAAGAATAAATGCTTATCCTTTTTTCGATGCAGGAAAAAGCCGAGAAAGTATAAACCGGTAATGAAGAATGCCGTGATCATGCTGGTTTCATTAAAAAAAGACATTTTGCTTTGGTGTAAAATGTGCTGCTGCGTTCCGAAGGTAATCGGTTTTTCTATTCCCCATGAAGGTGTTTTTTTGAAGTTTGAAAATTGTACAATCAGCTCGTTGTCCCCGCGGTGAATGTCGAAAAAACTCGTATAAGGCCTGTTTTGTGCCGTGAAATTCGCTCTGCCTGAAGGGGTTCCGCTCTGCCCGATCAATTTGCCGTTGAAATAAATTCGGTTTGCGCTGTTAATAAAAGAGGTGCTGATTCCGAACATCTCATTGTCATGCTTTGACCGGATCGTCAGTCTGTATGTACCGTAATCTACGTTTTCTCCTGAATCGGTAAGTTTGACATTGTTAGGCACAGCGGAATAAATGGGGGCTTTTCCAATGCCTGAATGGATCGCTTTTGGCGAGAGAAGCTGGTTTCGATATAGTGTCCATTCCCCGGTAAGCGCGATGTTCCCATCTTTCTGAAAATCCCATCTTTCCAGATTGATGATTCCTTGCTTCGCTTCAGGGTAATTCTGATCGGACAATTGATTGTTGATGAATAAGAAAATAAAAAAGAAGCCGGCATAGCCGAGAATAATCGAAAGGAAAACAAATAGCTTTTTCAATATCAGCACTCCTCATTCAACCTGCTGCGGTCTTGGTGAATCTTATGAATATTGTACTCTTAAATGTTAATAAACGACAAGATTAAGAAAATGAATCCAACTAAGTAGGGCCATTGACATGATATAATCATTATAATCATTTCCAGATGACTCGATGAAATTGGGGTGGATGTGTCGTGAAAGCGTTAATTGTGGATGATGAGGAATTGGCATTGCTTCATTTTAAAAATATGCTTGAACGAACAAATTGTTTTCGATCGATCGAAATGTTTCAAGATCCGGCTGATGTTCTGGAGTATCCGGATATTCAGGGTATAGACACGGTGTTTCTTGACATTGAAATGCCGGGGATCAACGGGATTGAGCTCGCTGAAGCGATTCAATCGATGAATGAAAACATTCAGGTTGTTTTTATCACGGCCTATAACGATTTTGCCATAAAAGCATTTGAATTAAATGCGATGGATTATTTGCTTAAACCCGTCGATTACGTCCGGCTCGTAAAGACGGTTGAACGGATCAGAGAAAACAGCTTGCTGAAGGCTTCCGCGGAAAATGACGGAGGAGACTATTTCATTCAATGTTTTGGGAGTTTGCAATTTTACAAAACGGAGAAGGATGTCAAAACATATATACCCGTTAAGTGGAGAACGTCCAAAGCACGCGAAATTTACGCGTATTTGCTTCATCATCACGGCCATGTGATCAGCAAAGACGTGTTGATCGACCTGATCTGGCCTGATCACGATGTCTCTAAAGCGAGCACCCAGCTATATACGGCGATTTATCAAATCAGAAAGTTAATCGAAAGGCTTCCTTTCGGCCAATCGATCGAGAAGACTGACACAGGATATGTCCTTCGGATTTCCGGTGTGAAAGTGGATGCTGACGAATGGGAAAAATCGCTGAAAGAGGCTCCTCCCATCCATATGACGACCGTCAGCCGGCACATGGAATTGCTGCTTGCATACGAAAACCATTACTTTATGGAACACGGTTATTTGTGGGCCGAACCCGAAAAGACGCGGCTTGCCCGGATATGGATTGGGAAAGCTTATGAACTGGTCGATTTTCTTATTCATGAAAAAGACTACCGCCGGGGGCTTGATATATGTCTGCTGGTCGAGAAAATCGAACCGTGCGATCATAAAATCATCCAATACAAGATGCAGCTGTTTAATAAAACCGGGAATGTTGAAGAAGCGATCAAGGAGTATGAGCGCTATAAACAAATGAAGGACAAAATGAATTAAAAGGTGTGCACAAGGACCGGATCAGCCGGTCTTTTTTTTATGCCATTTTCAGCTTACATGCCGATGTTCAGAAATTGTATAGTTCCATCTCATACAATGTAGTTTGGTTCGGATGATGTCAGCTGACATAAAGCAAAATTCATATTACAGCCGCTAAACATACAGCAGTGAATTTAAAAGCCTGTCATTCTTCATTTCAGCTGGACGATTTTATATAACTACGGAGAGAAAAAGATTGACGAATCCAAGGCGAGTATAACGGATTCGTTTGGTTCCGATGATTTGCAGCTTGTTTCAGATTCCTTGAAGGTGATTCCGATTACTTTCAATCAGAACGGAAGTGAACAGGCGGGAACGCCTCTAACAGAGGGCAAAGACTATACGCTCTCCGATAGTGGAAGCGGGTTTGAAATCAAATTTAACCAAAATGTTACCGGAGCTTACAAAATCACATATCAAACCGAGGTCAACAGCGGAGTGATCATTGATAAATCAACAACGTATACGAACACCGCAGTGACCGGAACAGGGGAATCAAAGAAAGCTTCAGGTACAGCCATTCAGCAGAACTTGATAAAAGGCTATTCAAACATTGATTACCAGAAGAAAACGGTCGATTGGACGATCGCAATCAACAAAAACAACTACACGATGAACAATTGGAAGTTGGATGACAGTTTCGAAAGCGGCGGGCTCGCGCTCCTCGACGGATCATTCCGTCTTCAGGATGTGACGAATAACAAAACGCTTGAAGAAGGCAAAGACTATACATTGACAATAAAACCGGATCATGAAGGTTTTCTCCTGGAACTCATCGGAGATTATGCAACAACAAACAGCCAGTTTAAGATCACGTATACAACGAATATGAATGCCGACTTTTCAAACGAAAATGTCAAAAACACGGCTGAATCAACCTGGACTGATCACAGCAGCACTGAACGCAGAAATAAGGAAGCGAGCAGTTTTACGCCGAATCGCCAGACATCCCACAACGGCTTCAAAAACGGCTCATATAACGCTGTTTCAAAAGAAATCACGTGGAAAATCGGCATCAACTATAATGGAGAGCCGTCAAAGAATCCTTATATTAAAGATGCTTTAGCAGATGATCAGCAATTTGTTAAAGGATCGGTTGTCGTCAAGAGCTATGCAGTCAATAAAGACGGTTCCATCACAGAAGGAGACATCCTGCCCGCTTCACAATATGATGTGGAAGAGCCGTCGGCTGACAATAAACAAACGCTGACTGTCCATTTGAAAACGGACGATTCCGTCCCGTATCTTATTGAATTTAAAACATCGCTTAAAGGGCAGGTCATTAAGCGTGACCCTTACACCAACAAGGCGACGTACTATAATGCCGGATATTCAGAGCGTGAGTTGACGGCATCCGTTTCGGTCGCCGACGGAGGAAGCCTCGTTTTCAAAGGAGGCAAACAAAACGGAGGTTATGTCGATTGGAGCATTAATGTCAACGCGAGCCAGTCGGTATTAGAGGACGTAAAAGTCACCGATACTCCGGATACCAATCAAATTTTAGCTGAAGATTCTTTTAAAGTTTATCAGGCTAAATACGATGAAAAAGGTGCAGTCAAAGACAGTGGCGGAAATCTTGTCCCGGATGATGTTCAGCTTCAAAAAGGCGAGGACTATACACTGGACATCAAGACCGACAATGCAACCGGTGAACAATCATTTGTTCTGAAATTTATAGGCGATTACAAAAAAATCGACCGCGCCTATGTTATTCAATACCAATCATTAATCAATATTGCCGGCACGAGCGGTCATGTTCACAACAAAGTGTCGATTTCGGGAACGAATGTTCAGGAACAGACCCAGGAAAACAACAGCTCGGTCTTTGTTGCCGTTTCAAGCGGCGGCGGTTCAGGCTCAGGTGAAAGAGGAAGCCTGACAATTCTTAAAACGGGGGAAGGCGGCACACCGCTTTCCGGAGCAGATTTTCAATTGCGGACAAAAGATAATGAGCAGCTTCTGCGGACAGGAACGACTGACGACGACGGCAAGCTGACGTTCGGCAATATCCGCTACGGCACTTACGTTTTAAAAGAAATCAAGGCGCCTGACGGATATACGATCAGCGACGCCTACGCAGACGGGGTCTCCGTTGAGATTAACAGCAGCTCTTCCAGCGCCGGAGCGCTTTACAAAGTCGTGAATGAGAAGAATAAGGTGACGCTTATCAAACAAGACGAACAAAAGAATCCTTTGGGAGGAGCCGTGTTCAAGCTGGAGAAAAAATCCGGTGATGGCACCTTTACGACAATACGTACGAATATTAAGAGCGATGAAAACGGGAAAGTTGAAATCAACGGTTTACCGCCCGGTGCTTATCGTTTGCTGGAAACGAAAGCTCCTGAAGGATATCTCTTAAATACAAAAGAAATCAGCTTCTCCGTCAAAACGAATGATAAGAATCAAGTACCTGACGTTGATTTAGGAACATTGATCAACTATAAAGGCAGAGCGCATTTAACGAAAGAAGATGCAGAAGGCCGTCAGTTAGAGGGGGCTGAATTCAAGCTCATCGATCATGAAGGCAACACCGTTCATGAAAAGCTTACTTCCGATGAAGACGGGAAAATCGCAGTATCTGATCTTGCGCCTGGCCGCTACGCATTTGTCGAAACCAAAGCGCCCGAGGGCTTTGTGTTAAACAGTAAGGCAATCGAGTTTACCATATCTGAATCGGCAAAAGAAAAACCGGAATCCGTGGACGCAGGCAAAGCCGTCAACTATAAAGGCTCGGTTTATTTGACAAAAGAGGATGCAGAAGGCCATACGCTGAAGGGCGCTGAATTTAAGATCGTTGATCATGAAGGCAACACCGTTCATGAAAAGCTCACTTCCGATGAAGACGGGGAAATTGCAGCTTCAGGCCTTGCGCCTGGTCGCTATGCTTTCGTGGAAACGAAGGCCCCCGAAGGCTTTATGTTAAACACCAGTCAAATTGAATTCACCATCCCGGGCTCAGCTGAAGGGAAACCGGAGCCGGTTGATGCAGGCGCCGCCGTTAATCATAAAGGTTCGGTTCATTTGACAAAAGAAGATGCGGAAGGCCGCAAGCTTGAAGGAGCCGTCTTTAAGATCGCAGATCAAAACGGGAATACCGTGCAGGAGGAACTGGTCTCAGATCAAAATGGAACCGTTACGGCTTCAGGCCTGGCTCCTGGGCGATATGCCTTCGTAGAAACGAAAGCGCCCGCTGGATTTGTATTGAACAGCGGGAAAATAGAGTTTGTCATCCCGGATTCCGCTGAGGGAAAACCTGTACATGTAGATGCAGGAAAAGCGGTCAACTACAAAGGTTCGGTTTATTTGCAGAAAAAAGATGAAGACGGCAATGGATTAGAAGGAGCCGTGTTTAAAATCATTGACAGCGAAGGCAAAACGGTCAAAGACGATTTGATCTCTAAAGAAGGCGGCAAAATTGAGGCTGGCGGTTTGGCGCCGGGAAGCTATCAATTTGTTGAAAAACATGCGCCTGACGGCTACCTGCTGTCAACAGATCCGATTCCATTTTCCATTACCGGGGAACACGAAGGTGAGCCGAAACAGGTTAAACTGACGGCTCTCAACAAGAAAAACAGCGTTGTGCTCACAAAAGTCGGCCAGGATGACAAGAGCGCCGGACTTCAGGGGGCGCAGTTCGATTTGAGAGATGAAACCGGCAAGGTACTGAAAACCGGTTTGGCAACAGACGCAGACGGCCGGATCACAGTGTACGGCCTTAAGCCTGGTAACTACCAGTTTGTCGAAACAAAAGCACTTAAACATTATCAATTGGATGAGACGCCAATATTGTTCACAGTCAAAAATACGGATACAAAGCCAATTGAAATGACTGCAGAGAACCAATTGACACCGGGCGATGCGAGACTGACGAAAGTGGACCGTAACGATAAAAAGGCTGTTTTAAAAGGAGCCGAATTCAAGCTGCTCGATGTTGATGGAAAGCCTGTTAAAGCCGGAGGCAACGGGAAAAAGCTGCCGGCAGTCTGGACGACAGATCAAAACGGGCAGTTCGCAGCGGAAGGATTGGCACCTGGGCGCTATCAATTTGTCGAAACGAAGGCGCCTGACGGCTATAAGCTTGATGAAACGCCGATTCCTTTTGAAATTAAAAAAGGACAGACAAAACCGGTCGAGATCACAGCGTCCAATGAAAAGCTGAAAACGCCGGCTGTTGACAAAGGCACACCGAACCCGAATTCGGGAGACCCTAAAACAGATAACAAAGGCACACCGGACCGGAATTCGAACGGAGATCCTAAAGGTGATGCGCTTCCGAAAACCGGTGACACAGATAGCATCATGCCGATCATGATCGGCATCCTGCTGATTTTGTCTGGAGGAGTCTTCGCTTTCTTCACAAGAAAGAAACATAGAAAGGCTTAAACGAATCATTTATGCACCTGATCATGAAACCGGTCAGGTGCTTTTTTGAAAAACGGCATTCGTTCATTTGACATTAAGGTTAGAAAGGACTGTGAGACATGTATAAAAAAATGATCGTTGCCGTGCTTGTCATATCAGGTATATTCTTCGTCTTGTCTCCTTTTATTAAAGAAAGCATCATCATCAATCTCAACAAGAATAAAAGTTTTGAATTGACAGCTGAACAGGCGGAACAAAACAATGCGCAAAAGGCGTCATTTGATTTTGAAGCGATTCAGCCGCCTTCTTTTATGGAAACAGTAAAAGCCGGTCTTGATCCTGAGCCGAAAGCGGTCATCGGCCGGATCACCATAAGCAGCGTCAATATCAAGCTGCCGATATTGAAAGGCACAACCAATCAAAATCTTCTTTACGGAGCGACAACAATGCGTCCCGATCAGAAAATGGGCGAGGGCAACTACCCGCTGGCCGGACATCATATGAAGCGGGAGAACCTCTTATTCGGTCCTCTTATCAACATTAAAAAAGGGGACACCGTTAAAATCACAGACTTTAAAAAAGACTATATATACACTGTGACATCCAAACAATTCATTTCTGAAACGGACACAGATGTGATTCAAGAGACGAAAGAAAAAGAAATTACGCTGATGACATGTGACAAAGCCGTGAAAACCGAAGGGCGCCTTGCGGTTAAAGGAAAGCTGATTCATGTTGCTGTTCACAGATAATTGAAATGTCCGCTGCAGGCAGGAAAAAATACTGAGGGGAAGCCCCTTGGTATTTTTTTATTGGGACTAAAATTCCACACATCACAAAAAAGTGACAAAAAGATCACTATGAAATGACAAGAGTGAAAAAATGCTGATAAATAATAAAAAAAGAAATGAAGTCATATGAATTGGATATAATTCCTATCATAACGCCATTAATAGCGCTTTTCAAAATAAAAAAAAGATAAGATTTCTGAAATTTATGTTGACTGAAAGCGCTTTTAAAATTATGATAATATCAGATCTAACAAAAATGTACCAAAAACATAACTATAATCTAACAATACATTTAAACGGCATGCAAATGAAAGTGATTCCAAGATATGCCATAGTAGGTAATTGGTTGTGCGGAAGCTCCGTCTTCCATCAAAATAAAATTTTCAATTTTCTGTTAAGGGGGTGGCTGGCGAGACTTTCGAAAGTTAGATATGAGTCTTTTAGGAAAAGAAATGAGCTCCTATTAAGGATGTTTTCGAAAACCTTTGGAAATAAATCAATTTTTAAAACAAAGGCGGGGGAAATCAATATGAATGAACAAGGGAATCAGAAATCATTTTTGCGTACTATTATTTTAGTCTCGACGTTCGGCGGACTTCTATTCGGATATGACACCGGAGTGATCAACGGTGCCTTGCCTTATATGTCTGAAGGAGATCAGCTGAACCTGACTGCATTTACAGAAGGGCTTGTCGCAAGTTCGCTTCTCTTGGGAGCGGCATTGGGGGCGGTATTCGGCGGAAGACTCTCCGATTATATCGGGCGCCGCAAAAACATCATTTTTCTAGCTGTGCTTTTCTTTTTCTCGACGCTCGGATGTACGCTTGCGCCTGATGTGACGATTATGGTCATCTCTCGGTTCCTGCTTGGAGTTGCTGTAGGGGGAGCATCTGTTACGGTACCGACTTACTTGGCTGAAATGTCTCCTTCAGAAAAAAGGGGACGAATGGTTACCCAAAATGAATTAATGATTGTCTCCGGACAGCTCTTGGCATTTACTTTCAATGCCATCCTCGGAACCACAATGGGGGATAGTTCCCATGTTTGGCGTTACATGCTGGCGATTGCCGCAGTACCGGCTATATTCTTGTTCTTTGGTATGCTGAGAATGCCCGAAAGTCCGCGCTGGCTTGTCTCTAAAGGAAAAAATGAAGCGGCGCTGGGCGTTCTGAAAAGAATCCGCGAGGAAAAAAGGGCGCATTCGGAAGTTGCTGAAATCGAAGCTGCAGTCATGAAAGAATCTGAAATGAAAAAAGCGAATTATAAAGACCTGGCTGTTCCGTGGGTGCGCCGAATCGTATTTCTCGGAATCGGGATCGCCGTCGTTCAGCAGATTACCGGCGTAAACTCTATCATGTATTACGGTACAGAAATACTCAAAAATGCCGGATTTGAAACAAAAGCTGCACTTATCGGAAATATTGCAAACGGTGTCATTTCAGTTTTAGCGACATTCGTGGGGATTTGGCTTTTAGGGAAGGTTGGGCGCAGACCGATGCTGATAACCGGTTTAATAGGGACGACATCAGCTTTGCTGCTGATCGGCATCTTTTCAAACGCCCTTCAAGGCTCAGCTGCTCTTCCGTATGTCGTACTTACGCTGACTGTAACCTTTCTTGCATTCCAGCAAGGCGCCATTTCTCCTGTAACATGGCTCATGCTTTCTGAAATATTCCCGCTTCGCGTTCGCGGCCTCGGGATGGGCGTCACCGTGTTTTGTTTGTGGATCGTCAATTTCTTTGTCGGATTTTCGTTCCCGATATTGCTTGATGCGATCGGGCTGTCCTCGACATTCTACATTTTTGTCGGACTTGGACTTCTTTCCATTGCATTCGTGAAAAAATTCCTTCCTGAAACAAAAGGTCTCACACTTGAACAGCTTGAGCATAATTTCCGCAACTACAAATCGGAAAAAGCACCAAGCGACGCGAGCGCTAAAATCAGCGGATGACAATTTGAATTGTTAAGGGGCAGGCAGGTGGGGTTATAGATAAAACATTTGCAGTTTGCAGGCAGAAATCTTCCTATAACAAAGATTTCTGCCTGTATTTTTGTAAACGATGCGTAAAAGCAGCCTATTTGAGGCACCCTTAGGATATCTTAAAAGCCGTTCATAAAATAAAAGCTTCATTAAATGACCGCGTAAGAGTGATGTCAAAGTTAACGATTTACAGCTTCGGTTCCATATATAACTTGATGAAGCGGGGAACATTCAATAAAACATCACATAAGATGAAAAGGTCCGGTAAACGTCATCTATTATGAATGGCTGTAAGCCTAAATTTTTTAGAGGTATAAAAAAACGAAAAAAGTGTTGACGGATGAATTGAAAGCATGATATATTATTATTCGTCGCTGAGACAACGAAGTTACAACTTCGAAATGCCGATATAATATTCATCATTTAAAGGGTGTACAAAACCCTCAAAATGTGTATAATGGATAAAGTCGAAACAAAAAAGCTTCATCCTTTTCGGCAGAAAAACTTCAAAAAACTTCTTGACTTCAACTGATATTCATAGTATTATAGTTAAGTCGCCTGATGAAGCGCCCGTAGCTCAATTGGATAGAGCGTTTGACTACGGATCAAAAGGTTAGGGGTTCGACTCCTCTCGGGCGCGCCA